>JAKLLE010000004.1 GCA_023150295.1 Giesbergeria sp. | reverse complement strand
ACGGGTGATGGCGCGCACGTTTGAGCGGCAGGTGGTGGAGTTGCATGTGCGTGTGGCTCTGCTCAACCGTTTCACGCAACTCGGGCGCCCGAGCACGGTGCCCGTGGGTGCCATGGCATAGCTGCGTCTGGGGCTGGGGTCATTGCGTCTATCTTCCGACTTGTGCAACAAAGCCCCTCCAGATCAATCTCGGCCCATTCGCCGGTGCGCAGTTCGCCGGGGCGCAGGAACACCAGCGGGGATAGCTTCAGCGCTGCCACGCTGTAGGGGTGCCCGGTGTAGGCGTGAATGGAGCGCAGTAGTTCGCCCAGCTTTGCCGGGTCGGTGATGGCGGCATAGTGTTTTTTCTCTGCGTGCTGGAATGCGCCGCGCAGGTCGGTGGTCACGTCCCGTTCTGCCGTGCCCTCAGCCACCGCGTACCGGAACACCTGCCCGCATATCTGGCCGATCCGCTTTGCGCTGTCGATCACGCCCCGCGCTTCCATCTTGCGCACCACGGCCAGCACGTCACGCGGCCCGATGCTGGTGATAGGCATCTTGCCGATGTAGGGGAAAACGTCCTTGCGCAGCCATGTCGTCACCTTGTCCTGCGTGATGGTGGCCCGCTTTGCCGCCGTGGCTTTGAGCCATTGCTCTGCCACCGCCTCAAAGGTGTTTCCTGCCGCTGCCGCCTTGGCTTGCTTTTCTTCGCGTTTGGCAATGCCGGGGTCCATACCGTCGGCCAGCAGCTCGCGGGCCTTGTCGCGTCGCTGTCTGGCTTTTGCCAGTGAGACCTCGGGGTACACGCCCAGCGCCAGCGTTTTGCGTTTGTCGGCAAAGCGGTAATCCATGCGCCAGTATTTGCCGCCTGCATTCACCAGTAGATACATGCCGCTGCCGTCGCGGTGCTTGTCGCCAGCGGGTTTGCCGCTGTGTTTTGCGTTCTTGGTGAAGGCATCTGTCAGTGCCATGAGTCCCTCCCGTTTGGCGGTATGTCGTTTGGCGGTATTTCAAGATACCGTCAAAAGTACCGCTTTTTAGGCGGTATGTCATGTTACGGGGTGATATGACTTGAGACAAGAAAAAACCCGCAATGCTATGAAGCACGCGGGTTTTCAAGGTGTTGTGATGCGGTGTGATGCGATCACATGGTCCCCTCGACAGGAATCGAACCTGTATCTAGCGCTTAGGAGGCACTCGTTCTATCCATTGAACTACGAGGAGCGGCAGCGCAGGATTGTACGCGTTCAAACGCTTCAATTTTGATAGCTGCTCGCGCTTTATGGACGGGCGCTGCAGGCCAATTTGGCCCAAATCCTACGGCCTTTAGTCGAAGCGCCGGGTGTAGATCATGTCCAGTGCTGCCTTTTCGCCCGTCTGGGCGCGCAGGGTGAGGTGGCGCGAGAGGTCGTAGAAGATGTAGAGCGTGCCCAGCGCGCCCGACAGGCTGCGTTCGTAGCTCAGGTAAAGGTCTTGTGACAGGCGCTTGCCGACCGTGAGGGCGGCGCTGCTGGCGCCGTTGCTGTCCTGCGTGGCCTGGATGCCGATGTCGTCCAGCCCCAGGCGGGTGGCCAGCGGTGCCGTGGGGTTGGTGCCCTTGCTGCCCAGCAGTGCCAGCGCGGCCTGTTGCAGCAGTGCCGATTCGGCGGTGCCGTTGGCGGCGCTGCGCCCCAGCACCACCAAGGCCAGCTTTTCTGCGTCGGGCTGTTCCGGGTCGGCGTACAGGCGCACGCGTGGCGCTTGTGCGGTGCCCTGCAACTGCACGCCCGCGCGTGTGCTGAGGTGCGGGCGCAGGGCCAGGATGTCCAGCGCCGGGTTGTCGTAGGGGCCGTTGAAACGGATCAGCCCGGTTTCCACGTCCAGCACCTGGCCCCAGGCGCGGTAGCGGCCCTGCACGGTGCGCACCTCGCCCAGCACGCGCAGCGGGGCGCCCGGCGGGTTGCCGCTTTGCAGCGTGATTTGCCCGGTCAGGCGGGTGGTGATGCCGTGCCCCTGCACGGCAAAGTCGTCACCCAGGTCCAGCTGCAGGCCCACCTCGGGCGCGCGGGCCGTTGGCCTGGGGGCGGCTGGGGTGGGCGCTGGGATGGGGTCGTCGGTGCGGTGCACGACCACGTCGCTGCCCAGGCGCGGCGCGCTGGCGTCGGGCAGCAGCACGCTGGCGCGGTCGGCGCGCAGTTGGCCGTGCAGGCGCAGCAGCCCTTGGTCGGTGGTGGCCCGCAGCGTGCCGGAGACACTGGCCTGCCGGTCGGCCCGGGCCAGCACCTGCAGGGCGTGGGCCTGGGCGCGCAGGTCCAGCGCCAGGCCTTGGCCGTCGGCCCAGGAGAGGTGGCCCTGGGCCTGCAGGCGGCCACCGTCGCGCGGTGGGGGCGTGCGGTTGCCGCTGAAGCCGGGGATGTGGGCGCCGCCGCCCGGGCTGCCATGCAGTTGCAGCTCGGTGATCTCGATGCGGTCCCCCTGCAGGGCTGCGCGCAGGCGCCCGTCGCGCAGATCCACGCCGTCCAGTACCGAGCGCAGTGCAAAGCCATCGGCGGCCAGGCTGCCGTGCCAGCGGGGTTGGCTGCGCGTGCCCGAAAGGCGGGCCTGCGCGTCCACAGTGCCCTGCACGCGCCAGCCGGGTGGCGCCAGGGCAGACCAGACGCCCAGCTGCGGCAAGCGCGCATGCACCTGTGCGGTGATGGGCGCCTGCGCGGGCCATTGCCAGCCCTGCGGGCCGGTGGTGAGCTGTGTGGACGCCTGCACCTCCAGCGTGCCTGCGCGTTCGCTGTCCCAGTGCAGCCGGGCGCGCAGGGTGTCGCCCTCGGCGTCTGCCTGCAGGGCCAGGGTGCGCACGCCTGCGGTGGTGGGGGCCGCGCCGGTGTCGCCCAGCGGCAGGGGCAGGTCGCCGCTGTGGCGTTGCAGGCTGGCGCTGGCACGCGGGCGCGGGCCGCCCTCGGAGTCCCAGCGCCCTTGCAGCAGCAAGGGTGCCTGGCCTGTTGCGGCGGGGTGCAGGGCCGACGCGAGCTTGGGTGATATCGCGGCCAGCCAGTCCAGCGGCAGGCCTTCCAACGCACCCCGGCTTTGCCACTGCCAGGGCTGGGTGGGGTGGGTGCGCAGGCGCTGGGGCTCCCAATGCAGTTGGGTGTGGCCGGGCAGCGGACCGCTGAGCTGGGCGGAACCCCCGCCTGCTTGCATGGTGACACTGGGCCCGGGTGCAGTCTGCAGCGCCAGGGAAAGCGGGGCGGCCAGCGCCAGCGCCCAGGGCTTGCCCGTGCCCGGTGTGGCGGGCAACGCCGTGAGCTGCAGCGTGGCCAGCTCGGCGTGCCAGGCGGTTGGGGTGGCGCTGCTGCCTTCGGCAGGGGCGTCCTGGCCGCCGCTCAAGCGGGTTTGCAGGCGCAGGCGGTGGCCCTGGGCCAGGGTCTGCGCGTCCACTTCGAGTCGGGCCAGTCGTGCGTTGCCACTGAGCCGGGCCTGTACCTCGCGCCATTGCAGCGGCTCCTGGGACTGGGGGGCTGCGGGGAGGGGAGTCCAGTCCAGCCGCGGAATGGACAGTGAAGCCTCCAGCTGTGCTGCGCTGCCATCGGCGCTGGTCAGCGCCTGCCAGCCGCCTTGCCAGCGCAGGTCCAGACGGGCCTGGCCCTGGGCCGTGCCTGTTGCCAGCGCGGGGGCAGGCAGGCCGGGCAGCGCCCGCAGCCAGGCCTGTGCCAGGGCCGCCTGCTGAACATCCACCTGGGCCTGGCCCGCACCGTTGAGGGCGCTCCAGTGCCCGCTGGCCTGGGCGCTGGCGCCGGGCAAGGTCAGGCCCAGGCTGCCGCGCGCCTGCGGTGCAGCCTGGTCCCAGCGCAGTTCCAGTCCAGGGCTTTGCAGGCGGGCCTGCAGCGCCTGCACATCCAACCGATCGACCTGCAGAATGCGACCCTGCCAGTGGCCCTGGGCGCGGGCATGGTCCAGCCGCAGTCCGGCGGGCGCTGCCTTGTTGTGCGGGGCGGCTTGCAGTTCTACTTGCCAGTGCATGCCAGCGTCGTCTTGCCGTGCCTGCAGTGTGCCGCCGATCGACTGGTGCGCCCAGCGGCTGTGCAGCAGGGCCGGATCCAGCCCCTGCAGGCGGGCGCTGCCGTGCACCTGGTGGCTGGCGGGGTGGTACTGGCCTTGCAGGGTGATATGGCCCGTGCCAGCTTGCAGGCGCGCATGGTGCAGCTCCCAGTGGGTGCCGTTGTAGTGCGCCGTGGCCTGTACGGCCTGCAGGGGCAGGCGCCCCTGGTCCCAGGGGCCGTGCTGTGCATTGTTCAGCTGCGCATCGATCTGCCAGCCGGTGGCGCCCTGCGGCTGCACCTGCACATGGCCTTGGAGCGCTGTCTGTGGCGCCTGGGGCCAGAGCGCCGCCAGATCGATGGCCTGCAGCCTGGCCTGTGCCTGTTGCAGCGGCTGCACCGCCCAGGGGGAGAGTGTGGCGTCGAGTTGCGCGTGGGTCTGCAGGGCCGTGCCGTGCTGTGGCGCGGGCTGCAGCGTGGCTTGCAGGTTGAGCAGCGCGTTGGCGCCGGTCCAGGGGCCTTCAACGCGGGCCCTGGCCTGCAGCTCCAGCGGCTGTCCGGCGGGGGTGGTGGTGCTGACGCTGCCCTCGGCCTCGGCTGTCAAGGCCCAAGGGGCCTGCGCCTGCAGGGTGGCGCTGGCGTGGTACCGGCCTTGGGCCACCTGCACCTGGATCAGCTCCAGGCGGTGCAAGGGCTCCTCATACTGGTAGCGCGCCTGCAGCTCTTGGGCCAGGGGCTGGCCGTTCCACAGCAGTTGGCCAATGTGTGCCTGTGCATCCACCGCCAGCGGCAAGGCCAGGTGCTCGGGCGGTGCAGCACCACGGTCGGGTGCGGGGGGCTGCGGCACGCTGTCCAGTGCCAGCTGTGCAGCCCGCAGCTGGCTGAGCACCACGCGCCCCTGCAGCAGCGTGGCCAGATCCCAGTCCATCTGCACGTCCTGGGCCTGAAGGCGCAGGCCCGGGCCACTCCAGCGCAGGCTGGCGATGTGCCCGCCGTGGCGCAGCGTGCCTTGTACGCCCAGCGCCTCGAACTGCTGGCCTGCGGGCAGCAGCGAAGGCAGCCAGCGCAGGGCGGTCTCCAGCGAGCCTGGCAGGTGCAGCCATGCCACCGGTGCCGCGCAGACCAGCAAGGCCAGCGCGCCGGTGCGCACCAAGGCGTGGGTGAGCAGGGACCATGCCCAGGGCCTGGGCTGGGCGGCGCCCGGTGCCAGGGTGCCACGCCCGGCGGCTGCGGCGTAGGGGTTGGGGGGCGCGGGCAGGCTGGCGCCTGCGGCAAAGTGCTCAGGGCCGGGTGCGTTGGGGGGACGGCTGCGCATGGTCGCGGCTCAGAAGCTGAAGCCCAGGCGCAGGTGCAGGCGCAGCTTGCGTTCTTGCACGCCGTAGGCCAGATCGGCCTGCACCGGCCCTACCGGGCTGTGCCAGCGCAGGCCTGCCCCCACACCCACGCGGGCGTGCAGATCGCCCACGCGGTCGGCGACGGCACCTGCGTCGATGAACCAGGCGCTTTCCCAGTCGGAGGGGGCGCCGTCCAACACCAGGGGGCGCTGCCATTCCGCGCTGGCCACGGCCAGGTAGCGGCCGCCCACGGTCTGCCCCGCGCTGGTGCGCGCACCAATGCTGTGGTAGCCATAGCCGCGCACGGTGGTGTCGCCCCCGGTCACGAACAGCTGGCTCGCGGGCACCGGCGCACTGTCGCGTGCCAGCACGGCCCCGGCTTCGGCGCGCCAGGCAATGCGCGCCCTGCGACCGGGCTGGGTGGCGGTGCCCACCCGCTCCAGCGGCCGGTAGTGCAGCCAGCGTGCCAGGGCGCGCACATAGGGGTCGCGCTCTGGCCGCAGCGTGTGGCCCAGGCCCAGCGCCCAGGCCAGGCCCCAGCCCCGCGTGGGGTTGGTGTGCTGGTTGAAGTAGCGCCCGGTCCAGCCGTAGTGCAGGCTCAGTGCTGCGCTGGAGGGCGGTGCGCCCGCACCCTGGCTGTCGGCGCTGTCGAACTGCAGCGCCAGGAAGCGGTCGATGCGTTTGCTGATCTTGCCCCGGCCACCGCGCAGGCGGCTGCTGTGCACCATGGTGCTGCCCGTGGCGTCGCGCTGCACCTGCGCTTGGGTGAACCAGTGCCAGCCATTGTCGTCGGGCAGGGCCGTCCAGTCGCTGTTGATCGACTGGGTGTTGCGGTCCATGCTGACCTTGCTGAGGGCGCGCCAGCCCAGCCAGGGCAGGCGGTTGTGCGTGTGGTCCACCGAGAGGCGCAGGCCGCTGTCGGTGGAGGCGCCCACGCCCAGCACCAGCTTTTGCAGCGCTGCCTCGCGCACCTGGGCCACCACAGGCGCAGCCTGGGGATCTGCGGCATCGCTTTGCAGCGCCAGGAAGGCGGCATCGAAGTAGCCGCTGTCAGTCAGGCGCTGCTGCGCATCGAGCAGCGCGCTCTCGCTGTAGTCGCCCCCCGTGGGGAGGCGGGCGATGCGGCGCACGGCGTCGCTGCCGTAGCGGGCGCTGCCCTGCACCTGCAGCGCGCCAAAGCGGTACGGGGGGCCGCTGTCGTACTCCACGGCCAGGCGGGCTTGCTGTTGTGCGGGGGTGATGTCGGCCTGGCTGTGTGCAATGCGCGCTGCCGGGTAGCGCTGTGTTTGCAGTAACCGCAGGCCGTGTTGCTTGGCGCTGTCCCAGCCGTCCTGGGTGAAGGGCAGGCCGGTGGGCAGCGTCCACTGGGATTGGAGGCGCCGCTGCAGGCGCTCGGCGGTGGGCTCGTGGGCGCCTGGGCCTTGCAGGCGGATGTCCACCTGCGTGACCTGGGTGCGCGGGCCAGGCGCCACCTGTACGGTGATGCGCTGCGCGGCCTGGCTGCCCAGCGCAGCCGCCGCCATGTGCAACTGGACCTCGGGCGAAAAGTACCCTTGGGTGGCCAGCAACTCGCGGGCGTTGGCGGCTGCGGCATCGCGCAGGCGTTCGAGTTCGTCGGCACGCAGGTCGGGCAGGTGGCGAAAGCGTTGCAGGTCCAGATGCTGTTCCAGCAGCGGGCGCAGTGCGTCCGGGGCCTGGATGTGCACCTCAAAGGCCAGGGGCGTGCCGGGGTCGTCGTCGGGCCCGGCGTCGTTCGCGCGGGGCCAAAGGCTGCAGCCCGTCAGCACCAGGCAGAAAAACAGCAACGCCGACCATCGGGCCGGCGTTGGGGCGTGGCGTGGCATGCGGCTATTTTGACAGCAGGCGCATGGTGTCTTCGAGGCCTTTGAGTGACAAAGGGAACATGCGGTGGCCCATGAGCTGCTGGATGATGCTGATGCTCTGGCGATACTCCCACACGCCCTGCGGTTCGGGGTTGACCCAGGCGTAGCGGGGGAAGGCGTGCGTCAGGCGCTGCAGCCACTCGGCCCCGGCCTCCTCGTTGTTGTATTCCACGCTGCCGCCAGGCTGCAAAATTTCATATGGGCTCATGGTGGCGTCGCCCACGAAGATGAGTTTGTAGTCCTTGTTGTACTTGCGGATGATGTCCCAGGTGGGAAACTTCTCGGCAAAGCGGCGGCGGTTGTTCTTCCAGACGAAGTCGTACACGCAGTTGTGGAAGTAGTAGAACTCCAGGTGCTTGAACTCGGCCTTCACGGCGCTGAAGAGTTCCTTCACGCGCTGGATGTGCTCGTCCATGGTGCCGCCCACGTCCATGAGCAGCAGCACCTTCACGTTGTTGTGGCGCTCGGGCACCATCTTGATGTCCAGGAAGCCCGCATTGGCCGCCGTGCTGCGGATGGTGTCGGGCAGATCGAGTTCCAGCTCGTGCCCCTCGCGTGCGAACTTGCGCAGGCGGCGCAGTGCCACCTTGATGTTGCGCGTGCCCAGCTCCTGCTGGTCGTCGTAGTCGCGGTAGGCGCGCTGCTCCCACACCTTGACGGCGCTGCGGTTCTTGCCCGCACCACCAATGCGCACGCCCTGCGGGTTGTAGCCACCGTGGCCAAAGGGGCTGGTACCGCCCGTGCCTATCCATTTGCTGCCGCCTTCGTGGCGCTCTTTCTGCTCTTCGAGGCGCTTTTTCAGCGTCTCCATGAGCTCGTCCCAGCCCATCTTCTGGATGGCAGCTTTCTCCTCGGGGCTCAGCTCACGCTCCAGCACCTTGCGCAGCCAGTCGGCGGGGATTTCCTTGGTGAAGTCGGCCACCATTTCCACGCCCTTGAAGTAAGCGGCAAAGGCGCGGTCGAACTTGTCGAAGTGCTTCTCGTCCTTGACCAGCGCGGTGCGCGCCATGAAGTAGAAATCGTCCAGGCTCCAGGCGTCCTCGGAGCGCGGCCCCACCACGCCTGCCTCCAGCGCTTCGAGCAGGGTGAGGTACTCCTTCACCGATACCGGGAGCTTGGCTGCGCGCAGGGTGTAGAAAAAGTCAATCAACATAAAAATAGCCTCTAGCGCCCGTCAATCCTGCGCATGGCGCTGCAAAAGGTATAGCAATTGTGCACGCGCCTCGGGCCATTCGCCGCTGCGCATGCTGTACATCACGGTGTCGCGGATGGTGCCGTCGCGGCGCAGTGCATGGCCTCGGATCACGCCGTCCTTTCTGGCGCCCAGGCGTTCGATGGCGCGTTGGCTGGCGAAGTTGAAGTTGTCGGTGCGCCAGCCCACCACGTGGCAGGCGAGCTGGTCAAAGGCGTGCCCCATCATCAGCAGCTTGGCGGTGGTGTTGACGTGGGTGCGCTGCACGCTCTTGCGGTACCAGGTCCAGCCGATCTCCACGCGGCGCACGGCCGGCAGGATGTCGTGGAAGCTGGTGCTGCCCAGCACCTGGCCGCTGGCGTCGTCCAGCACGGCAAAGGCAAAGCGGTGGCCTTGGGCGCGGCCCTCCAGTGCGGTTTCGATGTAGGCGCGCGTGTCCTGCGGCTCGGGCACCGAGGTGATGCGCAGCTTCCACAGTTCACCGTCGGCAGCGGCATCGGCCAGACCCGCTACGTGTTCCAGGCCCAGGGGCTCCAGGCGCACGTTGCGGTCTCGCATCACAACGGGTTGAACAAAACTCATGCGTTGGCTCCGATGTCAATTTTCCATATCGCGTACATCATCCGTGGCCCCTGAGACTGGCGCTGCCCCCGCCAGGGCTCCCGCGCAAGGGCCGCCCCGCCGCGCTGGGAGCGTCCCCCTTCCCGAATTGCGCAGCAATTCGAGAGAAGGGGGATGGAGCGAAGCGACACAGGGGGATGCTCTTATCTGTTCCTCTGGTTCATGAACACCAGCTTTTCGAACAGGCTCACGTCCTGCTCGTTTTTCAGCAAGGCGCCCACCAGCGGCGGCACCGACACCTTGTTGTCGGCGCTTTGCAGGGCCGACAGCGGAATGTCTTCGGCCACCAGCAGCTTGAGCCAGTCCAGCAGCTCGGAGGTGGAAGGCTTCTTTTTCAGGCCCGGTAGGTTGCGCACGTCGTAGAAAGTCTTCATGGCCACCGAGAGCAGATCGCCCTTGAGCGTGGGAAAGTGCACGCCGATGATCTGGCGCATGGTGTCTGGCTCGGGGAACTTGATGAAGTGGAAGAAGCAGCGGCGCAGAAAGGCGTCGGGCAGTTCCTTTTCGTTGTTCGAGGTGATGAACACCAGCGGGCGGTGCTTGGCCTTGATGAGCTCGCGCGTCTCGTAGCAGTAGAACTCCATGCGGTCGAGCTCGCGCAGCAGATCGTTGGGGAATTCGATGTCGGCCTTGTCGATCTCATCGATCAGCAGTGCCACCGGGCGGTCGGCCGTGAAGGCCTGCCACAGCACGCCCTGCACGATGTAGTTGCGGATGTCCTTGACGCGCTCGCTGCTGCCTTCCAACTGGCTGTCGCGCAGGCGGCTCACGGCGTCATATTCATACAAACCCTGCTGCGCCTTGGTGGTGGACTTGATGTGCCACTGCAGCAGCGGCATGTCCAGCGCCTGGGCGACTTCCTCGGCCAGCATGGTCTTGCCGGTGCCGGGTTCGCCCTTGACCAGCAAGGGGCGCTGCAGCCGGATGGCCGCATTCACGGCCAGCATGAGGTCCTGGGTGGCGACGTAGTTCTGGGAGCCTTGGAATTTCATGAAATTAAATGCGGTATCGTTGACAAATGGGCTTGACAGCGGCTGGATATAATCATTTTCAGCACCTGTGCCCCAGGGTTTTCTTCCACAAAGATTGTGCTCGCAAAATGAAAAAGACGCTCCACACGCTTGTTGCATTGGCTGTCGCTTGCGGGACCGCCGCCATCCACGCCCAGGAGGTGCAGGGCAACGCCCAGGCGGGCGAACAAAAGAACGCCATGTGCATTGGCTGCCATGGCATCGCAGGGTACCAGTCCAGCTTTCCGCAGGTGCACCGCGTCCCCATGATCTCGGGCCAGAACGCCGCTTACCTGGCCGCCGCGCTGCAGGCCTACCACCAGGGCGAGCGCAAGCACCCCACCATGCGCGGCGTATCCATCAGCCTGACTCCGCAGGACATTGCCGACCTCTCTGCCTATTACGCCCAGCACGGCAAGGCGGGCACCGAACTGCCTGCCACCCCGCGCCGCGAGCCCAGCGCCCAGGTGGCGCAGCTGCTGCAAAAAGGGGCGTGTGTGTCCTGCCATGGCGACAACTTTGCCAAGCCCATCGACCCTTCCTACCCCAAGATCGCCGGGCAGCATGCCGACTACCTGTACGTGGCCCTCACGTCCTACCAGGCCAAGGCTGACCAGGCCTACGTGGGCCGCAGCAACCCGGTGATGGCGGGCGTGGTCTCGCAGTTCACCCCGGCGGAACTCAAGGCGCTGGCGCAGTACATCGGCAAGCTCGATGGCGACCTGCGCGTGGTGCCGCAGTCGCGCTGGAGGTAGGGGTAAAAACGGCTTTTGCGCCCGTTCGGTGGGCGTCAGTAGCTATCAAAAATATAGCGGTTAATCCTGCGTGGCCCGTCGCTGCACCGCAGCGATATAGGCATCGCCATCGGGCGGTCGGCCCGAGCGCTGGCTGTCCCAGAGCATCTGGCCCAGGCACTCCATGGCGGCGTGGTGCGCATCGTGCAGTGAGTCCAGTCGTTTGGACAGCAGCTCCACGGCCTGGCGGATGCCGCGCGGCTGGTCGATGCTGCACTGCTCGCTGATCGACAGGTGCATCGACAGGTGCAGGAAGGGGTTGGTGCGGTCGGGCGTTTCGTCGTAGTTGCGCGCCGCAGCTGCGTCGGCATCCTGCAGTTCGGCGTGGTATTCGGGGTGCTCGTCGATCCAAAGGCTGGCCAGGGTTTCGATGGCCTCCATGGGCTCGCCCGCGCGTGCCTTGGCATGGGCTGCGCAGAAAAATCGGCGGACGTCGGCTTGGCTGGGCTGGAACATGGCCGCAGTGTAGCGGTGCCCACAGTCTCTGAGGTGACCCTGGGGGCTTGGGGCGCGGGCGGGCGTTCCGATAATGGCAGCCGCACCCAGGAGCCCCCCATGATCCAAGCCTATGTCTGCGATGCCATCCGTACCCCCTTTGGCCGTTATGGCGGCGCGCTGAGCAGTGTGCGCGCCGACGACTTGGCCGCGCTGCCCATCCAGGCGCTGATGGCGCGCAACCCCCGGGTGGACTGGGCAGCGCTGGGCGATGTGCTCTACGGCTGCGCCAACCAGGCCGGGGAGGACAACCGCAACGTGGCCCGCATGGCTGCCTTGCTGACGGGCCTGCCGCTGGAGGTGCCCGGCGCCACCATCAACCGGCTGTGCGGCTCCGGTCTGGACGCTGTGGGCACGGCGGCACGCGCCATCAAGGCGGGCGAGGCACAGCTGCTGATTGCCGGTGGCGTGGAGAGCATGAGCCGCGCTCCTTTTGTCATGCCCAAGGCGGAGGCGGCGTTCGCCCGCAGCCCGGCGGTGTACGACACCACCATCGGCTGGCGCTTCGTCAACCCGCGCATGCAGGAGCGCCATGGCGTGGATTCCATGCCCGAGACCGCCGAGAACGTGGCCGCCGAGTTTCGCATTGAGCGCGAGGCCCAGGACCGCATGGCCCTGGCCAGCCAGTGCAAGGCCCTGGCCGCCATCGAGGCCGGGCACCTGGCGCGCGAGATCTGCCCGGTCACGCTGACCTCCCGAAAGGGCGAAACCACCGTGGTGGACACCGACGAACACCCCCGCGCCACCAGCCTGGAAGCCCTGGCCCGGCTCAAAGGCGTGGTGCGCCCCGATGGCACAGTGACAGCGGGTAACGCCAGTGGCGTGAACGATGGCGCCTGCGCCGTGCTGCTGGCCAACGAGGCCGCCGCCCAACAGCATGGGCTGGTACCCCGCGCCCGCGTGCTGGGCATGGCGGTGGCAGGCGTGCCGCCGCGCACCATGGGCATGGGCCCGGCGCCGGCCACGCAAAAGCTGCTGGCCCAGACCGGGTTGCGGCTGGAGCAGATCGACGTGATCGAACTCAACGAGGCCTTTGCCGCGCAGGGCCTGGCCGTGCTGCGCCTGCTGGGCCTGGCAGACGACGACGCGCGCGTGAACGCCTGGGGCGGCGCCATCGCCCTGGGCCACCCGCTGGGCGCCAGCGGAGCCCGGCTGGTCACCACGGCCATCAACCGCCTGCATGCCACGGGCGGGCGCTACGCGCTGTGCACCATGTGCATTGGCGTGGGCCAGGGGATCGCGCTCGCGCTGGAGCGGGTGTAGTCGCTCGTCACACACGCCAGGCCGCATCCACCCTGCAGGCCGCAACACATACGTCTACGGCGATGGACCGCTTGCCGGCGGTGGTGGTGGCTCTGGATGGGCATACCCGGGGTATGGCGGCGCATCGCGGTTTTGCTCCTGCCGCTCTTTGGCCATCTGTTCTGCCAGTTGGTTGCGGCCCTCGCGCGCTACGGCGATGTATTTGGCCTGGTCCTTGTGGTGGGGGTACATGCGGTCGGCCAGCGCGATGTTGTGGGCGCGAAAGCGCTGGGTGATGGCGGTGGCCTGTGGGGCGGTCAGTCCCATCAGTTCCAGCACGCTGTGGGCACTTTGCAGGCTGGACTCGAACAGCTCGCGCTGCACCAGCGTCACGCCCAGGTCGCGCAGCTTGTTCCAGTGGCTGATGTCGCGCGCGCGGGCCACGATCTGGAGCTGGGGGAAGTGCTCGCGGGCGAGATGGGCAATTTGGAGGGACTGCTCGGCGTCGTCCACAGCGATGACCAGGATGCGCGCGCGCTCGGCCCCGGCAATGCGCAGCAGATCGAGCCGCGTGGCGTCGCCGTAGAACACGCGGTAGCCAAAGGTGCGGGCCACTTCCAGCATGTCCACGCTGTGGTCGAGCACGGTGGTGGGGATGCCCTGGGCCAGCAGCACGCGCGAGACGATCTGGCCGTAGCGGCCGAAGCCCGCGATGATGATGGGCGCCTCTTGGGGTTCGGAGATTTCTTCGGCCTGGGGCGTGGACTTGAGCTTGGCGTAGCGGCGCAGCAGCACGCGGTCCATCACCACGAGCAGCAGCGGGCTGATCAGCATCGACAACGCCACGGCGCCAATCAGCAGCGAGGCCGTCTCTGCCGGGAACACGCTGGCACCCGCCGCGGCCTGGAACACCACAAACGCAAACTCACCGCCCTGGGCCAGCAGCAGGGTGAAGACGGGGCGCTCCTGGTAGGGGATCTCGACCACCTTGGCCAGTGTGTAGATGACTACGGCCTTGGCGGCGAGGAAGCCGACCAGGATGGCGGCCATGAGGCTGGGCGAGCGCAGGATCACGCCGAAGTCGATGCTCATGCCCACGGCGATGAAGAACAGCCCGAGCAGCAGGCCCTTGAAGGGCTCGATGTCGGCCTCCAGCTCGCGGCGGTACTCGCTGTCCGCCAGCAGCACGCCGGCCAGAAAGGCGCCCAGCGCCATCGACAGGCCCACCAACACCATCAGGTAGGCGATGCCCACCACCAGCAGCAGCGAGGCGGCAGTGAAGATCTCGGGCGTGCGGCTTTTGGCGATCCAGCGCAGCACGGGGCGCAACAGCAGGCGCCCGCCAAGGATGATGGCGGCGATCACGCCGACGATCTTGAGCGCCTCCAGCGCCATGCCGCCGGGCGTGTGCCCGGCGCTGCCGCCCGCTGCGGCGCCCAGCAGCGGCAGCAGGGCCAGGATGGGGATGGCCGCCACGTCCTGGAACAGCAGGATGGAGAAGCCCGCCTGGCCGCTGCGGGTGCGCATCAAGTTACGCTCGGCCAGCACCTGCAGCGCAATCGCCGTGGAAGACAGCGCCAGGCCCAAAGCGCCCACCAGACCCACGCGCCAGGGCAGGCCCGCCAGCGCACCCAGCGCAAACAGCACGGCCGCGCAGCCCAGCACCTGTGCGGTGCCGGTGCCAAAGATGGGGCGGCGCAGCGCCCACAGGCGGCTGGGTTGCAACTCCAGCCCCACGAGGAACAGCATCAGCACCACGCCGAACTCGGCAAAGTGCAGGATATCCTGCACGTTGCTCACCAGCCCCAGGCCCCAGGGCCCGATGACGATGCCCGCCGCCAGGTAGCCAATGATGGCGCCCAGGCCCAGCGCCTTGGCAATGGGCACGGCCAGCACGGCCGCCGCAAGGTACAGAAAGCCGTAGGTGAGCCAGGTGGGAGCGTGTTCCATGGGAGGGGGCGTGCGCAAACGTCGTTGTGGGCCGGGCGGCAACCGCGTTGCCGCAGGGGCGGCAGGGGCCGATGCCGCAGATTCTGGCACCTTCAGGCGCTGCGTTGCTAAGATGCGGCCCTTCTTTGCATTCGGGCGCGGCGACCCATGGATCTTCAGACTTGGTTGGCTTTTTTGGTGGCTTCGTGCCTGATCGCAATCTCGCCGGGCTCGGGCGCAGTGCTGTCCATGAGCCACGGGCTCAACTACGGTGTGCGCAAGGCGGGGGCCACCATCCTGGGCCTGCAGTTGGGGCTGCTGCTGGTGCTGGTGATTGCCGGGGCGGGCGTGGGCTCGCTGCTGCTGGCGTCCGAGTGGGCGTTCAACCTCGTCAAGGTGCTGGGGGCGTGCTACCTGCTGTACCTGGGCTTCAACCAGTGGCGTGCGGGCGAGGCCTCGCCCCTGCAGGAGCAGGACGGCGGGCCTGCGGGCACCTGGAAAAAGCGCTGCCTGACCGGCTTTCTGACCAACGCCACCAACCCCAAGGGCATTCTTTTCATGGTGGCCGTGCTGCCGCAGTTCATGACCGATACACGCCCGCTGTGGCCGCAGTTGATGGTGATGGCAGCCACCCTGGTGGCTGTGGACGTGACGGTGATGCACGGCTACGCAGCCGGGGCCAGTGTGCTGCGTCGGTTGACGCGCAGCGCGCGCGCCATGCGCGTGCAGAACCGCGTGTTCGGCGGGTTGCTCATGGCGGTGGGCGCGGGGCTGTTCTTCGTCAAGCGGGGTGGTCAGCACGCTTGATTTGCTATAAAAATCATAGCTATTGGCGCTTGATTTTAGGGCGCTAGAAGCACTTTCGATGGGTAATATTCGCGAGGAGGTCGGATCATGCCGGTGGTGGTCATAGCCAATCCCAAGGGCGGCGTGGGCAAGTCCACGCTGTCTACCCAGGTGGCAGGTTACTGGGCGCGCCAGGGCCATGCGGTGGTGCTGGGCGATGTGGACCGCCAGCAGTCCGCACGCCTGTGGCTGGGTCTGCGCCCGCCCCAGGCGCGGCCCATTGCCTGGTGGGACACGGGCGGTGGTGACTCCATCGCCAAGCCGCCCAAGGGCGGCCACGCCGTGCTGGACACGCCCGCTGGCCTGCACGGCTGGCGGCTGAGCGACGCGCTCAAGCTGGCCGACAAGATCATCGTGCCGCTGCAGGCCAGCATCTTTGACATCTACGCCACGCGCGATTTCCTGGACCAGCTCGCCGCCCACCGCCGCGCCGGGCATGCGCAGGTGGGCATCGTGGGCATGCGGGTGGACGAGCGCACGCGCGCGGCCGAGCAGCTCCACCACTTTGTGGACAGCCTGGGTCTGCCCGTGCTGGGCACGCTGCGCGACACGCAGAACTATGTGCACCTGGCGGCGCATGGGCTCACGGTGTTCGACATTGCGCCGGGCCGCGTGGCGCGCGACCTGGAGCAATGGCAGGGCATTGGTGCGTGGCTGGATTCGTGATGCGCCCCTGTCGCACGCCAGACATGGCCCCGGCGGCGCCAGCGCTACATTGCGGCCATGAAAACCTTTCGTTCCTACACCGAAGTGAGCGCCTGCGTGGGCCAGGAAGTGGCCGTGACCGACTGGATCACCATCACGCAGGAACAGGTCAACCAGTTTGCGCAGGCCACGGGCGACCACCAGTGGATCCATGTGGATCCCGAGCGTGCCAAGGCCGGGCCCTTTGGAGCGCCCATTGCGCACGGCTTTCTCACGCTGTCGCTGATTCCGCGCTTCTTCGATCTGGGCATCCAGATCGAGGGTGCGCGCATGGGCGTCAACTACGGCCTCAACCGTGTCCGTTTCACCGCGCCGGTGCCCGTGGGCAGCCGTGTGCGCGCCCGGCTCACACTGCAGGCCACCGAGGCGCTGGCGCCCGATGGGCTGCAGATGACCTGGCTGGTGACCGTGGAGCGCGAGGGGGCCGACAAGCCCGCCTGCGTGGCCGAGTCGCTCTCGCGCAGCTACGGCGCGCCTGTATAAGGTACCAACCCCCTGAGCGGCTGCACCGCTTCCCCCTTCTCTCTCCGCGCTGCGCGCTACGGGAAGGGGGACACCGCCAGCGCGGCGGGGCGGCCCTTGCGCGGCGGTTGCTGGTGTGTGCGGTGCCAGTTGCAAAGACCGTGAAGGCTGTGCGGCCTCACGTAAGGCGTGCTCGCTTCAATGACCATACTTCAGGCTCAGCACGTGCTGGGCGAGGGGGCTGAGCGATGGATCGCCTGCAAGCCATGAGGGTGTTTGCCCGCGTCGTGGACGAGGGTGGTTTTGCCGCGGCGGCGCGGGCGCTGGACATGTCGCCCCCGGTGGTCACGCGCATGGTGGCGGATCTGGAGCGCCATCTGGGAACGCGGCTCTTGCAGCGCACTACGCGCAAGGTGGCGCTGACCGATGCGGGCCAAGCCTACCTGGAGCGCGTGCGCACCATTCTGTTCGACATCGAAGACGCCGAGGCCCACGCCGCCGCCAGCACCCGCGAACTGCGCGGCAGCCTGCACGTGCTGGCGCCGCCGGTGCTGGCCACCTACTTTCTGGCGCCGCTGGTGGCGCCCTGGCGTGCGCGCTATCCGCGCCTGCTGCTGGACATTGCCACCGACAACTACGTGGCCGCCCGCGTGGATGAGTTTGATGTGACCTTCATGGTGGTGCCCGAGGACTACGACGGCAACATCGTGGCGCGCAACCTGTTCCAGGGCGAGGCCGTCGTGGTGGCGTCCCCGACCTACCTGCAGCGCATGGGCATGCCCCAAACGCCCGCAGATCTGGGCCACCACCAGTACCTGCGCGACAGTGCCATGGCCATGCACAACCCTGCCGGACGCAAGCTGCGCCTGCAGCATCTGCAGGGTCAGTTTGCGGCGCAGGAGGTGGATATGCCGCATGTGGCGCTGCAATCGGTCAGCACGGAGCTTTTGCTGCGCGCCGCGCTCGACGGTGTGGGTGTGGCCGTGATGGCGCGCCTGCTGATCGAGCCCTACCTGGCCAGCGGCGCGCTGGTGCATGTGCTGCCCGATTGGATGTATTCGCGCTACACCGTGTATGCCGCCTTGCCCACGCGGCGCATGGTGCCTGCGCGCACCAAGGCCTTCCTCGATTTTGTGACCGAGCAGGTGCCCGAGGCGTTGGCCCAGCAGCGCGCGGCGGCAGGTCTGGTCACCTAGCACCCTCTCCGGGGGGGGCGGGAGGCACGGCAAAGCCGTTCTGCCGCCAGGCCTCGAACACCGTCACCGCCACCGCGTTGGACAGGTTCAGGCTGCGCTGACCCGTCAGCATGGGCAGGCGCAGTTGCTGCGCGGGGGCAAAGGTCTCGCGCAGCGCAGGGTCCAGGCCACGCGATTCGGCACCAAACACGAACCAGTCGCCGGGCTCAAAGCGCGCTTCGTGCACCAGGCGCTGGCCTTTGGTGGTCAGGGCAAACATGCGCTGCGGGTCGGGATGGTGCGTGGCCAGCAAGCTCGCCCAGTCGCGGTGGCGCAGCACGCGGGCGTATTCGTGGTAATCCAGCCCGGCGCGGCGCATCAGGCGGTCTTCCATCGAAAAGCCCAGCGGCTCGACCAGGTGCAGCGTGCAGCCGGTGTTCGCCGCCAGGCGGATGGCGTTGCCCGTGTTGGGCGGGATCTCGGGTTCGACCAGGACGATGTGGAACATGGGCGTATTGTCCGCGCTGTCGTGCGTCATTCGGGTGGTGGCGTGCGTGCAAACACCAGGGCTGACACCGTGCCGGCACCTGCCTGGCGCAAGGCCTGTGCAGCGGCCTGCAGCGTGGCGCCGGTGGTCATCACGTCGTCCACCAGCAGCACGCTGCGCCCTTGCAGTGCGCTGGCGCGCAGCGGGTCCACCGCCAAGGCGCCTTGCAGGTTGCGCAGGCGCTGCGCGCGGCCCAGGCCGCTTTGCGCCTGTGTGTCATGCAGGCGCAGCAGCAGAGTGGCGTCTGCCTTGGCGGGCGCCAGGATGCGGGCCAGCAGCAGGGCCTGGTTGAAGCCGCGCTCGCGCAGGCGGTGGGCAGACAGCGGAATGGGGAGGACCCAATCGGCGGCATCCATCAGGGGTTCGGCCCAGGGCGTGCTGTGCAGCAGCCGGGCCAGGGTGGGCGCCCATGCGGGGTCTGCCTGAAACTTGTATTGCCCCACGATGCCCGCCCAGGGGTAGGCATAGTCCACGGCCGCCACGCAGCGCTCCAGCCCCAGGGGTGTGCGCAGGCAGGCGCCGCAGCGCAGGCCCCCGGGAGTGTGGTCGCTGGCAGGCAGGGGCAGTGCGCAGCCCGTGCAGCGCGCCAGCGGCTGGGCAAAGCGGGCCGCGCAGGCATCGCACACGCGGCGCGCAGGCCAGGTGTGGCAGATGGCGCACTGGCTGGGCAGCCATGCACCCAGGCGGCGCAGGGCGGTGCACAGCATGGAGGGCGAAGGGGTATGCATGATCGTGTCCAATATAGGGCAGGGCGCGGCAGACGGCTGCGCCATTTGCCTTTGTAGCTGCCATGCCCTTCGAGCGCCCCCCCACCATTGATCCCGTTGCCGCCGCCCATTGGCACGCCACTGCGCCAGCGCTCTCGCCCTGGTTGCACGAGGAGGTGGCGCGTCGCATGGAACAGCGTCTGCAGTGGATTCGCCAAGCCCCCGAGGCCTGGTGCCATTGGGATCCGGTGCGCGGTGGTCTGCAGGCCCATGCCCTGGTGCGTGCGCGCTACCCGCAGGCCTTGTGCCACGTGGTGGAGTCGGCGCCCCACCTGCAACCCGTGGCCACCAAGGCCCTGGCGCCCGCGTGGTGGACCGCCGCGCGCTGGAAAGGAGCCGGGGTGCGCTTTGAGGTGCCCGCGCCCGGCACGGTGCAAATGCTGTGGGCCAACATGGCCCTGCACATGGCGGCCGACCCGCAGGCGCTCATTGCGCAGTGGCAAAAGGCCCTCAGTGTTGATGGGTATTTGATGTTCTCCTGCTTCGGGCCCGACACCTTGCGTGAGCTGCGTGCGGTGTACGAGGTTCTGGGGTGGCCGGTTCCTGCACATGCGTTCACGGACATGCACGATTGGGGCGACATGCTGATCGAGGCGGGCTTTGCCGAGCCAGTGATGGACATGGAGCGCATCACCCTGACGTTTGCCAGTGGGCCGCGTTTGCTGCAGGAGTTGCGCGAGCTGGGCCGCAACCTGCACCCGGCGCGCTTTGCCGGGCTGCGTGGGCGGCGCTGGAAGGCCGATCTGGAGCATGCCTTGCAGGAGCGGCTGGCCACGCCAGAAACCGAGGGCCAACTGGCGCTGACCTTTGAAATCGTCTACGGCCACGCCTTCAAACCCACCCCCCGCGTGCCCGTGGCGGGGGAGAGCGCGGTGTCCTTGCAGGACATGCGCGCCATGCTGCGCGGCAATCAACGCCGTTGAGCATCATCGGCCAAGTGCCGGTTATCTCGTCAATGACGTAGCGCAAAAACATTGCCTGCAAAGGCAGTAATTACGCGAACGTCTGATTTATCTCAATACCGCTACAATGGTTTCGCAGCCCTCGGGCCGCGTTTCGACTGCCTGTGGGCGGTGCGTTGGTGCGCTGGGTGCGTGGCCCTGCAGTGCAAGGTGCCAGCCCCTGGGCGACGGTGAGGGAGACGACTCGAACGATGAGGCACAACAAAGTGAAAACCATGATGCGCATTCCCCCCATGCTGTCCAGCGCCTTGTGCTGGCTTGGTGCATGGGCAACCACGGCAGCGCATGCCGCGCAGGATCTGCCCGGCGGCCCCGCCGTCAACCAGCTCAACCTGCACCCCCCCGCCACACGCATCGCGCAAGAGCAGCACGGGCTGCACTGGATGATGCTCATCATCTGCACGCTGATCTTCGTGGGCGTGTTCTCGGTGATGTTCTATTCGATCTGGAAGCATCGCAAGTCCCAGGGGGCAAAGGCAGCCCATTTCCATGAGTCGGTCACCGTCGAGGTGATCTGGACGGTGATCCCCTTCATCATCGTGATCCTGATGGCACTGCCCGCCACCAAGGTGCTGGTGGCGCAGAAGGACACGACCAACGCCGACATCACCATCAAGACCACGGGCTACCAGTGGAAATGGGGCTACGACTACCTCAAGGGCGAAGGCGAGGGCATTGCCTTCCTCTCCACGCTGGACAGCAGCCACCGCGCCATGTCCAACAGCGGTGACGTCTCTCAGGCCCCCGTGGACTATCTGCTGAAGGTGGACAACCCCATGGTCGTGCCTGTGGGGCAAAAAATTCGCATCATCACCACGGCCAACGACGTGATCCACGCCTGGATGGTGCCTGCCTTCGGTGTGAAGCAGGACGCGATTCCGGGCTTTGTGCGCGACACCTGGTTCCGTGCCGAGAAGGTGGGTGACTTCTACGGCCAATGTGCCGAGCTGTGCGGCAAGGAGCATGCGTACATGCCCATCCATGTGAAGGTGGTTTCGGCCCAGGAGTATTCGGCCTGGGTGGCCGAGCAAAAGAAAAAGGCTGCGGCCCTGCTCGACGACCCCAAGCGTGTGTGGGGTCTGGAAGACCTCGTGGCGCGCGGTGAAAAGGTGTACGCCGCCAACTGCGCCGCCTGCCACCAGGCCAACGGCAAAGGCGCGGCTGCAATCAAGGCGCTGGACGGTTCGGCCATCGTCAAGGATTCGGATGCGGCCCGGCAGATCCAGGTCTTGCTGCAGGGGGCGGGCAACGGCGCCATGCCAGCCTGGAAGCAACTGAGTGATACCGACCTGGCAGCCGTGGTGAGCTACACCAAGAACGCATGGTCCAACAAGACCGGCCAGCTCGTGCAGCCGGCCGACGTTGTGGCCCAGCGCGGCAAATGACGCGTGCCTGAAAGCACAAAGGAATCCCATCCATGAGCGCAGTTCTTGACCATTCCGCACACGCTGCAGGCGCCGCGCACGGCGCGCACGACTACCACCACCACGGCCCCACCGGGTGGCGCCGCTGGGTGTATGCCACCAACCACAAGGACATCGGCACGCTGTACCTGCTGTTCTCGTTCACCATGCTCATGGTGGGTGGGGTGCTGGCGTTGCTGATCCGTGCCGAGCTGTTCCAGCCCGGCCTGCAATTGGTGAACCCCGAGCTGTTCAACCAGCTCACCACCATGCACGGCCTGATCATGGTGTTCGGCGCCATCATGCCGGCCTTCGTGGGCTTTGCGAACTGGATGGTGCCGCTGCAGATCGGCGCCTCCGACATGGCCTTCGCGCGCATGAACAACTTCAGCTTCTGGCTGATGATCCCGGCCGCGCTGCTGCTGGTGGGCTCGTTCTTCATGCCCGGCGGCGCGCCTGCGGCGGGCTGGACGCTGTATGCGCCACTGACACTGCAGATGGGCCCGTCGATGGATGCGGGCATCTTTGCCATGCACATCCTGGGCGCATCGTCCATCATGGGCTCGATCAACATCATCGTGACCATCCTGAACATGCGCGCGCCCGGCATGACGCTGATGAAGATGCCCATGTTCTGCTGGACCTGGCTCATCACCGCCTACCTGCTGATCGCCGTGATGCCTGTGCTGGCCGGCGCCATCACCATGACGCTGACCGACCGCCATTTCGGCACCAGCTTCTTCAACCCCGCAGGCGGTGGTGACCCGGTGATGTACCAGCACATTTTCTGGTTCTTCGGTCACCCCGAGGTCTACATCATGATCCTGCCGGCCTTCGGCATCATCAGCCAGATCGTGCCTGCCTTCAGCCGCAAGAAGCTGTTTGGCTATGCCTCCATGGTTTATGCCACTTCGTCCATCGCCATCCTGTCGTTCATCGTGTGGGCGCACCACATGTTCACCACGGGCATGCCGGTCACAGGCCAGTTGTTCTTCATGTACGCGACCATGCTGATCTCGGTGCCCACGGCGGTCAAGATCTTCAACTGGGTGGCCACCATGTGGCGCGGCTCCATGACCTTCGAGACGCCCATGCTGTTCTCGGTGGGCTTCATCTTCGTGTTCACCATTGGCGGCTTCACGGGCCTGATCCTGGCCATGGCACCCATCGACATCCAGTTGCAGGACACCTACTACGTGGTGGCGCACTTCCACTATGTGCTGGTGGCGGGCTCGCTGTTTGCGCTGTTTGCTGGGGTGTACTTCTGGCTGCCCAAGTGGACGGGTGTGATGTATTCCGAACTGCGCGGCAAGATCCACTTCTGGACCTCGCTGGTGTTCTTCAACATCACCTTCTTCCCCATGCACTTCCTGGGGCTGGCGGGCATGCCACGCCGCTATGCCGACTACCCCATGCAGTTTGCCGATTTCAATGCCCTGGCGTCCGTCGGTGCGCTGGGCTTTGGTCTGGCGCAGGTGTACTTCTTTGTCGCCGTGGTCTGGCCCTGCATGCGCGGGCAAGGGGCCAAGGCGCCAGCCAAGCCCTGGGACGGTGCCGAGGGCCTGGAGTGGGAGCTGCCTTCGCCTGCACCCCTGCACACCTTCGAGACCCCGCCCAAACTCGATGCCACCGCCACGCGCATCATTGGTTGAGGAGATCCCCATGCACACCGCCGCACAACGCAAAGCCAATGCACGCACCGCCTGGGGGCTGGTGGCGCTTGCCGCCCTCTTTCTGGCGGGGTTCGTCAGCAAAATCCTGTGGTTGAACGCCTGAGGTCCATTCCATGACTGTGCGCAGCGCCAATGCCAAGATGCTCGGCAAGCTGGCCGTCATTGCCGTGGGTATGTTCGCCTTTGGCTATGCCCTGGTGCCCATCTATGAACGCATCTGCGAGATGACGGGCATCAATATCCTGGCCTTGTCCGAGCGCCAGGTTCCGGGCAATGGCGCGGCAGGGCGTGATGTGCCGACGCCCAGGAACACCCAGGTGGACCGCAGCCGCACCATCACGGTGGAGTTCGATGCCAATGCCCGCGGCCCCTGGAAGTTCTGGCCCGCACAGCGCTCCATCCAGGTGCATCCGGGCGAACTGGCGACGGTGATGTACGAGTTCGAAAACGTGCAGGACCGGCGCATGGCAGCGCAGGCCATTCCCAGCTACGCCCCCAGTCAGGCGGCGGCGCATTTCAACAAGCTGGAATGCTTCTGCTTTGACCAGTACACCTTGGAGCCAGGGGAGAAGAAGCAATGGCCCGTGGCCTTTGTGATCGACCCGCGCATTTCGCGTGATGTCACCACCATCACGCTCTCGTACACCTTTTTCGAGGTGGGTGGGCGCACACCCGCCGCACCCGTCACCCCTGTGGCGCAAGCCCAGGTGAACCCCAAGGCGGGCACATGAAGCACGCTACCGAGCCCCGCCCGCCCCAGGCCCCAGGCCGCAGTTCGGCGCTGCGCAGCATCCGTGCGGTGGCCTGGTCGCTGATTGGCCTGCGCAAGGGCAGCGAGTACCGTGAAGACCTGCAGCGGATTCACCCTCTGCATGTGATTGTGGTGGGCCTGGTGGCCATTTTTGGACTGGTGGCACTGCTGATGGCCCTGGTCCACTTCATTGTGTGAATCCCAAAAGAACAGACAGATCCAGGAGCAATCGAGATGAGTGCAACCACCTCCAGCAGCACCCCGTACTACTACGTGCCCGCGCAGTCCAGCCACCCCGTCATGGCGGCGGCAGGGTTGTTCTTTGTGATCCTGGGGGCAAGCCAGTGGATCAATGGCATCGACTGGGGCGCCTATGCCCTGGGTTTTGGCCTGCTGTGGTGGCTGGTCGTGCTGTTCCAGTGGTTCCGCGACGCCGCCCGCGAGAGCGAGGGCGGCCTGTACGGGCGCAAGATCGACCTGTCCTACCGTTGGGGCATGAGCTGGTTCATCTTCTCGGAGGTGATGTTCTTTGGCGCGTTTTTCACCGCGCTGTGGTGGGCGCGTGCGCACTCGGTGCCTGCACTGGGCAGTCTGGACAACGGCCTGCTGTGGCCTGGCTTCAAGGCCGTGTGGCCCAGCGTGGTGGCGGGCGCCACGGCGTCGCCTGCGGGTATCGTGGAGCCGTTCAAGACCGTGGGTCCGTTCTGGCTGCCGACCATCAACACCGCCTTGCTGCTGAGTTCTGGGGTGACACTGACCATTGCCCACCACGCACTGCGCGAGAACCATCGTGGCAAGACCATTGCCTTCATGTGGATCACGGTGCTGCTGGGCTTTACCTTTTTGTGCGTGCAGGGCTACGAGTACTACCACCTCTACACCGACCTGAACCTCAAGCTCAGCTCGGGCATCTTTGGCTCCACCTTCTTCATGCTCACGGGCTTCCACGGCTTCCACGTGTTCCTGGGCATGCTGATGCTGCTGTTCATCACGCTGCGCCTGCACCAGGGGCATTTCAGTGCCGAGCGGCATTTCGGCTTCGAAGGTGCCGCCTGGTACTGGCACTTTGTGGACGTGGTCTGGCTTGGCCTGTACGTGCTGGTGTACTGGATGTAAGGGAGCTTACGCTGCAGGCAGGCCGGTGGGCTGGATGTAACCCAGCTTCCAGGCCAGCAGCAGGGCGATCGACAGCGCTACACGCCAGGCCAGCATGCGTGCCATGCGCTGGCCATCGTGTTCGTTGTTTGCTGCGGGCTTGCGGTCTCCGCGCAGCATGAAGAACAATGCAGAGCCCAGGCTGGCCAGAATGGCCAAGAAGGCGAGCAGAACCATGGTTTTCATGGAAAGCGATTATCCCGGGACGGTGCAAGGCATGCAGGCACAAGGGCGATTCTGGAGTGTGACCCTGGCCGCAGTGTTGGCCGCGGGGGTGACGGCGTCCCTCGGGCGCTGGCAACTCGACCGCGCCGCACAGAAGCAGGCCCTGCAGACGGCTGTGGAGACGCGCGCCGCCCAGCCTCCCCTCGCGCCGAACGATGCCGTGCGGGCGCTGCGTCCCGACACTGCGCAGGATGGTACGCTGCTGCACCGTACCGTGCACCTGCGCGGGCGCTGGTTGCAAGAGCACACCGTGTACTTGGACAACCGCCAGATGAATGGCAGACCGGGTTTTTTTGTGCTGACCCCGCTGCAACTGGAAGGGGCTGCGCACAGCGTGCTGGTGCAGCGCGGCTGGATCGCGCGCAATTTTCAGGACCGCACAGCGCTGGCCGAGGTGGAAACTTCGCAGGGCAGGGTGGAGGTGACGGGGCGGCTCGCGCCGGGACCCGCACGCCTGCTGGAGCTGGCCGGTGCCGACCAGGGGCCAGGGTCTTCGCACATCCGGCAAAATCTGGACTTGTCGGCGTTTGCGGCAGAAACCGGTCTGGCCCTGGCGCCCCTGACGGTGGTGCAGACCCAGGGGCCTGCCGACGGCCTGCTGCGCCAGTGGCCCGCATTCAGCGCCGGGGTGGAGAAACACCACGGCTACGCTTTCCAATGGTTCGGGCTCAGTGGCCTGATTGCACTGCTTTATGTCTGGTTCCAACTTGTCCGACGCATCCACCCTCGCCGCCCACGCCCCGCCTGACGGCGATCCACCCGATGCAGCGCGTTCCCGGCGGCGCTCGCGCTGGACCTTGCTGGTGCTGCTGCTGGCCTGCCTGGCCCCGGTGCTGGCTTCGTACTTTGCCTATTACGTGGTGCGCCCGGAGGGGCGCCGCAACTTTGGCAGCCTCATCGACCCGCAGCGCCCCGTCCCCGAAGCGCTGGCCTCTACCACCCTGGAGGGCCGCCCCGGCCGGGTGTCCGATCTGCGCCACCAGTGGCTGCTGGTGAGTGTGGGTTCCGGCGCTTGTGACGCAGTCTGCGAAAATCACCTGTATTTGCAGCGCCAGATGCGCGAGGGCCTGGGCCGTGAAAAGGACCGGCTCGACTGGGTCTGGCTGGTGACGGACGATGCCCCGGTGCCACAGGCGCTGCAACCCGCGGTGGCGCAGGCCACGGTGCTGCGTGTCGACGCCCAAGCCTTGGCACGCTGGCTGCAGCCCGCCCCTGGGCAACAATTGAACGAACATCTTTACGTTGTGGACCCCATGGGGAACTGGATGATGCGCTTTCCTGCCGCACTGGACGTTGCTGGTGCCGCCAAGGCCAAGCGCGACCTGGAGCGCTTGCTGCGTGCCGCCGCTTCCTGGGACACTGCAGGACGCACGGAAACCTCTCGATGAACGAAGCACAAGCCTTGTACGACTACGCCCCGCTGATGCAGCTGTTGCTGTTGGGCGCGGCCATTGCCTTGGGGCCGCTGGCCTGGGTGGCCTGGCGCAGCCGGGGGGCCGCGCGCGGGCAGCGGCTGCAGGCGCTGATGGTGCTGACGCTGTTTCTGACCTTTGACCTCGTCATGTTCGGATCGTTTACCCGCTTGACCGATTCGGGCCTGGGCTGCCCGGACTGGCCAGGTTGCTATGGCAGCGCCAGCCCGCTGGGTGCCCGCGCAGAAATCAGCGCTGCCGAGCAGGCCATGCCCACCGGGCCGGTCACCCACGGCAAGGCCTGGGTCGAGATGATCCACCGCTACCTGGCCAGCAGCGTGGGCGTGCTCATCATTGCCATCACTGTGGGCGTATGGCGCCAAAGACGCCAGTGGCAGCGCGCAGGTGCGCAGGGCGCTGCGCCCCTGCACCCCGGCTGGGCCGTGGCAACCCTGGTGTGGGTGTGCCTGCAAGGGGCCTTTGGCGCCTGGACCGTGACCATGAAGCTGTTCCCCGCCATCGTCACCTTGCACCTGATCGGGGGCCTAGTACTTCTGGCCTTGCTGTGCGCGATGGCGGTGCGCCAGGTGCGGACGGTGCAGGGCATACAACCTGCTCAGCTTCCCGCGACCCTGCGCTGGGCCATGGTGGCTGCCCTGGCTCTGGTGTGGGTTCAGGTGGCTTTGGGCGGTTGGGTCAGCACCAACTACGCTGTGCTGGCGTGCACCACTTTCCCGACATGCCAGGGCAGTTGGTGGCCCGCCATGGACTTTGCCCAGGGCTTTGAGATCTGGCGCCCGCTGGGTTTGCTCAAGGACGGTAGCCACATCGGTTTTGCGGCACTCACCGCCATCCACTATGTGCACCGGCTGTTCGCCTACCTTGTGCTGGCCGTGCTGCTGGTGCTGGGCTGGCGCATGCTGCGCGCGGGGGACTCCAGCCACCCCGTGGCAACGCAGGGGCGTTGGATGCTGGCGTTGGCAGCCCTGCAATTGCTCACGGGCCTGAGCAACGTGATTCTCGACTGGCCTCTGGCGGCCGCCGTGCTGCACACCGGCGGCGCCGCGGCACTGGTGGGGGTGTTGACCTGGGCGCTGGCCGCCAGCCGTGCCAGCGCAGCGCTGCCCGCATGGGTGTCCACCAACGCTGCCCTGGTGGCAGCCAAGGGCAAGGCATGAGCGTGGCCGGTGCCGTGTCGCTCCCCTCGCGCCTGGCGCAGTACCACGCGCTGACCAAGCCGCGCGTAGTGCAGCTCATCGTGTTCTGCGCGCTTATCGGCATGGTGCTGGCGGTGCCTGGCGTGCCCACGCTCGACCAACTGTTGCGCATGTCGGTGGCCTGTCTGGGCATCTGGCTGGTGGCAGCGGCCGCTGCGGCCTTCAACTGCCTGGTCGAAAAAACCATCGATGCCAAGATGAAGCGCACCGCCTGGCGCCCCACGGCCAAGGGCGAGCTGAGCGACCTGCAGGCGCTGCTGTTTTCTGCGGTGCTGTGCCTGGCGGGCTCGGCCATTCTGTACGAGGGCGCCAACCCGCTGACCATGTGGCTGACCTTCGCCACCTTTGTCGGCTATGCGGTCATCTACACCCTGCTGCTCAAGCCGCGCACGCCACAGAACATCGTCATCGGTGGGGCTTCGGGCGCCATGCCGCCGGTGCTGGGCTGGGCTGCCATGACTGGCGATGTCGCGCCGCAGGCGCTGATCCTGTTCCTCATCATCTTTTTGTGGACGCCGCCGCACTTCTGGGCGCTGGCACTGTACCGGGTGGAGGACTACCGCAAGTCCGGCCTGCCGATGCTGCCGGTGACGCATGGCAATGCATACACGCGCCTGCAGGTGTTTTTGTACACGCTGGTGCTGTTTGCTGCAGCCCTTTTTCCCTTTGTGTCCGGCATGAGCGGCTGGGTCTACCTGGTCGCCGCCGTGCTGCTGGGTGCCGGTTTCTGCGCCTATGGGTTCGCGCTGTGGCGCAGCTACTCGGACGCGCTGGCGCGCCGCACCTTCCGTTTTTCCATCGTCTACCTCAGCCTGCTGTTTGCGGCCCTGCTGGTGGACCACTACCTGCAATGAGCACCCCATCCATGCCTCGTCGAAATGCTATCAAATCTATAGCTGCTTACGCTTTATTCATAAGCGCTGGAGCCATTTTTTCTGCTTGTTCCAAGAGCCAGCCGGAGTTCCGGGGCGTAGACCTGTCGCAAATGGACTATGCGCGCGACTTCGCGCCGCTCAAGGACCACAACGGCCAGCAGCGCAGCATCCAGGACTTCCGTGGCAAGGTGGTGGTAGTGTTCTTTGGCTACACCCAGTGCCCCGATGTCTGCCCCACCTCCATGCAGGAGATGGCCGAGGTCAAGAAGATGCTGGGTGCCGATGGCGAGCGCCTGCAGTCCATCTTCATCACCGTGGACCCCGAGCGCGACACGCCCGACATGCTCAAGGCCTACATGGCCAACTTCGATCCCAGTTTCCTGGCCCTGGTTGGCACACCCGAGCAGACGGCAGCCATCGCCAAGGACTTCAAGATCTACTACAAAAAGGCCGAGGGCAAGACCCCCACGAGCTACACCATGGACCACTCGGCGGGCAGCTACATCTACGACACCCAGGGCCGCCTGCGCGTGTACTACCGCTACGGCAGCGGCGCCGAGGCCATGGCGCACGATGTGAAGCAGTTGCTCAAGGAAGCCCGTTGAGGCCTGTGGAGTGGGCGCCCTGAAAGCAGCAGGGCTGCACATGGCAGCCCTGGTGTTTCTGGGGGTAGGGGCGCAGGCCCTCAGGCGAATTCCGCCAGCGCCTTCTTCATCTTTTTCATTGCTGCCACTTCGATCTGGCGGATGCGCTCTGCGCTCACGCCGTATTCGGCGGCCAGTTCGTGCAGCGTCATGCCGCCCGAGCCGTCGTCGTTGACGCGCAGCCAGCGCTCCTCCACGATGCGGCGGCTGCGGGCATCCAGGCTGTTCAGCGCCGTGGCAATGCCGTCAGAGGCCAGCAGGTCGCGCTGGCGCGACTCGATCATGGCCGTGGGCTCGTGCGCGGCGTCGGCCAGGTAGGCAATGGGGCCAAAGGCCTGCTCGCCATCGTCCGAAGGCGCAGGATCGAGCAGCACATCGCCACCCGACATGCGCGTTTCCATCTCCAGCACTTCCTCGCGCTTGACATTGAGCTGCGCCGCCACCTGGTCGATTTCACTCTCGGTCAGCGTGTTGCGGTGCGTGTCCAATGCGTCCGCATCGGCCTTGAAGCCCTGCTTCATCGAGCGCAGGTTGAAAAACAGCTTGCGCTGGGCCTTGGTGGTGGCCACCTTGACCATGCGCCAGTTCTTCAGGATGTACTCGTGGATCTCGGCCTTGACCCAGTGCATGGCGTAGCTCACCAAGCGCACGCCCTGGTCAGGGTCAAAGCGCTTGACCGCCTTCATCAGCCCCACATTGCCCTCCTGGATCAGATCGCCCTGTGGCAGACCATAGCCCAGATACTGGCGCGAAATCGATACGACCAAGCGCAGGTGCGACATCACCAGGCGCCCAGCGGCGTCCACGTCATTGTGGTCACGCAGGGCGCGCGCCGCCTCCTGCTCCTCTTCAGCGGTGAGCAGCGGCAGGCGGTTGACCGCAGAAATATAAGCGTCCAGATTGCCCAGCGGGGGCACCAGCGCCCAGGGATTGACCGGAGCCAGGGCGGTCGTCGCAGTGATGGATGGAAGGGTCATTCGGCTTGTCCTTTCCTTGAATGCCTTCATATTAGCACTCTCTTGGAGGGAGTGCCAATTCAGAAGTTCCCAGGGGACTTTCCAGCGTTGGCAGCCGCATCCCCACCCGCAGGCCATGGGGCCTGACAGGTTCGGCCAGGGCCTGGCCGCCGTGCTGCAAGGCCACTTCCTGAACGATGGACAGGCCCAGGCCGCATCCGCCGGGCAAGTCGGTGCCGCGCCAGAAGCGGGCGAACAGCGCGCCCACGTCTTCGCTGCGCACGCCGGGGCCGTCGTCTTCGACCCACAGGTTCAGCGCGTCCTGCGGCGACTGGGGTAAGCGCTCCACCCGCACGGTGACGGTGGCGCCGCGGCCGGCGTAGAGCAGGGCGTTGTCGATGAGGTTGCTCAGCGCTTCGCGCAGCAGCAACTCGTTGCCCAGTACCCACGCCGTTTCTTCGCCCTCGTAGCCCAGGTCCATGCCCATCTCCAGTGCGCGGCGGGCGTTGTCGCGGGCCACCTCGCGGGCCAGGGTGGGGAGGTCCAGCGCCTGCAGCAGCACCTGGGATTCTGAGCGCGCAAGCTGCAGCAACTGGTGCACCAGGTGGGCGCTGCGCCGGGCGCCGGAGAGCACTTTGTGCAGCCGCTCGCGCACGGCCGGTTCCTGGCTCTCGCTCAGCGCCAGCTCCACCTGGGCGATGAGGCCTGCCAGCGGGGTGCGCAGCTGGTGGGCGGCGTCGTTAAGAAAACGCTTTTCCTTGTGGTGGCTCAGGGCTACGGCTTCGAGCAGGCGGTTGATGGTGCTGGCGAGCGAATGGACTTCCTGGGGCGCCTCGGTCAGCTCGATGGGGGCCAGCAGCTCCTGGTCGGCGCGGCGCTGCTGCCCGGCGCGTTCGATCTGCGTTTCCAGCCGCTTGAGGGGTTGCAGCCCACGCAGAATACCGGCAAACACCAGTGCACTGAGCGCCAGCCCCATCAGACCCATGGGCAGCACCATTTGCTGCAGCAGTTCCTGGGCGATCCGTTCGCGTACCGTGAGGCTTTGCGCCACCTGCACACGCAGGCGCTGGCGCTTGGGTTCGCTGCCGTAGTCCACCTCCAGCAGGGCGACGCGCACGCTGCGCCCGTCCAATTGGGCGTGGTAGAGCAGGGGCTCGCCCAGCGCAATGGCCTGCGTGGGTGGCGGTGGCAACTGCGCATTGCCCAGCAGGAAGCGCCCCGGCGGCGACGAGACCATGTAGGTGATGCGGTCGGTGGGGTCTTGCTCCAGGATGTCCTGCGCCGCCTTGGGAAAGTCCACCAGCAGGCCGTCGCCGATGGGTTTGATCTGGCGCGCCAGCGCGCGCACCGACTGGGTCAGGGTCTGGTCAATGCCTTTCTCACCGTTTTGCAACGCGATGCGCCAGGCCAGGAATCCGCCGCTCAGCCACAGCACCAGTTGCGGCAGCAGCAGCCACAGCAACAGCTTGCGCTGCAGGGAGACGCCAGGGACTTGGCGCATGTCAGCCGCATCCCAGGGAGCACGGCGTGATACCGGCGCTGCCGGTCAGCGGGGCGGTCATGGTTTCTCAAGCATGTAGCCCAGCCCGCGGATGTTGCGGATGGACAGCGATGAGGTGTCGAGTTTCTTGCGCAAGCGGTGCACGTACACCTCTAGCGCATTGGAGTTGAGGGCCGTCGCTGGCTGGCCGGGCTCCAGGGGGCTGGCATGCCAGACGGCGAGCACGTCTTCGCGGGTGACGACCTCGCCCACGCGCTGCACCAGCAGCTCCAGCAGCTCCCATTCGCGCTGGGTCAGCTCCAACGTCTGGCCCTGCAGTGTGGCTGTGCGCGCGCCATGGTCCAGTTCCAGGCAGCCCACGGTGGTGCTGGGGCCTGCGCTGGCCTGCAGGAATGCGGGCTGGCGCGAGCGGCGCAGCATGGCCTGCAGGCGGGCCTGCAGTTCCAGCATGTCAAAGGGCTTGGTCAGGTAGTCGTCCGCGCCGCTGTTAAGGCCGCGCACCCGATCCTCGATGCCGTCGCGCGCCGTCAGAATGAGCACCGGCAGGCCAGTGATGTGCTTGCGCGCCCACACCAGCACGTCCATGCCGTCGCCGCCGGGGAGCCCCAGATCCAGAATCACGCCATCGACCGCCTGCGCCTGCAGCGCCGTGCGGGCCTGGGGCACGCTGGAGGCGGTCAGGACGTCCCAGCCCTGTTGCGCCAGTTGTCCGCTCAGGGCATCAAGCAGCAAGGCATCGTCCTCAACAATCAGTATGGTGGCCATGGTTCGAGCATAGCAAAGCGCTCCAGACTGTTCGGGGATGGCTCAGGGAAAGTCCTTAGAGATTGTTTAATTATTGTAATTAAAGTACGACCTACGCCCGAGGGGCGAGCTTGTACCGATCAAACACCAAGGAGACATATCAATGTGGAAGTTGACGCAAGGGGCTGCTGTGGCGCTGGGCCTGGTGGCGGCGCTGTCGGCCAGCGCGGGGGAGGTGGAGGTGCTGCACTACTGGACCTCGGGGGGCGAGGCCAAGTCGGCGGCAGAACTCAAGAAGATCATGCAGGGCAAGGGCCACACATGGCGCGACTTTGCCGTGGCCGGTGGCGGTGGCGACAGCGCCATGACGGTGCTCAAGAGCCGCGTGATCTCGGGCAACCCGCCCTCGGCCGCCCAGGTCAAGGGCCCGGCCATCCAGGAATGGGCCGAAGAGGGCGTGCTCAGCCCCATGGACGCCCTGGCCAAGGCCGAGAAATGGGACGACCTGTTGCCCAAGGTCGTGGCCGACGTGATGAAGTACAAGGGCAGCTACGTGGCCGTGCCGGTCAACGTGCACCGTGTGAACTGGCTGTGGGCCAGCTCCGACGCGCTGAAAAAGGCCGGTGTGGCCGCCATGCCCAAGACTTGGGACGAGTTCTTTGTTGCGGCCGACAAGCTCAAGGCGGCGGGCCTGGTCGCCGTGGCGCATGGTGGCCAGAACTGGCAGGACTTCACGACCTTTGAATCCGTGGTGCTGGGTGTGGGCGGCCCCAGGTTCTACCAGGACGCGCTGGTCAAGCTCGACGGCAAGGCGCTTGCCAGCGACACCATGAAAAAGTCGCTCGAAACCTTCCGCCGCATCAAGGGCTATACCGACCCGGGCGCCCCTGGCCGTGACTGGAACCTGGCCACGGCCATGCTGATCCAGGGCAAGGCAGGCTTTCAGCTGATGGGCGACTGGGCCAAGGGCGAGTTCATGGCGGCAGGCAAGGCGCCGGGCAAGGATTTCCTGTGCGCGGCAGCGCCCGGTGCGGCTTCTGCCTTCACCTTCAACGTGGACTCGTTCATCCTGTTCAAGCTCAAGGACGCAGGCGCGCAAAAGGCGCAGAGCGACCTGGCCAGCGCCATCATGGGGCCGGGCTTCCAGGAGGTGTTTAACCTGAACAAGGGCTCCATCCCCGTGCGTACAGGCCAGCCCATGGACAAGTTTGACGACTGCGCCAAGCTCTCCAGCAAGGACTTTGCCGAAACGGCCAAATCCGGTGGCCTGGTGCCCAGCGTGGCCCACGGCATGGCGATTGCGCCTGCCACCGAGGGTGCCATCAAGGACGCTGTGAGCCAGTTCTGGAACGACGACAAGATCAGTGTCGCCGATGCCATGAAGAAGATCGCGACCGCCGCGAAGACCAAGTAAACCTCCCCCCGAAAGACAGATCCCATGAAGACAAGAAACCGCCTCACGGCGGTGGCTTTGGCCGCCGCATGCGCAAACGGAGCGTTCGCTATGGAAGTAGCGGGCTTTGAATTCAACGGCTATTCCCGGGGTGGCCCGGTGTTCAACCACTCGGACGGCGTCAAGGGCAACCTGGCGCTGGGGGGCGAACTGCAGAAGTACCGCCTGGGCAACGAGGGCGACAACGGCATCGAGATCAACCTGGCGCGTACCTTCGATATGGGGGGCGTGAAGTGGAAGGTCAACTACATGCCCGCCAAATGGGGCAGCGGCGACATCTCCACCGAGCAGGCCTATGTGGAAATGAGCGGGCTGGACTTCGCCCCCGAGGCCAAGTTCTGGGCCGGCCAGCGGCGCCTGCGCATCCAGGATGTGCACATCGTCGACTACTTTCTGATGAACTATGGCGACAACCAGGGCGCTGGCATGACCGATCTGCCGATCGGCGGAATGAAGCTGGGCGTGGGCGTGTTCACCGGCGACAAGTTCGACGGCAACCTGCCCAAGAACGTGAAGGCGCGCCGCATCAATGCCGACCTGTCCGACATCCAGACCAACCCCGGCGGCAGCTTGCGCGTGCTGCTGACGGCTGTGAGTGGATCGGGCCAGGTCAACGGAGGTTCGGGGTCCGGCATTTCGGTGTCGCACAACCAGAAGGACTTCTTCGTCAAGGGCCTGAGCAACGCGCTGTTCGTGCAGGGCTCGCGCGGGCATGCGCGCATCGACGGCCAGTTCGAGGCCATCGACGGCACCAGTGCGGGTAAACGGGTGTTCCGCATTGCCGATTCCTTGGCCTGGCAGTCCGGTCGGTTTGGCGGCCAGGCGCTGGTGGGCTACCAGACCAGCAAGGCCGACCTGACCAACGCCGAGACCAAGGACTTCTCGCTGGGTGCGCGCGGCTCCTATGCGTTCACCAAACACTTCAAGGGACTGGCGGAGCTGTCCACCACCACACGCAAGGGTGCGGGTGCGGAGCAGCGCCTGTCCAAGGCCACGCTGGCGGCAGCTCTGGCGCTGAACGAAGACTTCTGGTCGCGCCCCGAGCTGCGCTTGTACGTGACCAAGGCCCACTGGAACCAGGCCGCAGCAGCGGCCAACGCGACCACGTTCGGGGCCAACGGCAAGACCTCGCGCACGCTGGTGGGCGTGCAGTACGAGGTGTGGTGGTGATGCCGTGAAGTGTGTGAGTGAGTACGTCTGAGGTTGACACTTTGTTCGTTTCGGGGGTGCGCTGCGGCGCTCCCCCCTTTTTCTGGATTGGCTGCGGAAGGCCCTGGGGGCTGGTGCCGCATCGCTGTGCAATGCAATGAAGAACTCCTTTGAGACCTGGCTGCCCAAGCTGGTGGTGGCACCGGCCTTTATGCTGGGCTTCGCGTTCATTTACGGGCTCATGGCCTGGAACGGTGTGCTCAGCGTCTCGGCCTCGCGCATGCTGCCCAACTACGAATGGGTGGGCCTGGCGCAGTACGACAAGCTTTGGGCCATGGACCGCTGGTGGGTGGCGCTCAAGAATCTGGGCATTTTTGGCGTGGGCTATGTGGGCGGTTCGCTGGCCATTGGCGTGCTGCTGGCGGTGCTGCTCGATCAGAAAATCCGCGCCGAAGGCGCGCTGCGCACCATCTACCTGTACCCCATGGCGCTGTCGTTCGTGGTCACAGGCACAGCCTGGAAGTGGCTGCTCAACCCCAGCCTGGGTTTCGAAAAGCTCATGCGTGACTGGGGCTTCACGAACTTTGAATTCGGCTGGCTGGTGGACACCGACATGGCCATCTACTGCGTGGTGATCGCGGGCATCTGGCAAAGCGCGGGCTTTGCCATGGCGCTGTTCCTGGCCGGGCTGCGCGGCATTGACGACAGCATCATCAAGGCAGCGCAGGTCGATGGTGCCTCGCTGCCGCGCATTTACTGGCGCATTGTGCTGCCTGCGCTGCGCCCGGTGTTCTTTTCCACGCTCATGGTGCTGTCGCACCTGGCCATCAAGAGCTTTGACCTGGTGATGGCCCTCACCGCGGGCGGCCCCGGCTTTGCCACCGATGTGCCAGCCACCTTCATGTACACCATGTCGTTCTCGCGCGGGCAGATTGGCCTGGGCGCGGCCAGCGCCACCATGATGCTGGCCACCGTGGCGGCCTTGGTGGTTCCCTATCTCTACAGCGAACTGCGGAGCAAGCCCCATGACCGCTAAGCCCTTTGTCTTTCCATCGGTGGGTCGCCTGCTGGTGTATGGCGTGCTGCTGCTGGCGGTGGCGTTCTTCCTGCTTCCGCTGTACGCCATGCTGGTCACCTCGTTCAAGGATGCGGAGGAGATCCGTTCCACATCGTTGCTGGCGCTGCCCGGCAGCCTGAATGGGGCCGCATGGTCCACCGCCTGGTCCAGCGCCTGCACGGGGGTGGACTGCAACGGCCTGCGCCCGTTTTTCTGGAACTCGGTCGCCATGACGGTTCCTGCCGTGCTCCTGTCGACCCTGTGGGGCGCGCTCAACGGCTATGTGCTGAGCCTGTGGAAGTTTCGCGGCAGCGACACGCTGTTTGGCCTGCTGTTGTTTGGCGTGTTCATGCCCTTCCAGGTGGTGCTGCTGCCCATGAGCCAGGTGCTGGGCTGGCTGGGGTTGTCCAGCTCCATCGGCGGACTGGTGCTGGTGCACTGCCTGGCGGGGCTGGCGGGCACCACGCTGTTCTTTCGCAACTACTACGCGGCCATTCCCCAGGAGCTGGTGAACGCTGCGCGCATGGACGGGGCCAGCTTCTGGCAGATCTTATGGCGCATCGTGCTTCCGTTGTCCACGCCCATCATCATGGTCACGCTGATCTGGCAGTTCACCGCCATCTGGAACGATTTTCTGTTTGGCGTGGTGTTCTCGGGCACGGACTCCAAGCCCATCACCGTGGGCCTCAACAACCTGGCCAACACCAGCAGCAGCGTCAAGGCCTACAACGTGGACATGGCCGCCGCCATCATCGCGGGCCTGCCGACCATGGTGATCTATGTGCTGGCAGGCAAGTTTTTTGTGCGCGGTCTGACGGCTGGCGCGGTAAAGGGATAAATCATGGCGTCATCACTTCAGATCGCAGGCATCAACAAGCGCTTCGGCAAGGGCGACAAAAGCGTGGAGGTGCTGCACAAGGTGGACATCCACGTGGCACCGGGCGAGTTCCTCATCCTGGTCGGGCCCTCGGGCTGCGGCAAGTCCACGCTGCTCAACATCATTGCCGGGCTGGATGCGCCCACCGAGGGCGAAGTGCGCATCGGCGGCCAGAACGTGGTGGGCATGCCCCCGCGCGACCGCGACATTGCCATGGTGTTCCAGAGCTACGCGCTCTACCCCACCATGAGCGTGGCCGACAACATCGGCTTTGCGCTGGAGATGCGCAAGATGCCCAAGGCCGAGCGCCAAAAGCGCATCGACGAAGTGGCGGCCATGCTGCAGATCGGCCACCTGCTGGACCGCCGGCCCAGCCAGCTTTCGGGCGGCCAGCGCCAGCGCGTGGCCATGGGGCGGGCGCTGGCGCGCCAGCCTCAGCTCTTTTTGTTCGACGAGCCGCTGTCCAACCTGGACGCCAAGCTGCGCGTGGAGATGCGCGCCGAGATCAAGCGCCTGCACCAGGCCAGCGGCATCACCAGCGTGTACGTCACGCACGACCAGGTCGAGGCCATGACGCTGGGCTCGCGCATCGCGGTGATGAAGGGCGGCGTGGTGCAGCAACTGGGCACGCCCGACGACATCTACCACCGCCCGGCCAACACCTACGTGGCCACCTTCATCGGCTCGCCCACCATGAACCTGCTGCGCGGTGCGGCCACGGGCGGGCAGTTTGGCATCCAGGGCGCTGCGCTGGACCTGGCGCCTCCCGCGGCGCCCAGCGCAGCGGAGCTGATGCTGGGCGTGCGCCCCGAACACCTGCTCCTGCAGGACAGCGCCCCCTGGCGCGGCCGGGTCAGCGTGGTGGAGCCTACAGGCCCCGACACCTATGTGGTGGTGGACACCGCCGCAGGCGCCGTCACCCTGCGCACCAACGCGCAAACCCGCGTGCGGCCCGGCGACAAGGTGGGCCTGGCGCTGGAGCCCGCCAACGCCCATTGGTTTGATGCCCGCAGCGAGCATCGGCTCGCGTGACAGGCCCGCAATGCCCGTGCAAAGGCCGGTCTGCCGTCAGAATGGTTTGCTATAAAAATAATAGCTGCTAGCGCTTATCTATCAAGCGCTGGAGGCCAATTTCATTTAAAAAAACGCATGACACCCCTGCGCCTGCTGGCCGACATCGGCGGCACCAACATCCGCCTGGCCTGGCAAGACCAGCCTAGCGGCACCCTGCACGACGCGCGCGTGCTGCCCTGCGCGCAGTTCCCCACGGTGGAGGCCGCTATTCGCACCTACCTGGCCGAGGTGGACATTGCCACCCCGCGCGAAGCGGCCTTGGGCATTGCCAACCCGGTCACAGGCGATGCGGTGCGCATGACCAACCACAGCTGGAGCTTCTCGCAGCAGGCGCTGAAGGAGTCGCTGGGCCTGCAACGCCTGGTCGTCATCAACGACTTCACTGCGCTGGCGCTGGCGCTGCCCACGCTCACCGCCGCGCAACTGCGCCAGGTGGGCGGGGGCGCCGCCGTGCCCGGCTGCGCCGTGGCGCTGGTGGGGCCAGGCACGGGCCTGGGGGTGTCGGGCCTGGTGTATCCGCCGGGCGCCAGCGCGGGCGTACCGCTCGCGGGCGAAGGCGGGCACGTGACCCTGGCCGCGCAGACCCCGCTGGAGCAGGAGGTGCTGGCCATCCTGCAGGCACGCTACGGCCATGTGTCCGCCGAGCGTGCGGTTTGCGGCGCGGGCCTGGTGGACCTGTACCACGCCGTGCGCCAGCTCGCCGGTCAGGCCGGGGTGGAAGTGAGCTCGGCCGCGCAGGTCAGCGAACGGGCGCTGCAGGCCCAGGACCCGGTGGCATTGCAGGCCATGGAGCTGTTCTGCGGCTTTCTGGGCAGCGTGGCGGGCAACCTGGCGCTCACCCTTGGCGCGCGCGGCGGCGTGTACCTGGGCGGCGGCATGGTGGCCCGGTGGGGCGCGTGGTTCGACCAGTCCCCCTTTCGCGCACGCTTCGAGGCCAAGGGACGCTTCCAGCCGTACCTGGCGTCCATCCCGTGCTGGGTCATCGACCCCAGCGCGGCGCCTGCGCTGCAGGGGGCTGCGCGGGCGCTGGATCTTTTGGACTAGAGGCGCGCTGGAGGGCCGCCCGCCTGCTCCGCCAGCGCGCAGGCCTGGCGTGCGCGCTGGGTGATGGCGTTCCAGTCGCCTGCGGCCAGCACATCGGCCGGGGCGAGCCAGCTGCCCCCGGCCATGGCCACGTTGGGCAGGCGCAGGTAGTCCTGCAGGTTCTCGGGGCTGACGCCGCCGGTCGGGCAGAACTGCACGTCGGCCAGCGGCGCGCCCAGCGCCTGGAGCATGCCCAGGCCACCGGCCTGCGCCGCAGGAAACAGCTTCATCAGGCGAAAGCCCTGCGCGCGCCGGTGCATGACTTCGCTGGGCGTCATCACGCCAGGGATGAAGGGCAGGGCTGCGGCCTCCACCGCGTCCACCAGGGCGTCGGTGCAGCCCGGCGACAGCGCAAACCGGGCCCCGGCGTCGAGCACGCGCTGCACGTCTTCCACGCGTGTGACGGTGCCTGCGCCGGTGTGCATTTGCGGCACGGCCTGGGCCACGGCCTCGATGGCCTGGAGCGCAGCGTCCGAGCGCAGGGTGATCTCCACCACGTCGATGCCGCCTTCGAGCAGCGCGTGGGCCAGGGGCACGGCGTGCGCCGGGTTGTGGAGGACGACGACCGGCACGACGCGCGAGCGGAAGGCGGGGCGGGTGAAGCAGGTGGTGGCCATGGCAATGGTTTCTACGGTAGGGTCACAGCAGGGGGGATGCGCCGCTTTCTGCGGCGCCCGCATGGCGGCGGAACAGGCCGAACAGCTCGCGCCCGGTGCCGTGGGCGTTGGCGTCCAGGTCGGGGTGTGTCAGTGGTCGTGCGGCCAGTGTGGCGGCATCCACCTCCAGCGCCAGCACGCCGCGTTCGCAGTCCAGCACGACCATGTCGCCGTTCTGCACGCGGGCAATGGGGCCGTCGGCCAGGGCTTCGGGGCTGATGTGGATGGCCGCAGGCACCTTGCCCGAGGCGCCGCTCATGCGCCCGTCGGTCACCAGTGCCACCTTGTAGCCCTTGTCCTGCAGCACGGCCAGCGGTGGGGTGAGCTTGTGCAGCTCGGGCATGCCGTTGGCGCGCGGGCCCTGGTAGCGCACCACGGCCACAAAGTCCTTCTCCAGCTGGCCTGCGTTGAACAGGGCCAGCAGCTCCTGCTGGTCGTGCACCACCACCGCAGGGGCGCGCACCACGCGGTGTTCGGGCGCCACGGCCGACACCTTGACCACGCTGCGCCCCAGGTTGCCTTGCAGCAGGCGCAGGCCGCCGTCGGCGCTGAAGGGCTCGCCCACCGGGCGCAGCACGGTGCTGTCGCCGCTGGTCGCGGGGGCGTCGCGCCAGGCCAGCACACCGTTGTCCAGCCAGGGCTCCTGCGTGTAGGCCGCCAGGCCCTGGTCCATGACCGTGTGCACATCGCCATGCAGCAGCCCGGCGGACAGCAGTTCGCGGATCAGGAAGCCCATGCCGCCTGCGGCGTGGAAGTGGTTCACGTCGGCCTTGCCGTTGGGGTACACGCGCGCCAGCAAAGGGATGACCGCCGAGAGTTCGGCGAAATCGTCCCAGTCGATCACGATGCCTGCGGAGCGCGCCATGGCCACCAGGTGCAGGGTGTGGTTGGTCGAGCCGCCCGTGGCCAGCAGGCCCACGATGCCGTTGACCAGCGTCTTCTCGCTGGCGATGTCGGCCAGGCGGACCCTGGGCTGGCCGGTCTTGCCGGTGTGGGCCAACGCGCGCTCCAGCGCGGCTCTCGTCAGCGCTTCGCGCAGCGGCGTGCCTGGGTTGACGAAGGACGCGCCCGGCAGGTGCAGGCCCATGATCTCCATGAGCATCTGGTTGCTGTTGGCCGTGCCGTAGAAGGTGCAGGTGCCGGGTGCGTGGTAGGCGGCAGCCTCGCTCTGCAGCAGCGCCTCGCGGCCCACCAGGCCCTGGGCGTACTGCTGGCGCACCTGGGCTTTGGCGTCGTTGGACAGGCCGCTCGCCATGGGCCCTGCAGGCACGAACACCGCAGGTAGGTGGCCGAACTGCGCCGCGCCCATGAACAGGCCGGGCACGATCTTGTCGCACACGCCCAGCAGCAGCGCGGCGTCGAACACCTGGTGCGACAGGCCCACGGCAGTGGCCATGGCAATCACGTCGCGTGAGAACAGCGACAGCTCCATGCCCGCTGCCCCCTGGGTGATGCCGTCGCACATGGCGGGCACGCCGCCGGCCATTTGGGCGGTGGCCCCCAGGGTGCGCGCGTGGCGGCGCAGCAGCTCGGGGTAGGGCTCGTAGGGCTGGTGCGCCGAAAGCATGTCGTTGTAGGCGCTGATGATGCCCACGTGCGGCGCACGTTCGGCGTGGATTACCAGCTTGTCGGCGGCAGGCAGCGCGGCCGTGGTGTGGGCCATGTTGGCGCAGCCCATGCCTGCACGCTGCGTGCTGTGGCTGCGCTCCTGCGCCTGCATGGTGTCCAGGTAGGTCTTGCGCAAGGGGGCGCTGCGCTCGGTGATGCGCCGGGTGACGTGCGCTACGGTGTCGTTCAGGGGGGCGGGCAAGGGGGCGTTCATGGTCTTATCCGATCCAGACGCTGGTGGGCGCCTGCGTGGAGGTCAGCACAAGGGAGATGGGCAGCGCCGGGTCGGCCTGCTGCACGGCGCGGCGGTACACCGCGAGCTTGGCGGCGCCGCTCAGCGGCAGCACCCGTTCACGCGCTGCCAGCAGGGCCTGCAGGCTCAGGCTGATGCGTGCATGCGCTGCGCTGTCGGGCACCACCCAGGCCAGCCGTTCTGGCGTGGTGATGGCGTGCTGGTAGCCCGCCGCGCCTGCGAAAAGTGATGCGGTGTGCGCGTCCTCCCCCATGCCCAGCACGGCCACATCCAGCGGCCAGGGCAGGGCGGCCAGGCGCGCGCTGGCGCTGTGCACAAGGGCATCCAGCGCCGAGGGGCTGCCATCGGGCGGTGGGGCTTCAAAAAACGGCGTCCAGCGCGCCGCAGCCGCCGGGCCCTGCAGCAGGTGGCGCTGCATCAGGGCGGTGTTGCTGTCGGCGTGGCCGTGCGGCACCACACGTTCGTCCACCAGCACGATGTGCACCTGTGCCCAGTCCAGCGCCTGCGTGCGCAGCGCCTCGAACAGCGCCACCGGCGACCTGCCGCCCGACACCGCCAGGCTGGCTTGGCCGCGCGCAGCCACAGCGGCGCGCAGCAAGCCCGCGATATGCGCTGCCACGGCTTGCGGGGTGGCATGCAGGTGCTCGGTCACGGGCATCAGGCCTCCTCCACCCAAGCTGAGCCTTCGCGCGCCATCAATGCGGATGACGCGGCGGGCCCCCAGCTTCCGGCGGTGTAGGCCTTGGGTCGCTCGCCCAGTTGCTTCCAGCCTTCGAGGATGGGCTCCACCCAGGCCCACGCGGCCTCCAGCTCGTCGCGGCGCATGAAGTGCGTGAGCCGGCCCTTGATGACGTCGATCAGCAGGCGCTCGTAGGCTTCGGCGCGGCGCTGGACAAATGCGGTCTGCAGGTCCAGGTCGAGCTTGACTGGGCGCAGCTTCATGCCGCTGCCGGGTTCCTTGGCCATCATCTGCAGTTGGATGTGTTCCTCGGGTTGCAGGCGGATCATCAGCCGGTTGACCGAGCGGTGCGGCGAGTCGTGGAAGATGGTGAAGGGCAGGTCGGCAAATTCGATCACGATCTCGGACTGGCGCGCTGCCATGCGCTTGCCGGTGCGCAGGAAGAAGGGCACATTGGCCCAGCGCCAGTTGTTGATGTGGGCCTTGAGGGCGACAAAGGTCTCGGTGGCGCTGCCCTCGGGCACGTTCTCTTCCTGCAGGTAGCCCTGGGCCGTCTCGCCGCCCGATGCTCCTGCGCTGTACTGGCCGCGCACCGTGTCGCGCGCCACGTCGGCCACCGTCATGGACCGCAGCGAGCGCAGCACCTTGAGCTTTTCATCGCGCACCGCGTCGGGATCGAGCGAGACGGGCGGCTCCATGGCCACGATGCACAGCAACTGCAGCAGGTGGTTCTGCACCATGTCGCGCAAGGCGCCCGTGCCGTCATAGAAACCGGCGCGGCTGCCCACGCCCACGCTTTCGGCCACGGTGATCTGCACGCTGCGGATATGGGGGCTGCGCCACAGCGGTTCGAAAATGCTGTTGCCAAAGCGCAGCACCATCAGGTTCTGCACCGTCTCCTTGCCCAGGTAGTGGTCGATGCGGAAGATCTGCTGTTCCGCAAAATACCGGCCCACGTCTTGGTTGATCTGCCGCGCCGAGGCCAGGTCGTGGCCCAGGGGTTTCTCCAGCACCACGCGGGCGCGCGCATCGACCAGGCCCGCGCCATGCAGGTGGGCGCAGATGCCCACGAACAGGCTGGGTGCAGTGGCCAGGTAGTACACGCGGTCTGAGCCCGGCTGCAGGGCAGCGGCCAGGGCCTCGAAGTCAGGGGCCTGGGTGGCGTCCACGCAGGCATAGCACAGCCGGTCCAGGAAGCCCGCCCAGGCGGCGGCGTCGAAATGCGCTGCTTCGATGAAGCCCAGGGTCTTGTCCTGGATGAAACCCAGGAACGAATCGCGTGCCCAGCGCTGGCGACCCAACACGTGGATGCGTGTAGCGTCTGGCAGATTGCGGTGCAGGTGCGCCATGTACAGCGCAGGCAGCAGCTTGCGTACCGACAGGTCGCCCACGCCACCGAAGATGACCAGATCCAGCGGGGCAGCAGGGGCAGAGGCGGATGGGGCAGAGGTGGGCATGGTCTGAATGGGTAATTTTTAAGAATTTTAATGAAATTTGGTTACATGGCGGATTCTTTTTGTACCCGGTGTTGCCCAGGGGCTACCGAATGGGGGCGAAGCGGCCCGCCGTGGCAGACTGGCGCGGCGAGGTAAGCCCCCATGACTCTTTGTTCCGAATCCCTCAGCGCCGTGACCACCACCGTGGGCACGGCAGAGGATGCCCGCCGCCTGGCACAGGCCGTGCTGGAGCGGCGCCTGGCCGCCTGTGTGCAGGTCGAAGCCATCACCTCCCACTACCGCTGGGAGGGCGCGCTGCACGAGGATGCCGAGTGGCGCCTGGTCTGCAAGACCGTGCCCCAGGCGGTGCAGGGCCTGATGGAGTTGTTGCAGGCCCAGCACCCCTATACCTTGCCGCAATTGGTGGTGCAGCCCCTGCAGGCGAGCGCGGCGTACGCCGACTGGGTGCGGCAGGAGACACAGGGCGCCTGGTAGCAAGGCGCTCAGACCACCAGGTCAATCTGCTGCGTGGTTCCCACGCCACCGTCTTCGCGCAGGTACACGCTGGTGGCGCGCACGGCGCCCAGCGTGCGGTTGTCGGCGGTGCGCAGCGAGAACGGGGTGTCGGCGGACGACACGGCCAGGGCGCCCACGCCTGCCTCCTGCAGGGTGCGCAGCTGGCCGGGCCCGTCGGCTTCGGGGGTCCACAGCCGCAGCTCGCCGTACACGGTGTCGTTGGCGTCGATCCAGCCATTGCCGTCGTCGTCGTGCGCGGCCAGTTCGCCGTAGCCGTTGCCGGTGGCGGGGCCGAACAGTTCGCGTCCATTGTCGATGCGTTGGTTCTGGTTGCCGTCCAGCGCCAGGTAGGCGCGCTGGCCTGCCAGCAAGGGCACTTGCTCGGTGTGGCCATCACCGTCCAGGTCGAAGGCAAAGCGCAGATCCTGCAGTTGCGCGGCCGTGCCGTCAAAGTTGATGACCAGTGGATCCACCGGCTGGACGGCGTTGCCCAGGCGCACCAGCAGATGTGTTTCCTCTCGGTAACTGCGTTGCATCTGCAGTTGCAGGCTGAAGTGGATTTCCTGCCCATCGGCAGTGCGCACCACGCCCTGGGCGGCCCACTGGGTCTGCTCGGTTTCTTCAAGCAGGGTGTGTTGTTCGTATTCCAAGCCAAACCCGGCGCTTGCGGGTGTGGCAGCGGCGGCGGCGCTGGGGTCTTGCAGCACCACGGGTTCGGCTGCTGGGGCGTCGGCCAGGCGCAGCTCTTGCGCGCGGATGCCGGTCATGCGTTCGATCAGGTCGCGCAGCATGGCCAGGTGCGGGGTCAGCGCCTGGGATGCGTCGGCATCCCGCACCTTGGTGCTGGGCGCGGACTGGGGTGCTGGGGCGTTGCGTGCCACGGGCGCGGCGTTGCCCCAGGCCAGCGCACGGGCCTGTGGGGATATGGCTGCGGAGGCGGCCCGCGCGGGGCGCTGGCCAACCCAGGCCTCCAGCCGGGTGCTTTGTGTCTGCACGCGTGTGGCGCTGTGCTGCACCTGCCACTGCAGGGCGGAGGATGTGACTTTCATGGCCGGACTCCCGGGGGAACGGATGCCGGTATATCGGCACTGCAGGCCCGTTACTTGAGGGTGGAGCAGGTCTGCTGTGCGTGCACGCGTTGTTCGAACAGACCCAGCGGTTCGGGCCGCCCGAACAGGTAGCCCTGGAAGTCGTGGCAGCCGTGCTCCAGCAGGAAGCGGTGGTGGGCCTCGGTTTCCACGCCCTCGGCAATCACGCCCAAGCCCAGGCTGTGGGCCAGGGTCACGATGCTGTGGGCAATGGCGGCGTCCTTGGGATCCAGCAGCACGCCACGCACAAAGCCCTGGTCGATCTTGATCTGGTCCAGGGGCAGGCGTTTGAGGTAGCCCAGGCTGGAGTAGCCCGTGCCAAAGTCGTCCAGCGACAGGCCCAGGCCCAGCGCGCGCAGCTCCTGCATCAGCGCGATCACGCCGTCCACGTCCTGCAGCAGCAGGCTTTCGGTGAGTTCGAGCTTGATGCGCCTGGGGTTGGCGCCGCTGGCCCGCAGCAGGTCGCGCAGCTCGGACACGAACACGTCCTGGCGGAACTGCCGCGCACTGACGTTGACCGAGAGGTTCAGCCCGTCCATGCGAGCGTCGGAGCGCCAGCGGGCCTGCTGATGCAGCGCGGTTTCAAGCACCCAGCGCCCCAGCGGCAGGATCAGGCCGGTTTCCTCTGCCAGCGGGATGAACACACCCGGCGGGATCAGCCCCTTGTCGGGGTGCAGCCAGCGCACCAGCACCTCAGCACCCACGATGGTGCCCTCGGCATTGACCTGGGGCTGGTAGTACAGCACGAACTCGTGGTTGCGCAGGCCCCGGTGCATTTCGGCCTCCAGCAGCACACGCTGGTTCACGCTGGCCTGCATCACCGGGTCGAAAAAGCGCAGCGTGTTGCGGCCTTCGTCCTTGGCGCGGTACATGGCCAGGTCGGCCTGCTTGAGCAGGTCTTCCACCGAGGCCTGGTCGGGGTCCAGCATGGTGGCGCCCACGCTGGCCGTCACATGGTGCTCCTGGCCGCCCACCAGGTAGGGCTGGCGCAGTTGGCACAGCATCTTGTCACCCAGCGCACGCACCTGGGCGGCGGCCTCCGCCGTGTCGGTGCTGAGGTTGTGCAGCACCACCACGAACTCGTCACCCCCCAGGCGGGCCACGGTGTCCTGGCTGCGCACGCAGGCCTGCAGGCGCCGGGCGGTCTCCACCAGCAACTGGTCGCCCACCTCGTGCCCCCGGCTGTCGTTCAGGGTCTTGAACTGGTCCAGGTCGATGAACAGCACGGCGGCGTTCAGGCCGGTGCGGGCACTGCCCGCCAGCACCTGCTGCAGGCGGTCGGTCAGCAGGCGGCGGTTGGGCAGGCCGGTCAGCGGATCGAAGTACGCCATGTAGTGCACCTGCTCTTCGGCGGCCTTGCGCCCGGAGATGTCGATGTCGATGCAGAACAGCTCGGGCGCCTGCCCTGGCACGTCGATCCGGGCATGGCTGGAGAACACGTCCACCTGGCTGCCGTCCTTGCGCTGCAGGCGCAGCTCGCCCGCAGGAATGGGCGTGCCATCGCGGAACATGGCGTCCGTGGCCTGGTGCACCACCTCGTGCATGGCGGGGGGAACGATCAGGTCGAGCAGGTTCTTGCCCACGGCCTCCTGTTCGGTGTAGCCGTACAACTGCTCGGAGGCCTTGTTCCAGTAGGTCGTGGTGCGGTCGGGCAGGTAGCCCTGGACCGAGATCGAGGGAATGTCGTGCAGCAGGGTGCGAAAGCGCAGTTCCGATTCGCGCAGTGCGGCCAGGGTCTGCTGCTGCTCGGTCGTGTCGTGCGCGGCAAACACTACGGTGCGCAGCCCCCCTTGCAGCAGGCCCAGCGGGTGGGCGCGCCCTTCGTAGCAGCGCGGGCCTTGCGGGGTGTCGATGCGGTACGCCATGTGCTGGGCCTGGCCGCTGGCCAGGGTCTGGTGGAGCAGCGCCATCCACTGTGCGGCCTGTTCGGGGGGGAGTGCATCCTGCAGGCGGCGCCCGCGCAACTGTGCAGGAGGCGCGAGCAGGCTGGTGTGGTCGGGGGAGAGCACTTCGAGCACCGTACCGCGCTCGTCCAGCACCAGCAGCCCGTCAGAGATCGCATGGGTCACGGCGTGCAGCCGAGCGGTGCTCTCGCGCAGCGCGCGTTCGGTGGCAAGGCGGTTCTCCACATCCTGCAGCAGCCAGCCGACCAGCGCCGTCAACGGCAGCGACAGCAGCAGCAGCAGCGGAAGAATAATGCCCCGGTGGGTGCTCAGCGCCAGTGCACTGGGAAGCGCCGTAGCCACCCCCAGTGCCAGCACATGCACCACCACGGCCAGCCCCAGCAGGTGCAGCGGCCGGATGGACAGCTTGCCTTGCAGATGGGCCCAGCGAAAGGCGCAGCCCAGGGTGGCGGACAGGGCGATCACCAGCAGCCCTGCAAGCGTTCCGGCGCCGCCGATCCACAACCTTGCTACGGCGGCGATGGCGGCGGCGATCAAGGCCACCAGGGGGCCGCCAAAGACGCCTGCCAGCGACAGCACCACCGTGCGCACATCGATGGCCGCCCCGGGCACCGACACCACCGGCGCAAGCATGCCAATGGCGCAGACGGTGCCGAACAGCAGCCCGCTGGCCGTCCGGCCGCCCCTGGCCTCGCGCGGCCACCAGCGCATCTGCATGCCGTGCAGAAAACACAGTGCCAGCAACAGCGCAATGCTTTTGACCAGCTCATTGAACATGGGCTTGGAGGCGGGAGACCCCGCCAGAGTCAACGAAGCGCCATCATCCGGGAATTGTTGACGGGAGTAAATGGAGAAAGAGATCGGGTCAGTTTCTCATGGTGCTTGCACCACGCGCGACGCATGAAACTGGCGCGCCCCAGGCCAGGGCTCCCGCGCAAGGGCCGCCCCGCCGCGCCGGGAGCGTCCCCCTGCCCGCAGCGCGCAGCGCTGCGAGAGCGGGGGGAAGCCGCGCAGCGGCTCAGGGAGGTGTTTCACTCTAGCCCAGCAGCGCCTGGGCGAACTCGCGCGCGTTGAAGGTCTCCAGGTCTTCGAGCTTTTCGCCCACACCGATGAAATACACCGGAATGGGGCGCTCCTGCGCAATGGCGGCCAGCACGCCGCCCTTGGCCGTGCCGTCGAGCTTGGTCACGACCAGGCCGGTGAGCTGCAGCGCGTCGTCGAAGGCGCGCACCTGAGCCAGGGCGTTCTGGCCGGTATTGCCGTCGATGACCAACAGCACCTCGTGCGGGGCCGTGGCGTCGGCCTTGGTGACCACGCGGCGAATTTTCTTCAGCTCTTCCATCAGGTGCAGCTGCGTGGGCAGGCGCCCGGCGGTGTCCACCAGCACCACGTCTTTGCCGCGCGCCTTGCCTGCGGTCACGGCGTCAAAGCTCACGGCGGCGGGGTCGCCGCCTTCCTGGCTGACGATCTCGACCGTGTTGCGGTCGGCCCACACCCCGAGCTGCTCGCGCGCAGCGGCGCGGAAGGTGTCGGCTGCCGCCAGCAGCACTTTCTGGTCGTGCTGGGCCAGGTGGCGTGTGAGCTTGCCGATGGAGGTCGTCTTGCCCGCGCCATTGACCCCCGCCACCATGATGACAGTGGGTTGGTGCTCGCCAATCACCAGGGGCTTTTCCAGCGGGCGCAACAGTTCGGTCAGCGCCTCGGCCAGCAGGCCCTTGACGGCGGCAGGCTCGGTGGCCTTGGCTTCCTTCACGCGGCGCTTGAGGTCGGTGAGCAGCCACTGCGTGGCCTTGACGCCGGTATCGGCCATCAGCAAGGCGTCTTCCAGCTCTTCGTACAGCGCGTCGTCGATGCGCGTGCCGGTGAATACCGTGGCTATGCTGCTGCCGGTTTTGCGCAGGCCGGACTTGAGGCGATCAAGCCAGCCCTTGCGTGCAGGCTCGGGGACGGCGGTGGGCGCGGGCACCGATGCGATGGCAGGTTCCGGTGCCGCTGCGGGCGAAGGCAGTGGGGCGGGCGCGGCGACGGGTGCCTGGGCCACGGTCGCAGCGGGCTCTGGCACCCTGGCTTGCGCTGGGGCCTGGGTGGGCGCAGGGGGCGGAACGTCCAGGGCGGGCGTGGGCACCGTTGGCGCCGCCGGGGCAGGTTGCACCGCCGCGCTGGCTTGCGGGGACGAGGGTGGGGCCGGGAGCGTGGCAGGCGCCGCCGCCACGGGTGCCACGGCATCGGCGTTGAGCGGCGCGATGGGCTTGTTCAGCCAGCCAAACAGGCCACCGGCGCCGGAATCGCTGGATGCGGGGGGCTGGGGTGTTGGCTCGGCAGGCGCCGAGGCGGGCGACGGGGCAGGTGAGGGCGCGGTCGGCTGTGCGGGTGCGCTGCCCTCGGTGGGCTGCGCAGGCGTGGGTTTCTTCTTGAAAAAACTGAACATTGGTGGGTTCGTAGAATCACTGCATTCTATGAAACACGCCACACCCCTCCTGGCCCTGTGGGCCTGTCTTGTCGCCGGGGCTGCCCTGGCGCAACCGGCGCGTGCGCCCGCAACCCCTGCCGCAGCGCAGGCAGCGGCGGGGCCGCAGCAGTTCCAGCTCTCCAACGGCATGCAGCTCATCGTGCAGCCTGACCGGCGTGCGCCCACGGCGGTGCACATGGTCTGGCTGCGTGTGGGCTCCATGGACGAGGTCGATGGCACCTCGGGCGTGGCCCACGTGCTGGAGCACATGATGTTCAAGGGCTCGCGCAGCGTGCCGCCGGGCGAGTTCTCGCGCCGTGTGGCGGCCCTGGGCGGGCAGGAGAACGCCTTCACCAGCCTGGACTACACCGGCTACTACCAGCAGATACCGGCGCACCGGCTCGAAGACGTGATGCGCCTGGAGGCCGACCGCTTTGCCCACAACGAATGGCCCGACGCCGAATTCCGCAAGGAGATCGAGGTCGTCAAGGAAGAGCGCCGCCTGCGCACCGAAGACCAGCCGCGCGCCCTGCTGTGGGAGCAGCTCAGCGCGGCGGCCTTCACCGCCTCGCCCTACCGGCGGCCCATCGTCGGCTGGATGAGCGACCTGGACGCCATGACGCCCGAGGACGTGCGCCAGTTCCACCGCCAGTGGTACGTGCCGGGCAACGCCGCCGTGGTGGTGGCGGGTGACGTGGATGTGGCCCAGGTGCGCGCGCTGGCCGAAAAGTACTACGGCAGCATCCCCACGCGCGCCGTGCCCACGCGCAAGCCGCGCACCGAGCCGCCCCAGCGCGGCCTGCGTCGCATCGAGGTCAAGGCCCCGGCCGAGCAGGCCTATGTGGCGCTGGCGTTCCGTGTGCCCGCACTCACTGCGGTGGACGCCCCCAGCGCCGAAGACCGCGACGCGCTGGCGCTGATCGTGCTCTCCGCCGTGCTCAGCGGCTACGACGGTGCACGCCTGGAGCGCGCTCTCACCCAGGGCGCTCAGCGCGTGGCCGACAGTGCCGACAGCGGTGCCTCCGTCATGGGGCGCGGGCCTGCGCAGTTTGTGCTGACCGGCGTCCCGGCCCAGGGCAAGACGGCGCGGCAGGTCGAAGACGCCCTGCGCGCCGAACTGGCGCGCGTGGCCCGCGACGGTGTGAGTGCGGCCGAACTGGAGCGCGTCAAGACCCAGTGGATCGCCGCCAAGGTCTATGAGCGCGATTCGGTCATGCGCCAGGCGCAAAGCCTGGGCCAGCACTGGGTGCAGGGCTGGCCGCTGGACGCCGAAGACCGCCTGCTGGCGCAGTTGCGCACCGTCACGCCGCAGCAGGTGCAGGCCGTGGCGCAGCGCTACTTTGGCGACGACCAGCTCACCGTGGCCACCCTGCTGCCCCAGCCCCTGCCTGCGGGCGCCGCCCGCCCCGGCAGCGCGCCCGCCGCAGCCCACCGCCACTGATGCCCACGTTCAGGCCTACCCTGGAACCATTGCTATGAATGCTATAAAAATAATAGCTGTCCGCGCTTTATTGGTAAGCGCTGGTGTGCTTTTTTGTGCCCAATCCGCCTGGGCGCTGCTGCCCATCCAGCACTGGCAGGAGCCCAGCGGCGCCCGCGTCTGGCTGGTGGAAAGCACCGCCATCCCCATGGTGGATGTGCAGATCGACTTTGACGCCGGTGCCCGGCGCGACCCGGCCGAGCAGGCCGGTCTTGCGCAGGCCCTGGCGGGCATGGTGTCCAAGGGCGTGCGCGCCGGGCGCGGCTTTGCCGCCCTGGACGAAAACGCCCTGGGCGAAGCCTGGGCCGACCTGGGCGCGCAGTTCGAGGCCAGCGCCGGGCGCGATGCCCTGAGCTTCTCGCTGCGTTCGCTCACCGAGCCCGCCTTGCTGGACAAGGCCGTGCACCTGGCCGCGCGCCAGATGGCCGAGCCCGCCCTGCCGCCCGAGGTGTGGGCGCGCGAGCGCGCCCGCTGGAGCGCCAGCCTGCGCGAGGCCGACACCCGGCCCGGCACCGTGGCCGCCAAGGCGTTTTCCAGTGCCGTGTTTGGCAGCCATCCCTATGGGCAGCGCCCCACGCCGCAATCGCTGGAGCGCATCCAGGTGGCCGACCTGCAGCGCTTTCACGCCCAGCACCTGGACGCATGCCGCGCCCGCGTGCACATCGTGGGCGCGGTGGGCAAGGCGCAGGCGCGGCTGCTGGTGGCTGCGCTGCTGGCGCGCCTGCCGGCCTCCAGCCCCTGCGCCCCGCTGCCCGCCGTGCCCGAGGTGGAGCCGCTCAAGGCCGCTGCGCAGCAGGACATCCCCTTTGCCTCGGCCCAGGCCCATGTGTACATCGGTCAGCCCGGCTTTGCGCGCAAGGACCCCGACTTCATCGCGCTGCTGGTGGGCAACCACATCCTGGGCGGCGGGGGCTTTGTCTCGCGCCTGACCGAAGAGGTGCGCGAAAAGCGCGGCCTGAGCTACAGCGTGTACAGCGGCTTTGCGCCGGGCCTGCATGCGGGCGCGTTCAGCATCAACCTGCAGACCCGGCCCGACCAGGCCGCGCAGGCCGTACAGGTCGCGCGCGAAGTGGTCGAGCGCTTCGTCGCCGAAGGCCCCACCGAAGAAGAGCTGCGCGCCGCCAAGGACAACCTCGTGGGCGGCTTTGCGCTGCGCATCGACAGCAACCGCAAGCTGCTGGCCAACGTGGTCAACATCGCCACCTACGGCCTGCCGCTGGACTACCTGGACGGCTGGACGCGCCGCGTGGAAGCCCTCACCGTGGCCGACATCAAGGCCGCCATGGCACGCAAGCTCCAGCCTGCGCGCATGGTCACCGTGGTGGTGGGCGCGCAGCCATGAGCAGCCGCCTGAGCATGGCCAAGGTGCAGGCCGCGCTGCGCAAGGGGGCAGCCCCCGCCACCGCAGCGGCACGCAGCGCCGCGCCCGCCGCCGCGCCAGCACGCGCCCAGGGCGCAGGTGAAATCCGCATCATCGGCGGGCAATGGAAGCGCACCCGCCTGCCCGTGCCCCAGCGCCCCGGCCTGCGCCCCACGCCCGACCGCGTGCGTGAAACCCTGTTCAACTGGCTGGGCCAGGATGTGACCGGCTGGCGCTGCCTGGACGCCTTTGCCGGCACCGGCGCCCTGGGGCTGGAGGCCGCATCGCGCGGCGCCGCATCGGTGCTGCTGGTAGAGCAGGACGGTGAACTGCTGGCGCGCCTGCAGCAGCACGTGCTGCGCCTGCAGGCCACCAGCGTGCAGCTGCGCCGCGGCGACGGCGTGGCCGCACTGCGCCAGTGCGCCCCCGCCAGCCTGGACCTGGTGCTGCTCGACCCACCGTTCGACAGCGCGCTGTTCCAGCCCGCCCTGCAGGCCGCCGCCCAGGCCGTGGGCCCCCAGGGCTGGGTCTATCTGGAAGCTTCGCAAGCCTGGGACGACACGGCCCTGGCCCCCCTGGGCCTGGCGCTGCACCGCCATCTGCGCGCCGGTGCGGTGCATGCGCATCTGCTGCGCACGGTGTCCTGAGTGCTATAAAAAATATAGCTGTTTGCGCTTGTATTACGGGCGCTGGAGCCCTATTTTTCTCCAAACCATGTGGGGTGTTGGCCGCTGCATAATCCGGGTATCCCATCACCTTGGCCTTGCACACCATGCCCTCCCACCGACTCGCTGTTTACCCCGGAACCTTCGACCCCATCACCCTGGGGCATGAAGACCTGCTGCGCCGCACGGCCCGCCTGTTTGACGGCGTGATCGTCGCCGTGGCCATTGCGCACCACAAGAAGACGCTGTTCAGTCTGGACGAGCGCATGGACATGGCGCGCGAGGTGCTGCGCGACTGTCCGCAGGTGCGGGTGGAGCCCTTCGAGGGCTTGGTGACGGCCTTTGCCGCCGCGCACGGTGCCTGTGCCATGGTGCGCGGGCTGCGCTCTGGCACCGACTTCGACTACGAATTCCAGCTCGCAGGCATGAACCGCGCCCTCATGCCGCAGGTGGAGACGGTGTTCCTCACCCCTGACAGCCGCTACCAGTCCATCAGCAGCACGCTGGTGCGCGAGATTGCCACTTTGGGCGGCGACGTGGCGCAGTTCGTCTCGCCCGTGGTCCACGAGCGGCTGATGCAGAAGCTGGGCCGCGCAGCGCGGGCGTGATTCAACTGCTGCTGGCCTGCTGCACCGTGTCGTGCACAAAGCGCAGCTTGCACCATGCCCCAGCCGACAGGGCAAAGGGGTAGGCGTCGGGCTGACCCAGGCTGCGGTTCAGGCTGTTGAGCAGCAGCGTCAGCGGCACCCATTGGCGCACCAGGGTGTCGAACGGTGGCGCGGGGTGGGCGAACGGGTTGGCGACTTGCTCGCGCACGATGCCGTCGGCGCCGGGCACCCGCAGGGCGGTGTCGTATGCGGAAGCGGTCTCCAGCAGATCGACCATGTGCAGGTAATGCGCCCAGGTCTCGGCCCAGTCTTCCCAGGGGTGAGCGGTGGCGTAGGCGCTGACATGCTGTTCTTGCCAGCCGGGTGGTGGGCCGTCTGCATAGTGGGCAGACAGCGCGGCGGCGTAGTCCCGGCGCTCGTCGCCAAACAGGGCGCGAAAGGCGTCCAGCCGGCCGCCTTGCTGCACCAGCCGTTCCCAGTAGAAGTGGCCTGATTCATGTCGCAGGTGGCCCAGCAGCGTGCGGTAGGGCTCGTGCAGGGCCAGGCGGCGGCGCGCGCGCTCCACATCGTCGGCCTCGGCCACGTTCAGCGTGATGGTGCCGCCCTGGTGCCCGGTGAGGATGGTGGGCTCGCCCGGTTGGTCGGCCAGCAGTGCGTAGCGGGGGCTGTCCTGCGCGTCGGCGTTGTCGGCCGTGCTTTGCAGACCCAGGCTCGCCAGGGTGTAGAACAGTTGGCGCTTGGCTGCCTCGATGCGTGCCCAGTGCTGGCGCAGCAAGGGGTCGGTCAGCGCGGGCAGCATGTGCGTCTGGCGGCAGGCCAGGCACAGGTGGTGCGGGCTGTGGGCGGGCAGGGCGAAGTTGCAGCCGCCCCCGTCGTCGCGGTGCGTGCACAGGCGGTAGCGTGCCGCTCCGGGTGCAGGGCTGCGCTCCTGCCATAGCGCTGGGGCATTCCCTGGTGCGGGTTCGAGCGCGCGCAGGGCCATGGCTTCCGGCACAAAGGCCAGCGTGCTGCCGCAGCGCACGCAGTGCATGCTGTCAGAGAACACCAGGTGGCCGCAATGGCTGCACGGATAGACCTGCATGGCGCGAGCTTACCCCGATGTCGGCAGCCAGGCGTGCACGGTCGTGCCCTGGCCTGGGGTGGATTGCACCTGCCACTGACCGCCCAGGGCCTCGATGCGCTGGCGCATGCCGGCCAGGCCATGGCCGCCGTGGCCCAGGGTGGTGGGGTCGAAGCCCACGCCATCGTCGTGCACCCTGACGGTCACCTGCGCTCCCTGCTGCTGCACGCGCACACCCACCTGGTGCGCCAGGGCGTATTTGCCGATGTTGGTCAGCGACTCCTGCACCAGCCGGTACACGGCCAGTTGTGCGGCGTCGCCCAGGTGCACCTCGTCCACCCGGGCGTGCACTGCCAGGCCCGCGCGTTCCGAAAACTCGCGCGCCAATATCTCCAGTGCCGTGGCCAGCCCCAGGTTGGCCAGTGCCGAGGGCCGCAGGTCTTCGATGATGCGGCGCTTGAGCGCAATCACCTGGTTGAGCGTGGCGCCCAGGTGCTGCAGGCGTTCCTGCACTTCGGGGCTGGCGGTACCGATGCGGGACTTGAGGCGCGCCAGATCCAGCTTGGCTGCGGTGAGCAGGGCGCCCAGCTCGTCGTGCAGCTCGCGTGCCAGGTGGCCGCGTTCGTCCTCGCGCACCTGCTGCAGGTGGTTGGCCAGCGCGCTGAGCGATGCGGTGCGCGCGCGCACCAGGGCCTCCAGGCGTTCGCGCTCGCTCTCCAGGGCTTTTTGTTCGCGGGTGGTGGCCAGTTGCAGGGCCTGGGTCTGGCGTAGGTAGCGGTAAAACGCCAGCAGGCCCACGGCGGCCGCCAGCGCAATGGCCAGGCGTGCACCCCACAGCGCCCGTTCGATTTCCGCCTGGCCGCGTGCCACCTGTGCGTTGCTGCTGTCGATGAGGGCGCGTGCATGCAGGCGGATCGCATCCATGTGCTGTTTGCCCACGTCAGTGGAGAGCACGAACTGCCAGGCGTCCTGGCGTTCCTTGCGGCGCAGGTCCAGGCTTAGCGCCATTTCCGACAGTTTGGTGGTGATGGTGCGGGCGAGCGCTTCGTAATGCTGCCTGTCCTCGGAGGTGTCGGCCACCAGGCGTTGCAGCTGTTGCAGGTCGTCCTGCAGCGTGGCAATCCCGGCCTTGTAGGGGTCGAGGTAGCGCTCATCGCCCGTGAGCAGGTAGCCGCGCAGGCCGGTTTCGGCGTCGAGCATGTCCTGCAGCAGCCGGTTGACGCTGGAATGCGTGGCCTGGCTGTGCGCCAGTTGCTGCAATGCCTGGTGTGAGCGCTGGTAGCCCGCCTCATTGATGCCCACCAGCGCCAGTGCCGCGAGCACCGCCAGGGGCAGTACCACGGCAAGGCGTTGCAGGGCGTGGGGCCATCGCAGGGGACGGTGTGGGCGGAGCATGCAAATCAGGATAATGGGCCCGGCGCTGCCGCAGGGGCCGGTGGCGCGCACGGAGAGCCGATTCGATGATCAATGTGGGTATCGTGGACGACCATGCGATTGTGCGCTCGGGGCTGCGCCAGTTCCTGTCCGAGCACGTGGATCTGCGCGTGGTGGGCGAGGCGGCCAACGGGCGCGAGGCCATTGACCTGGTGCACCAGCAGGACATCCGGGTGCTGGTCATGGATCTGGCCATGCCGGGGCGCAGCGGGATCGACGTGCTGGCGCAGTTGCGCGCCAAGGCACCGCACATGGGCATTCTGGTGCTCAGCGGCTACCCCGAGGAACACTACGCCATCAGCCTGATCCGCCAGGGTGCCAGCGGCTACCTCAACAAGGAATGCGAGCCCGAAACCATTGTCGAGGCCATCCGCACCATTGCGCAGGGGCGCCGCTACGTCACACCCGCAGTCGCCGACCTGCTGGCCCAGCAGTTGCACCGCAAGGAGGACGTGCCGGTGCACGAGCAGCTCTCTGAGCGCGAATTCCAGGTGTTCCTCAAGCTCGCGCGCGGCGAAACGGCCGGGGACATCGCCCAGGCGCTGTCACTGAGCGTCAAGACGGTGAGCACCTACCGCACGCGCCTGCTCGAGAAAATGGGCCTGTCCACCAACAGCGACCTGACGTACTACGCGCTCAAGAACCGTCTGATTGACTGACCTGTGCTGCCAGTTCGCGGCAGTAGTCCACCAGCGCTTCGATGTCGCCCGATTTGTCGAACACCGCGTCCGCGCCCAGTTGGGCGCAGCGTCGGCGCACGTCGGGCGTGGCGTAGTTGCTCAGCACCACTGCGCGCTGATGCGGCAGGCGGGTGCGGCAGGCGGCGAGAACGCCCAGGCCGGTGCCTTGGCGCAGAAACACATCAACGATGACCAGGTCCCATTGCGGCGCGTGGGCGTTCAGCCATTGGCAGGCGGTGGCTTCGCTGTCGGCCATGCCCACGGGCTCCACGGCAGCCAGCTCCTGCAGGGTGCCGATCAGGTTCTCGCGGATGGTGGGGTTGTCTTCGACGAAGAAGGTGCGGAGCTTCACAGCGGCCTTTCGGGGTGCGGCTGCAGCACTCTATCCCGTCGGGCGGTGCTGGGCTGCCAGCGCAGGCAAGCGCTGCGCGTAGGCGCGTTCCTACCCGGCTGGTGTGGCGTGGGCCGTGCCGCACACCGGGCAGGCCGGGTTGCGTGCAGTGCGCAGGCTGCTCCATTCCATGCTGCGGCCATCCAGCATCAGCAATCGCCCGGTCAGTGAGGCGCCCACGCCCGCCACGAGCTTGAGTGCTTCGGTGGCCTGCAGGGCACCCACCACGCCCACCAGCGGTGCGAACACGCCCATGGTGGAGCAGGCCACTTCCTCAAACCGCGCCGCAGGGTCGAACAGGCAGGCGTAGCAGGGGGTGCCTTGCTCGCGCGGGTCGATGACGGTGATCTGCGCATCGAAGCGGATGACCGCGCCCGCCACCAGCGGCTTGCCCAGGCGCACGCAGGCGGCATTGACCGCCTGGCGCGTGGCGTAGTTGTCCGAGCAGTCGAGCACCACCGTGGCCTCCTGCACCAGCGTGTGCAGGCGCAGGGCATCCACGCGCTCTTGCAGGGCGGTAATTTGCACGTCGGGGTTGATGGCCTGCACCGCCTGTGCGGCTGATGCCACCTTGGGCTGGCCCACGCGCGCCGTGGTGTGGGCAATCTGGCGCTGCAGGTTGGTCAGGTCCACTACGTCGTGGTCCACCAGCGTGATGCGGCCCACGCCCGCCGAGCCCAGGTACAGCGCCACGGGCGAGCCCAGGCCTCCGGCGCCAATGACCAGTGCGTGCGCCGCCAGAATGCGCTCCTGCCCTTCGATGCCGACCTCATCGAGCAGGATGTGGCGGGAGTAGCGCAGGAGCTGGTCGTCGGTCATGGCTGGGCGGGGCAGTAAAAAGGGCCGGTGTGCAACCGGCCCCGGTGGGCGAAGGCGGCAGCGGCTTACTGCTCCTTCTTTTCTTCCTTGCGCTCGGTCTGGGTCTTGCTCACCAGCACGGGCTTGCCGCGCAACTGGTTCAGGGCCTGGGCGAGCTGGAAATCCTTGTCGGTGCCGAACTCGGGCAGCTTGCGCTCGGCCAGGGGCTTCTTGGCCTCTTCCTCCAGCCGCTTGCGGGCTTCCTCGCGGGCCTTTTCGCGCTCGGGGTCGGGTTTTTCCTCGCCCTGGCCGTTGCCCAGGTGTTTTTCCAGGTCGGCCTCGCGCATGCGCAGGGCGGCAAAGGGGCTGCCCTCGGCGGTCTCATCCACCATCACGTCAGGGACGATGCCGCGCGCCTGGATAGATTTGCCGCTGGGTGTGTAGTAGCGCGCCGTGGTCAGCTTGATGCCGGTGTCCGGCCCCAGCGGGCGCACAGTTTGCACCGAGCCCTTGCCAAAGGTCTGGCTACCCATGATGGTGGCGCGCTTGTGATCCTGCAGGGCACCGGCCACGATCTCGCTGGCCGAAGCCGATCCTTCGTTGACCAGCACCACCAGCGGCACTTTCTTGAGGGCGGCAGGCAGGCGCTTGAGCGGGTCACCGCTGCCGCGGCGGGCATAGTACTCTGGCGAAGCCTTGAACGTGGCCTTGCTTTCGGCCAGCTGCCCGTTGGTGGACACCACGGTCACGTCTGCGGGGAGAAAGGCGGCCGAGATGGCAACCGCCGCGTCGAGCAGGCCGCCGGGGTCGTTGCGCAGGTCCAGCACCAGGCCCTTGAGCTGCGGATCCTGCTTGTAGAGTTCTTCGACCTTGCGCACGAAATCGTCCACCGTGCGCTCCTGGAACTGCGACAGTCGAATCCAGCCGTAGCCGGGTTCAATCATCTTGCCCTTGACCGACTGGGTCTTGATCTCTTCGCGCGTGATGGTGACGGCGAAGGTGCGGTTTTCTTCCCTGCGGAAGATGGTGAGTACGACCTTGGTGTCCGGCTGGCCGCGCATGCGCTTGACCGCTTCGCCCAGGCTCAGCCCACGGACGGCGGTGTCGTCGATCTTGGTGATCAGGTCGTTGGTCTTGAGGCCTGCGCGGAAGGCGGGGGAGCCTTCGATGGGCGAGACGACCTTGATGAGCCCGTCTTCCTGGGTGATTTCGATGCCCACCCCCACGAACTTGCCCGAGGTGCCCTCGCGGAATTCGGAGAATGACTTCTTGTCGAAGTACTGCGAGTGCGGGTCGAGGCTGGCGACCATGCCCGAGATGGCATCGGTGATGAGCTTCTTGTCGTCCACCGGCTCCACATAGTCGGTCTTGACGAGGCCAAACACGGCGGCGAGTTGCTGAATTTCTTCCAGCGGCAAGGGCGCCATGCTGCTGCGCGCCATGGTTTGCAGCGACACCGTGGTCAGCGCACCCGCAAGCGCGCCAACAGATACCCACCCTGCGATTTTCAGTTTCTGGCCCATACGTTCACCTTAGACCGGGTCAATATACACCTTGGAAGGGCCCAGCCCGCGCCGGTTCCCGCGCGGGCGCTCACTTTTTGCAGCGCTTGTCTGTTTTCGGACGACTCAGGCCTTGCCCTGGGTGGCCACTGCGGCGGCAGCCTTGGCCGCAGCCTCGGCGTCGCCCAGATAGTAGTGGCGGATGGGACGCAGGTCGTCGTCCAGCTCGTACACCAGAGGAATTCCGTTGGGTATGTTCAGACCGACGATGTCCTGGTCTGAGATGCCGTCCAGGTACTTGACCAGTGCGCGGATGGAGTTGCCGTGTGCCGCCACCAGCACGCGCTGGCCGGAGCGAATGCTGGGGGCCATGGTGTCGTTCCAGAAGGGCAGGACGCGGGCCACGGTGTCCTGCAGGCATTCGGTCAGCGGCACCTGGGAGGCTTCCAGATGGGCGTAGCGGCGGTCGTTGCGCTCGCTGCGCGGGTCCTGCGGCTCCAGCGCGGGCGGGGGCGTATCGTAGCTGCGGCGCCAGACCAGCACCTGCTCGTCGCCGTACTGCTTGGCCATGTCGGTCTTGTTCAGGCCCTGCAGCGCGCCGTAGTGGCGCTCGTTCAGGCGCCAGCTCTTTTGCACGGGCAGCCAGGTGCGGTCCATCTCGTCCAGGCAGTACCACAGGGTGTGGATGGCACGCTTGAGCACGCTGGTGTAGCACAGGTCAAAGTCATAGCCCTCGGCCTTGAGCAGCTTGCCAGCTGACATGGCCTGGGACACGCCGGTGGGGGTCAGATCCACATCGGTCCAGCCGGTGAAGCGGTTTTCCAGGTTCCAGGTGGATTCGCCGTGGCGGATCAGAACGAGTTTGTGCATGGTTTCCCTAGGAAATACGGGTCGAAACCCAACATTCTAGAATTGCAGCGTTTGACATCCCAAGGAATATCGTGAATTTCATCGTCGAGAACTGGTATCTGTTCCTCCTGGCCTTCGTTTCGGGGGGCGCGCTGTTCCTGCCCATGCTCAAGTCGGGCGCCAACGGGCTGACTCCTTCGGCAGCGGTGCTGCTGGTCAACCGCGAGAAGGCGGTGCTGATCGACGTGTGCGGTGCCGACGAATTTGCCGAGGGCCACGCGGGCGGCGCCAAGAACGTGCCGGTCAATGAGATCGACGAACGCCTGCCCACGGTGGTCAAGAACAAGGCGCTGCCGTTGGTCATGGTCTGTCCCAGCGGCGCACGCGCCACGCGCGCGGCCATCATGGCCCGGCGCCTGGGCTACGAAAACGTGCAGGTGCTTGCTGGCGGCACCAAGGCCTGGCGCGAAGCGGGCCTGCCCATCGAAAAAAAGGCCTGACGGCCCCCACCCCATCCAAGGAAAACGCCATGCAAGCCGTAAAGATGTACACCACTGCCGTGTGTCCCTACTGCCAGCGCGCCAAGCAGCTGCTCAAGGCGCGCGGGGTCGAGAGCATTGAGGAAATCCGCATCGACACCAACCCGCAGGAGCGCGAGCGCATGATGGAAACCACGGGCCGACGCACCGTGCCGCAAATTTTCATCGGCGACACCCATGTGGGAGGCTGCGACGATCTCATGGCCCTGGATGCGCGCGGCGGCCTGCTGCCCCTGCTGGGCGCTGCATAATCCACCCCTTGTGCGCCCGCAGCGGGAGTGTGTCCCTCCGCGGGTATTTTTGTGGCCTGGCAAAGTCCCAGGCAGGTTTGAGTGGAAAGAAACCGATGGCCGATCAAGATACCTCCAACGCTCCTGTGTTCCAGATTCAGCGCGTGTACCTCAAGGACATGTCGCTGGAGCAGCCCAACTCCCCCGCCATCCTGCTGGAACAGCAGCAACCCAGCGTGGACATCCAGCTCGGCGTGGAAGCCGCCCCGGTGGCCGAGGGCATCTTCGAGGTGTGCGTGACCGCCACCGTGCAGACCAAGATCCAGGACAAGACCGTGTTCCTGGTCGAGGCCAAGCAAGCGGGCATTTTCGAGATCCGCAACGTTCCCGAAGAGCAGATGAGTGCCGTGATTGGCGTGGCCTGCCCGCAGATCGTGTACCCCTACCTGCGCGGCAACGTGGCCGATGTGATCAACCGCGCAGGCTTCCCGCCCGTGCACCTGGCCGAAATCAACTTCCAGGCCATGTTCGAGCAGCAACAGGCACAGGCCGCCGCTGCGCCCTCGTCGCCCCTGCCGCAGTAATTTTTAGGTCTTTTTGGCCTCCAGCGCTTATCCAGTAAGCGCTAGCTGCTATGAAAATCATAGTCCTTGGTGCCGGGGCCTGGGGTACCGCCATGGCCATCAGCGCTGCACGCCACCCCGACGGGCACACCGTGGCCCTGTGGGCGCGCAGCGCCGAGCATGCAGCGCAGATGCAAGCTGCGCGCAGCAACGCACGCTACCTGCCCGGCGTGGGCTTGCCCGAAGGGCTGGAAGTGCTCAGCGGCCCGGTACCCGAAGCGGTGGCCGGTGCTGCACTGGTGGTGGTAGCCACCCCCATGGCCGCACTGCGCGGCATGCTGGGGGCCTTGCACGGCTGCACCGCCCCGGTGGCCTGGCTGTGCAAAGGCTTTGAGGCGGCCCAGGCCGAAGGCGCACCGGGCCTGCTGGCCCATGAGGTGCACGCCCAGGTGGCCCCAGGGCTGCGGGCGGGCGTGCTCAGCGGCCCCAGCTTTGCCCAGGAGGTGGCGCTGGCCCAGCCCACCGCGCTGGTGGCTGCCAGCGAACACGCCGACGTGCGCGACATGCTGGTGCGCGCCTTCCACAGCCCCAGCCTGCGCGTCTATGCCAACGATGACATCGTGGGCGTGGAAGTGGGCGGCGCCGTCAAGAACCTGCTGTCCATTGCCACCGGCCTGTGCGACGGCCTGCAACTGGGGCTGAATGCGCGGGCGGCGCTCATCACGCGCGGCCTGGCCGAAATCACCCGCCTGGGCCTGGCCCTGGGCGCGCGTGCCGACACCTTCATGGGCCTGTCGGGCCTGGGCGACCTGGTGCTCACTGCCACCGGCGACCTTTCGCGCAACCGCCGCGTGGGCCTGCTGCTGGCGCAGGGCCAAACCTTGCAGCAGGCCGTGGACTCGCTGGGCCACGTGGCCGAAGGCGTTTACAGCGCGCGCACCGTGGTGCAACGCGCACGCCAACTGGGCGTGGAAATGCCCATCAGCGAAGCCGTGGTGGCCTTGCTTGACGGCCGCCTGCACCCCGCGCAGGCCGTGGCCGCGCTCATGGAGCGCGATCCCAAGGATGAAAGCGACTGAAGGAAGACAACCCCCTGTGTCGCTTCGCTCCTTCCCCCTTCTCTGGCATCGCTGCGCGATGCGGAAGGGGGACGCCACCAGCGCTGCGGGGCGGCCCTTGCGCGGTGGCTGCCGATGTGGGGCGCGCTCGTTTTATGCGGCATGGGTGGTGCAGACCTCCTGATTCAGGTCAGGGTTGGGGTCTGCACCTCGCGCCACTGCCCCGGCGCTAAACCGTCCAGGCTCCACGGCCCGATCCGCACGCGCACCAGGCGCAGCGTGGGCAGGCCCACGGCGGCGGTCATGCGGCGCACCTGGCGGTTGCGGCCTTCGCGGATGGTCAGTTCCAGCCAGGCCGTGGGAATGCTCTGGCGCACCCGGATGGGCGGCTGGCGCTCCCACAGCGCGGGCGGCTGGGCCAGGCACTGCGCCTGGGCGGGCAGGGTGGGGCCGTCGTTCAGCAGCACACCCTGGCGCAGGGCGTCCAACTGGGCCTCGCTGGGCGTGCCTTCCACCTGCACCCAATAGGTCTTGGGCAGCTTGTGGCGCGGGTCGGCAATGCGGGCCTGCAGCGGCCCGTCGTTGGTCAGCAGCAGCAGGCCTTCGCTGTCGCGGTCCAGGCGCCCGGCGGGGTACACGCCGGGTACGTCCACAAAGTCCTTGAGGGTGCGTCGCCCGCTGCCGTCGGGGCTGAACTGGGTGAGCACATCAAAGGGCTTGTTCAACAGCAGCAGCCGGGACACGGCCGGTCGTGGCTGCGCGGTGCGGCGCGGTGCCGCTGATGGGTGGCGCGTCCCGCGAACGTTGCGGGGGGGTGGGGCCATACCCCTCAGCCTTTTACCAAGGCGAGGTAGGCGCGGCGCGTGGCAGGGTCCACGGCGTCGATCACCTGCGCATACGCCGTCTGGTGCCGTGCCAGCAGGCGGGCCGAGGCCACGGGCTTGGACTTGCAGTACCAGTGGCAGGTGTGCTGCATCAAAAACAGCTCGGCCATCAGCGTGAAGGCCTTGTCCTTGGGGGCGCGCTGGGCCTCGTTGCGCACGGCGCGCTCAATGCCTTCGGCGTGGATCTTGAATGCCTGGCGCAGGTCGAAGCTGGCGCGCGGCCACCACTGGTCGGCAAACGGCAGGGCCAGTGGCAGGGTGCTCACGCGGGTGAGGGCAGCGTCCAGGCGCGCCATTTCGGCTGCCAGTTGGCCAAATTGTTCGCTCAGTTGCAGTTCGGTGGTGCGCAGCAAGTCCCAGATCTGCTGGCGCCGGGCGGGGTCGGTTTCGCCCAGGGCGCGCATGTAGCCCCCAATGAGGTTTTCCAGCAGTTTTTCGATCTGGTACTGCGCCAGGTGGCTGGCCAGCAGGCCGATGCGCTGGCGCTGCTGCTTGCCATTGAGCACGAAGATGCCAATGGACAGGAGCAGGGCAAGGAGCAGGATGTCCATGGGGCCGTGGTCTTGCGGGTCAGATTTCCAGGTTGTCGATCAGGCGCGTGCGGCCCAGGCGGGCGGCGCCCAGCACCACCAGGGCGTCACCGGCCTGGGGGGGCTGCAGGTCGCTGCGGCGGCGCACGGTCAGATAGTCGGGCTGCCAGCCGCGCGCGGTCAGGGCCTGCAGGGCGCGTGCCTCCAGCGCTTCGCGCTGCGCGGGCAGGGCGTGGGCCGCGGCCACCGCATCGCGTGCCAGGGCGCGCAGGGCGAGCGACAGTTGCACCGCCTCCTGGCGCTCGGCCTCGCTCAGGTAGCCGTTGCGCGAACTCAGCGCCAGGCCATCTTCGGCGCGTTGCGTGGTTCCGGCCACGATGTCCAGGGGCAGCGCAAACTGCTGCACCATGCGGCGCAGCACCATGAGCTGCTGGTAGTCCTTTTGCCCAAACAGCGCCGTACCCTGGGCCTTGCCCGCAAACACGGCGGAAAACAGCTTCATCACCACCGTGCACACGCCGGTGAAGAAGCCGGGGCGGAACTGCCCTTCCAGAATGTCGGCCAACTGCGCATCGGGCTGCACCTTGAAGGTCTGCGGCTCGGGGTACAGGTCCTGCTCGCTGGGGGCAAACAGCACATCGCAGCCTGCGGCGCGCAGCTTGTCGGCATCCACCTGCAGGGTGCGGGGGTAGCTGTCGAAATCCTCGTGCGGCAGAAACTGCAGGCGGTTGACGAAGATGCTGGCCACCAGCGTGTCGCCCAGCGGCCTGGCCTGGCGCACCAGTGCCAGGTGGCCGTCGTGCAGGTTGCCCATGGTGGGCACGAAGGCAGGGTTGTGGCTCTGCGCCAGGGCGGCGCGCAGCTCGGGGATGGTATGGATGATCTGCATGGAGAAAGATGACCCGCCTTACCAGGCGTGCAGGGTGTTGTCGGGGAAGCGGCCTTGCTTGACGGCCTGGACATAGGCCTCCATGGCGCCGCGCACGCTGTCTGCGTCCTGCATGAAGTTGTGCACGAACTTGGCCATCTTGCCCAGGTTCAGCCCCAGCATGTCGTGCAGCACCAGCACCTGGCCCGCCGTGCCGTTGCCCGCGCCAATGCCGATGGTGTGGCAGTGCGGCAGCTCCAGGGTCAGTTCGGCCGATAGTTGCGCGGGCACCATCTCCAGCACCAGCATGGAGGCACCGGCGTCCTGCAGTTCGTGGGCTTGGCGGCGCATGGTCAGCGCGGCCTCGTCGGTCTTGCCCTGCACGCGGTAGCCGCCCAGGGCGTGCACTGTTTGAGGCGTGAGGCCCAGGTGGGCGCAGACGGGAATGCCGCGTTCGACCAGGAAGCGCACGGTCTCGGTGGTCCAGCCGCCGCCTTCGAGCTTGACCATGTGGGCGCCCGCCCGCATCAGGGCCGAGGCGCTGCGCAGCGCCTGTTCGCGGCTCTCGGCGTAGCTGCCAAACGGCAGGTCGGCGATCAGCCAGGCCGTGCCCTGCACACGGTACAGGCCGCGCGCCACGCTTTCGGTGTGATAGACCATGGTTTCCAGCGTCACCCCCACGGTGCTCGGCAGGCCCTGGCAGACCATGCCCAGCGAATCGCCCACCAGCAGGCATTCCACGCCCGCAGCGTCGGCCACGGCGGCAAAGGTGGCGTCGTAGGCCGTCAGCATGGTGATTTTTTCGCCCGCTTCGCGCATTTGCTGCAGGCGTGGCAGGCTCACCGGGCGGCGCTGGGGCAGCGGGGACGCGGGGGGCAGCGTGCCGTAGGGCGTGCCGCTGGCAGTGGAAGGGGGCGAGGTGGGATCGGTCATGGTGCCTCAATCGCAAAAAGCCGTGGAGCCCGGCAGTCTAGTCGAAGCCGCTATGCTTTGGGCTTCGCAAGCAACAACCCCGGGTGCGCAGTGCACCTTCAGCCCCGTCTGGGCCAGGGCGCTGCGCATTGAAGAACATGGACATGAACCCCAAAGACCCCACGATGGAACCGCTTGGCACCCAGGTGCTGCTGGATGTGGCCCGCGCGCTGCAGGAAGACGTCGGCAGCGGCGACCTGACCGCTGCCCTGGTGCCCGCCGGGCGCCGTGCCCGCGCCCGCGTGCTGGCGCGCGAAGCCGCCGTCATCTGCGGCGCACCCTGGGCCGAAGCCGCGCTGCGTGCGCTGGACCCCACCGTGCGCATCACCTGGCATGTGGCCGAAGGCCAGCGCAGCACCCCCGACCAGGTGGTGCTGGAGGCGGAGGGCGACGCCCGCGCGCTGCTGAGCGCCGAGCGCACGGCGCTCAACTTCCTGCAACTGCTGTCCGCCGTGGCGACCAAGACGGCCACCTACGTGGAGGCCGTGCGCGGCACCCGTGCCCACATTGTGGACACACGCAAGACCATCCCCGGCCTGCGCCTGGCGCAGAAGTACGCCGTGCGCGTGGGCGGCGGCACCAACCACCGCATCGGTCTGCACGACGCCGTGCTCATCAAGGAAAACCACATTGCCGCTGCGGGCGGCGTCAGTGCCGTGCTGCAGGCCGCGCAGCAGGTGGCCGCGCGCGCGCAGTTCATCGAGATCGAGGTGGAAACGTTGGAGCAATTGCGCGAGGCGCTGGACGCGGGCGCAAAAATGGTGCTGCTGGACAACATGCCCCTGCCCATGCTGCACGAGGCCGTGCGCATCAACGCGGGCCGCGCCATCCTCGAAATCTCGGGCGGCGTGACGTTGGAGGGCCTGCGCGCCCTTGCAGAAACCGGCGTGGACCGCATCTCCATTGGCACGCTGACCAAGGACGTGAAGGCCACCGACTTCTCGATGCGCCTCCAGGAGCTGCCATGAACACCACGATCACCCTCAAAGAAGTCGATTACGAACAGCCCGAAGGCGGCGCGGTCTGCTCCACCAAACACGCCTGGGCGCGTGTGCCCGCCGAGCTGTCGCAGGACGAGCGTGCCGCGCTCAAGGACAAGATCCGCCGTTTGCTGAAGGAAAAGAACGCGGTCATGGTGTCGCACTACTACGTGCACCCCGACCTGCAGGACCTGGCCGAGGAAACCGGTGGCATCGTCAGCGATTCGCTGGAGATGGCGCGCTTCGGCCGCGACCACGCCGCGCAAACGCTGGTGGTCAGCGGCGTGCGCTTCATGGGTGAGACGGCCAAGATCCTGTCGCCCGAGAAGACCGTGCTGATGCCCGACCTGGATGCCAATTGCTCGCTCGACCTGGGCTGCCCCATTGAGGAGTTCAGCGCCTTCTGCGACCAGCACCCTGACCGCACCGTGGTCGTCTATGCCAACACCAGCGCCGCCGTGAAGGCGCGCGCCGATTGGCTGGTCACATCAAGCTGCGCGCTCGACATCGTGCGCGCCCTCAAGGACGCGGGCCACAAGATCCTGTGGGCGCCCGACCGCCACCTGGGCGACTACATCCGCCGCGAAACCGGCGCAGACATGGTGCCTTGGCCCGGCGCCTGCATCGTGCACGACGAGTTCAAGGCCTTCGAGCTCGAAGCGCTGAAAAAAGACCACCCCCACGCCAAGGTGCTGGTGCACCCCGAAAGCCCGGCCGAGGTCATCGCCCTGGCCGACGCTGTGGGCTCCACATCCGCCATCCTCAAGGCCGCGCAGACCATGGACGCCCAGGAGTTCATCGTCGCCACCGACAACGGCATGATGCACAAGCTGCGCACGCTCAACCCCGGCAAGCGCTTCATCGAAGCCCCCACCGCGGGCAACAGCGCCACCTGCAAGAGCTGCGCCCACTGCCCCTGGATGGCCATGAACGGCCTGGCCGACGTAGCCCGCGTACTGGAGACCGGCGCCAACGCCGTGCACGTGGACCCGGCGCTGATCCCACGCGCGCGCCAGCCCATCGACCGCATGCTGGCCTTCACCGCCGCCCTGCGCAGCGGCCAGCCAGCCAGCGGCCTGGTGCCCCACATCGGCGCGGCATGATGCTATCAAAATAATAGCTGCTGGCGCTTATCCAATAAGCGCTGGAGGCCATTTTGACCATTGGTTCACTGATCGACTTTGCCGACCCGCATGATGCGGCCGGTGCCCGCCTGCGACATGCGTTTGGCGCGCCACGCACCGTGTGGGCGGCCCATGCGCTGCACGAGGTGCGTGCCGTGCTCGACGCAGCCGAGGCCGCAGCGCGCAGCGGCGCCTGGGTGCTGGGCTGGCTGCGCTACGAGGCCGCACCTGCCTTCGACCCGGCCCTGGCCGTGCAGGCGGGCGACCCCGCGCTGCCCCTGGCCTGGTTTGCCGCGCACGATGCGCCGCTGCCCTGGCCCGACGCAGCCCCCGCCGCAGACGATGCGCGCATCGACTGGCACACCCAGCCCGAGCGCGCCGCGTTTGACGCCGCGCTGGCGCACATCCAGGACGGCATTGCGCGCGGCACCTACTACCAGGTCAACCACACCGCACGGCTGCGCGGGCGCTGGACGGGCTCGGCGCAGGCCTTGTTTGCCGCCTTGCAGCGCGCCCAGGGCGGCGGCTACGCGGCGTGGATCGACGGCGTAGCGGCGGGGCAGGTGCTGTCCGTCTCGCCCGAGCTGTTCTTCGACTGGCAGGCCGGGCCGCAGGGCAGCGGCCCCATCGTCACACGCCCCATGAAAGGCACGGCCGCACGCGGCGCCACGCCGCAGGACGACGCCGCGCAGGCCGCGCACCTGCGCAACTCCCCCAAGGAGCGCGCCGAAAACGTGATGATCGTGGACCTGCTGCGCAACGACCTCTCGCGCATCGCCCAGCCCCACAGCGTGCGCGTGCCCCGGCTGTTCCATACCGAGGCGCTGCCCACCGTGTGGCAGATGACCTCGGACGTGGCCGCCACCACGCGCACGGGCACGCGGCTGCAGGACGTGTTTGCGGCGCTGTTCCCCTGCGGCTCGGTCACGGGCGCGCCCAAGGTGCAGGCCATGCGCACCATCGCCCAGCTCGAAGACGGGCCGCGCGGCGTGTACTGCGGCGCCGTGGGCCTGCTGCGGCCCGCCGCTGGTGGCGGCCTGCACGCCACCTTCAACGTACCCATCCGCACCGTCGAACTGCAGGGCAGCGAGGCCCGCTGCGGCATCGGCAGCGGCATCGTCTGGGGCGCCGACGCCAACGCCGAATGGCGCGAATGGGCCGCCAAGCGCGCCTTTGTCGAACGCGCCAGTGAGCCCTTCGACCTGCTGGAAACCCTGCGGCTGGAGGACGGCGCCTACCACCACCTGCCCGAACACCTGGCGCGCATGCAGCAGGCGGCGGCGCATTTCGGCGTGCCCTGGGACGCCACCGCCGTGCGCCAGTGCCTGCAGATGCTGGCAGACGGCCACCCGCAGGGGGCCTGGCGCACGCGCCTGCTGCTCGATGCCGCAGGCTCGCCGCGTGCCGAGGCCTTTGCCCTGGCACCCACGCCCGAACCCGTGCTGCTGCGCCTGGCCGAGCGCCCGCTGGCCCAGGCGCACGGCGAATTCGTGCGCCACAAGACCACGCGCCGCGCGCACTACGCAGCCTTTGCTCCCAAGGAACCCGGCGTTTTCGACACCGTGCTGTGGAACGAGGAAGGCGAGATCACCGAAAGCACCTTCGGCAACATCGCCATGCTGCTCGATGGCCGCTGGGTCACGCCGCCGCTCGCCTGCGGCCTGCTGCCCGGCGTGGGCCGCGCCGTGGCGCTGCGCGATGGCCGGGTGATCGAGGCCGTGGTGCGGCTTCAGGATCTGCCGCGCGTGCAGGGCTGGGCCTTCATCAACAGCCTGCGCGGCTGGCTGCAGGCGCGCCTGGGCTGATAGCCACCGCCTGCACGCCGCCCGGGCCAGCGGTGCTGGTACAGTGGTCCGCCATCGGTATGGATCGGCGTGAACCCACGGAGGACGGCAGCATGGCGCTGTTTCAAGGCATCTTCTTTTCGATCCTGGGCCTGGGGCTGCTGGGCGTGGCCTACCAAAGCCTGGCGCGGGGCTGGCTGCCTTTTGGCTCCAACGGCTTCAAGGGCCGCCTGGAATGGCGCCGCGATGAGCAGCCAGGCCTGTTCTGGCTGGCCTGGGCCATGTACGCCACCGCAGGCCTGGTGATGGCCGTATTCGCCCTGGGCCTGCTGCTGGGCGTGAGCACGCCGCTGCCGTTGCGCTGAGGGGGTGGCGCTGCGCTGAGCCAGCTAACTACTATTCAGGGCAACCTCTCAAATTGTCTGCACCGGCACCTTGTGCCGCAGTTCCACCTGCCGGTTCTTCTCGTCCACAAACACCAGTTGCGGCTTGTGCGCGGCCACGTCGGCCTCGGGCACCTGGGCGAAGGCCGCGATGATGAGCAGGTCGCCCACGCTGGCGCGGCGTGCGGCCGAGCCGTTCACCGAGATCATTCCGCTGCCGCGCTGGCCCTTGATGGCGTAGGTGATGAAGCGTTCGCCGTTGTTGATGTTCCAGATGTGGACCTGTTCGTTCTCGCAGATGTTGGCGGCGGCTAGCAGGTCTTCGTCGATGGCGCAGGAGCCTTCGTAGTGCAGTTCGCATTGCGTGGCGGCTACGCGGTGGATCTTGGATTTGAGCAGGGTGCGGTACATGGCGGTGCTTATCAATGGTTGACGGGGGGCACGAGGATGGTGGGTGCAGCCGGTGCGGCCAGGTCGGGGTAGTCGCGGCTGTAGTGCAGGCCGCGGCTTTCGCGCCGCATCTGTGCCGAGCGCACGATGAGGTCGGCCACCTGCACTAGGTTGCGCAGCTCCAGCAGGTCGCGCGTGATGTGGAAATGGGCGTAGAACTCGTCGATTTCGGCCCATAGCAGCGCGATGCGGTGCGCCGCGCGCTCCAGGCGCTTGTTGGTGCGCACGATGCCCACGTAGTCCCACATGAAGCGGCGCAGCTCATCCCAGTTGTGCGAGATGACCACGGACTCGTCGGCGTCGGTGACGCGGCTGTCGTCCCAGCGCGGCAGCGCCGGAATCTGGGTGCGTGGCGCCGCCGCGATGTGCTGCGCGGCTGCGCGGGCAAACACCATGCATTCGAGCAGCGAGTTGCTGGCCAGGCGGTTGGCGCCGTGCAGGCCGGTGCAGGCCACCTCGCCCACGGCGTACAGGCCGGGCAGGTCGGTGCGGCCCGACAGGTCGGTGAGCACGCCGCCGCAGGTGAAGTGGGCCGTGGGCACCACGGGGATGGGTTCCTTGGTGATGTCGATGCCCAGCGATGCGCAATAGCCCAGAATGTTGGGGAAGTGCTCGCGCAGGAACTCGGGGCTCTGGTGCGAGATGTCCAGGTGCACGCAGTCCAGGCCGTGTTTCTTCATCTCGAAGTCGATGGCGCGCGCCACCACGTCGCGCGGGGCGAGTTCGGCGCGCTCGTCGTGCAGGGGCATGAAGCGTGTGCCCCCGGCGGATTCAGGCAGCAGCAGCCTGCCACCCTCGCCGCGCACCGCTTCGCTGATGAGGAAGGACTTGGCGCGCGGGTGGTACAGCCCCGTGGGGTGGAACTGCACGAACTCCATGTTGCCCACGCGGCAACCGGCACGCCAGGCGGCGGCAATGCCGTCGCCGGTGGCGGTGTCGGGGTTGGTGGTGTAAAGGTACACCTTGCCCGCGCCGCCCGTGGCCAGAATGGTTTGCGGCGCGCGGAAGGTGACCACCGTGTCGCTGGCTTCGTCCAGCGCGTACAGGCCCAGGCAGCGCTGGCCCGCCAGGCCCAGCTTGCGGGCGGTGATCAGGTCCACCAGGGTGTGGTGCTCGAACACGGTGATGCCGGGGGTGCTGCGCACCACGTCGATCAGCGTCTTTTGCACGGCGGCGCCGGTGGCGTCGGTGGCGTGCACGATGCGCCGTGCGCTGTGACCGCCTTCGCGCGTGAGGTGCAGGTCGTCGCCCTCCAGCGTGAACGGCACGCCCAGGCTGCGCAGCCAGCCGATGGACTGGGGTGCGTTCTCCACCACAAAGCGCGTGGTGGCCAGGTCGCACAGGCCCGCGCCGGCCACCAGCGTGTCCTGGATGTGGGCGGCAAAGCTGTCGTCGTTGGCCAGCACGGCGGCAATGCCGCCCTGCGCCCAGCCGCTGGAGCCGTCCTGCAACTCGCGCTTGGTGATGACCGCCACGCGGTGCGTGGCCGCCAGATGCAGTGCGGTGGAGAGGCCCGCCAGGCCGCTGCCCACAATCAATACGTCAAAGTCGTGCGATGCCATGGATGCAACTCGGGTTGTGTGTGTCCTGCACAGCGCAGAGGCCGGGCTCGAAGGGTCTGTCAGACCGGCGTGTAGGCCAGCCGGACGTAGATGGGCGCGTAGGCCTCGGCCTGGGTGATCTCGATGAGCGTTTCCTTGGCCAGCTCCAGCAGCGCGATAAAGGTTACCACCAGCACGGTGCCGCCCTTGCTGGGGTCGAACAATTCCTCAAACTCCACAAAGCGGCGGCCCTGCAGCGTCTTGAGCACCTGGCTCATGTACTCGCGCACGCTCAGCTCCTCGCGCGTGATCTTGTGGTGCTGTACCAGCTTGGCGCGTTTGAGGATGTCGCGCCAGGCCTCCTGCAGATCAACCACGTGCACGTCGGGAAAGCGCGGCTGCAGGCTTTGCTCGATGAAGACCTGGGCCTTGAGGAAGTCGCGCCCGTACTGTGGCAGGTAGCCCAGCTGCTGCGCGGCCAGCTTCATCTGTTCGTATTCGAGCAGGCGGCGCACCAGCTCGGCGCGCGGGTCCTGTGCCTCGTCGGCGCCCTCCTGCTTGCGCGGGGGCAGCAGCATGCGCGACTTGATCTCGATGAGCATGGCCGCCATCAGCAGGTACTCGGCCGCCAGCTCCAGGTTGCGGCTGCGGATTTCGTCCACATACGCCAGGTACTGGCGCGTGACGCTGAGCATGGGGATGTCGAGGATGTTGAAGTTCTGCTTGCGGATGAGATACAGCAGTAGATCGAGCGGCCCCTCGAAGGCCTCCAGAAACACTTCCAGCGCGTCGGGCGGGATGTACAGGTCGGTGGGCAGCGCAAACAGCGGCTCGCCGTACAGGCGCGCCAGCGCGACCTGGTCCACCACCTCGGGCATGGCGGACGCCGCAGCCGCGTCGGCATCACCCGCAGGCACGGGCGCGGCAGTGTCCGTCACAGAACCCATTTGCTATAAATTTAATAGCTACTAGCGCCCGTATTTATTGCGCCAGAGCCTGCTTTTATCAGTAACCGTCGTACGAGTAAAACGCGTACGGCTTCTGGTTGACGCGGCCTGCGCGGTAGTCCTTCCACAGGCTGCGGTCCACCTTCTTGTCCCACAGCAGCGCGCGGCCCACCTGTTGGCCTGCGTCGAGCTGGGGCTTTTGCTTCTTCAGATCGTCCAGAAACTGGGTGGCAACCGAGGTGTAGTGGGGGCGGGCAAAGAGGGACATGGTGTGTGGCTGGGAAAGGGTGGCTGATTTTAGCGGGGTCTGCCCGAGCCGCCCTCTCGGCTGTTCCTCATGGCGCAATCTTTTTCTTGAGCGCCCGCGCCACCGGCTGCGGCAGGTCGGGCAACGAGCGCAGCAGCCAGGGCAGCACCTTGCGCTTTGCGCCCGACAGCGACTCGGGCACCACGGCTTCGATGAGGTGGGGCCCAGGGTGGGCCAGCGCGTATTCCAGCGCCTTGCAAAAGCCCTCTGCTGCATCGGTGCGCACGGCATGCACGCCCATGCCCTGGGCGAGCTGGGCGAAGTGCAGCACCGGGCCCTTCAGGTCGAGTTGCGACTTGGCCTTGGGGCCTGCTTCTTCGGCGCCCACACGTTCCAGCTCCACGTTCAGCACCGAGTACGACGCGTTGTTGAAGATGATGGCCGTCACGTTGAGCCCCTCGCGCGCCATGGTCCACAGCGCCTGGATGGTGTACATGGCGGTGCCGTCGCCAATCAGCGCAATCACCGGGCGCTGTGGGCAGGCAATGGCCGCGCCCACGGCGCCCGGCAGGCCCTGGCCGATGGCGCCGCCCGTGAGGGTGATGAGGTCGTGGCGCGGGCCGCCAGCGGTCATCACATTGAGCATGAGGCCGGAGGTGATGGCCTCGTCGATGAGGATGGCGTTGTCGGGCAGCAGGTGGCCCACGGCCTTGCACACCTTGGGGGCGGTGAGCGCACCGCGCGGGCGGCCGGGGCGCTGCGGGGCCTGCAGCGCGGGCTGGGCCTGCGCCGCGCCCAGAGCCTGCACCAGCTTGTCCAGGCTGGCGCGCGCATCCTGGGTGGGGGCGCAGAGCGGGTGCACGGTGCAGGTGTCGGGCACGAGGTAGCTCTTTTTGCCGGGGTAGGCAAAAAAGGACACGGGCGCCTTGGCGTCCACCAGGATCAGGTGCTCTATGGGCGCGAGCTGCACGCCCGCCATTTCGGCCAGGTAGGCAATGCGCTCCACGCTGGGCAGGCCCGCGCCGCGCTCCATGCGGGTGGGGAAGACTTCGGCCAGCAGCTGCACGCCGCAGTGCGCAGCAATGCGCGCGGCGGCCAGCAGGCTGGGCTCGCGCAGGGCTTGCCCGCCCAGCAGCAGTGCGGTCTTTTTGCCTGAGCGCACGGCCTGGGCGATGCGCTCCACCGTGGCGTCGTCAGCCGCTGGGGGCTGGGGGGCGGGGGGCGGGGGGCAGGGCACGCCGCCTTCGCCCCACGATACGTCGGCGGGCAGGATCAGCGTGGCCACCTGGCCCGGCAGGCCGCGTGCGGCGGTGATGGCGTCCGTCGCGTCCTGGCACAGCGCCGCCGTGCTCTGCGAGGTGCGCACAAAGCCCGGCGACACGTTGCGCGCCACGGTTTCGATGTCGCTTTGCAGTTGCGCGTCGTACTGTGTGTGGGTGGTGGCATGGTCGCCCACGATGTTGACCACGGGCACCTTGCCCTTGCGCGCGTTGTGCAGGTTGGCCAGGCCGTTGCCCAGGCCGCAGCCCAGGTGCAGCAAGGTGGCGGCAGGTTTGTCGGCCATGCGGGCATAACCATCCGCCGCGCCCGTGGCCACACCCTCGAACAGGGCCAGCACGGCGCGCATCTTGGGTTCGCTGTCGAGCGCGGCCACAAAGTGCATTTCGCTGGTGCCGGGGTTGGTGAAGCAGACCTCGATGCCGGCATCGACCAGGGTTTTCATCAGGGCTTGTGCGCCGTTCATGGTGCTCTCCTTTTGATAGCTGCTTACGCTTGATGGATAAGCGCTTGAAGCTGATTTGATACTTATTTTTCGGTGGCGATGTGCCGCACCGCCGCACGCGCCGTGAGGATGCAGCCGGGCAAAAAGGTGCCTTCCAGCGAGCGTTTGCCACTGGCGCCACCGCCGCCAAAGCCCGCTGCCTCGCCCACGCAGTACAGGCCGCTGATGGGCTGGTCTGCGCCATCGAGCACGCGGCTGTGCAGGTCGGTGCGCAGGCCGCCCAGGCTTTTGCGCGTGATGAGCTGCATCTGAATGGCGATGAACGGGCCCGCACCCTTCATCTGCAGCGGCGCGGGTGGGCAGGTGCGTAAGCGATCCGGCCCCCACTGGCGTGCGTGCAGGATGCGGCGGATCTGGTCGTCGTTGGCCAGCTTCATGCCACGGGCAAAGTTCGCGTCAAAGGCGTCGGCCGTGGCCTGCAGCGTGGCCGGGTTCACATCGTGCGAACAGGTCAGCGCGTTCATCTTCGCTGCCAGTCCGGCCAAGGTGTCGTCCACCAGGAAGTGGCGGCTCTCGGCGGCCATTTGCTTGACCAGCCGGTGGTTGCCCAGCAGCGTTTCCTTGAGGAACAGGGGGAACTGCATGTCGCGGATGCGCTGGTTGTGCTCTGCGCCCGAGATGGCAAATTCCTTGGCGGCGATGCGCCAGTTGAGCAGGTGCCAGGTCCAGGGCTTCTCCTGCGCGGCCACGCGCTGGCACAGCCAGTGCGTGTCAAAGCCGGTGACCAGCGGCTCGGGGCCGATGCGCTCGCCCCGGTGGTTGAGCCACAGCGCCGACTTGCACGGAATGGTGGAAAGGCCGTGCCCCTCGAAGTGCGGAAACGGGTGCGGAAAGCCTGCCGCGTAGTTCCACATCTCGCCCGCGTGGGTGATCTGTGCGCCCAGATGGTCGGCTGCGGCGTGGTGCAACGCGCCGTCGGCAAAGGGGTGGGCGCCGTTGAGCATCGTGGCGGGCAGGGGGCGGTGCCGGGGCCAGTTGCGCCGGGTCTCGGCGTGGCCGCCGTTGATGCCGCCCATGGCCAGCACCACCACCGGGGCTTGCAGGCGCACTTGCGTGCCCGTGGTTTCGCTCACCGCCACGGCGCCCGCAATGCGCCCGCCCGCATGGTCCAGCGCGGTGACGCGGTGGCCGTGCAACAGCGTCAGGCGGCTGCCGCTGTTGGCAGCGCGCATCTGCGCCACCATGCGCCGCGTGAGTTCGCGCGAGGTGCCCCACACGATGTGGTAACGCGGCACACTGTTGCCCTCGCCCTGCATGCCGCGCTCCACCCAGTTCACGGCGGGCATGAACTTCACGCCTTCGCCAATGAGCCAGTCGTACACCTGCGCGCGCGAGTGTTCGACGTAGTAGCGCGCCCATTGCTGGGGGTAGGTGTCGTTGGGGTCCATCTCGCCAAAGCGCAGCCAGTCGGCCAGGGCGCGTTCAGGCGTGTCGGGAATCTGCATGCGCGCCTGCAGCGGCGTGCCCACCAGGGCCATGCCGCCAAAGGCCCACAGGGCCAGTCCGCCCAGTCTGCTGGGCGTGTCGCGGTCCACCAGGGTCACGCGCTGGCCTTGGCGCAGCGCTTCCAGGGCGGTGACGATGCCCGCCAGGCCGCCGCCGATGACCAGGATGTCGGAAGAATGGGTGTGTGCCATGCGGGCTTGTCTCCTTCGCGCTCGCCGGGCCCAACCGCCCAGCGCGCCTTGTTTTGCGCCCAAAAGATAGCGGCTTATGATGGGGCGCGATTGACTTTGAAGGACATGAACATTGACTTTGCAGGCCACAGTCTCCATGAGCTGGGTGCACACGGTGCTGGCAGCCGCCCAGGTCCAGGGGGTGGAAAGCGCACAGGTGCTGGCTGCCGCAGGCATTGCGCCTGAGGAGCTGCAGGCCGAGCGCTGGCCCATAGACCACATCACGCGGCTGTGGCGCGCCGCCGTGCAGTGCACGCAGGACGCGAGCTTTGGCCTGCGCGCAGGCTCGGTGGTGGGCCCGGCCAGCTTCAATGTGGTGAGCTTTGTGCTGCAGTCGGCCCCCAGCCTGCGCGGGGCCATTGCCCTGGTGCAGCAGTACCAGCGCCTGATTTCGGACGGCGGGCGGTTCCAGATAATTGCGGGCGAATCCGCCAGTTGGGCGGTGTACCACCCGCGCCAGGGGGCACTGGCCTTCAGCCCGCACCAGATCGAGGCGGTGCTGGCCGCTGTGGTGGCGTTTGCGCGCTGGGTCACGGCGCAGCCGGTGCGCCCCAGACGTGTGCAGTTCAGTCAGGCACAGATCGGACCGCTGGCGGTGTACCGCGAGGTGTTCCAGTGCCCGGTGGAGTTTGAGCAGGCCTTCAGCGGCGTGCTGCTGGACAACGCCGTGCTGGACGCCCCCCTGCCGCAGGCCGATGCGCAACTGGCGCAGATGCACCACCAATACGCCCAGGCACGCCTGCAGGCCTTGTCCGCCACGGAGCCGCTGGCGCCCCAGTTGCGCGCCTGGATTGCACGCCAACTCCCTCTGGGCCTGCCCACGCGCGCCCAGGCGGCGCAGGCCCTGTCCCTGGGGGAACGCACCCTGGCGCGGCGCATGCGCTCGCAGGGCCTGAGCTTTTCGGCACTGGTGGACGAGGCCCGGCGCGACGCCGCCCTGCACGCCGTGGCCCAGACCGACCGCGCCCTGGGCGACATCGGCCAATCGCTGGGCTTTGCCGAGCCCAGCACCTTCTGGCGCGCGTTCCGGCGCTGGACGGGCGGCACACCGCAGGCGTGGCGCAGCCAGGCCCAGGCTTGATGTGTGCTATCAAAACAATAGCTATTTGCGCAATAAATACGAGCGCTAGAGCCCGTTTTTACTTGGATTCGCCGCCGGGCATGGGTTCCAGTCGACCGAGCTTGTGCGCCAGTTCGATGGCCGATTCGACGCCCATTTTTTCGAAGATGTTGGCGCGGTGGAATTCCACCGTGCGCTGGGTGATGCCCAGGTGGTCGGCGATGTTCTTGTTGTAGTGGCCCAGGATCAGCTGGTCGAGCACCTCGCGTTCGCGCGGGCTCAGGCTGGCCAGGGCCTGGCGCAGGCGATGGGCTTCGCGCTCGGCATCGGTTTGCGCACAGGCAGCGTGCATGGCCTGTTCAACGCGGTCCACCAGCATGTTGTCCTGGAAGGGCTTTTCCAGAAAGTCCCAGGCGCCGTTCTTGACGGCGCCCACCGCCGTGCCCACGTCGCCATGGCCCGTGAGAAACAGCACCGGCCAGGGGCAGCCCAGGGCCTTGAGCTGCTCGAAGGTGACCGGGCCCGACAGCGGCTGCATGCGCACGTCCAGCAGCACCACCGCCAGCCCCCAGTTGCCTTGGCGCTGGCGTGCGGCCTCCAGCAGTGCGGCGCCGCTGTCCCAGGTGCGGGTCTGGTAGCCGCGCGAGTCGAACAGCCAGGCCAGGCCGTCGCGCACGTCGGCGTCGTCGTCCACGATGTGGATGTCCACGGCTCGCAGTTCGTTGGTCATGGCGCGGGGCTGGGGGCGGTTGCGGGGGCGGTGGCCAAGGGTAACTGAACGGTGAACAGCGCGCCTCCCAGGGTTTCATCCTGGCCGACGACGATGCGCCCGTGGTGCGCCTCGGTGATGGAGCGGCAGATCGCCAGCCCCATGCCCATGCCGCCGTCCTTGGTGCTGAAGAAGGCGTCGAAGATGCGCGCGCGCTCGGCCTCAGGCACGCCAGGGCCGCTGTCGGCCACCGCCAGGGTGACCAGCACGTTGGCATTGGGGCGCAGCCGCACCTGGACCTGGGGGCGTGCGGTGCCGCGCTGCGCCCAGTCGAGCGCATTGCCGCACAGGTTGTGCACCAGGTGCTCCAGCAGCAGGGCGTCGCCCTGCACCCATACGGGTTGCGTGGGCAGTTCCAGCACCACGGGGGTGGCGTGCGCCTCCTGCACGGAAGACACGGCGCGGCGCACCAGGGCCGTGAGATCCACGCTGTCCAGGTTCAGTTCGCGCCGGCGCGCAAAGGCGTTGACGCGCTGGATCACGCCCCCGGCACGTTCGGCGAGCTGGGCCATGCGCTGCACCACGGTGTGCAGTTCCTCGGGCGTAATGTTGCCGTCGCGCAGCCGGTTGAGCAGGCCGTTGGCAAAACTGGCCAGCGCGCCCAGCGGTTGGTTGAGTTCGTGCGCCAGGGTGGAGGCCACCTCGCCCACGGCCACCAGGCGGCCCGAGGCTTCGAGCTTTTCCTGCTGCAGTGCGGCCAATTGCTGGGCGCGCTTGCGCTCGCTGATGTCGAGCACCGAGCTCATCCAGCCCAACTGGCTGCCGTCGGCGGCAGTCAGCGGCGCTTCATGGATCAGCACGTCCACGCGGTGGCCGCTGCGGTGCTGGAACTGCACCTCGATGCCCTGGGCCTGCGTGCCCTGGCTGATGACCGCGCGGTGCAGCAGTGCCAGCTCGTCGGCCTGGTCGGTGGGCCAGTAGGGCAAGGGCGCGCGGGCGCCGCGCAGCTCTTGTGCGCTGTAGCCCACCATGGAGCAGAAGGCCTGGTTCACGTAGAGGATCTTGCCCGTCATGTCCCAGGCGCGCATGCCGATGGTGACCGAGCGCTCCATGGCCGAGCGCAGTGCCACCTCGGCCTGCAGGCGCTGCTGCACCTGCTGGCGCTTGATGAAGTCGCGCCGCAGCGCGGCCAGGCTGGCCAGCATGCCCAGCAGAAACAGCAGCGCCACGACAAAGAAGATGCGCGGCACGGGCGAGGTCTGCGGCCCCTGGGGCACCACTTCCAGCATCAGGTCGGTGCCGGGCAGGTTCATCACCGTGCGGTAGGGGCCTTGCGCCTGGTCGGTGGGGGGCGTGTCCACGGCGTCCACGACCAGGCGCACGGTCTGGCTTTGCAGGAACCACGGCGGCAGCAAGGCGTCCACCGCCGCCTGGGTGGACAGCGCGGCCACATAGATGCCCATCAGTCGGCTGCCGTCGAAGTAGGGCACCGCAAGCCAGACGCGGTCGGTGGTGCGGCCATCGAAGCGGCGCATGGGCCCGGCGTAGCTGGAGCGGCGCAGACCGCTGACGATGTCCTGCAGCGTCTTCAGGGCCTGGAAGTTGTCGTCGTGCTCGGCCTGGTCGTTCTGCCAGGCGCGCACGTCGCCTGCGCTGGCGCCCTGCGTGGCCAGCCAGGCATGGGCCAGCACCACACCGGGTGTGCGCCACAGCATGCCTGCGGGCGCGCTGTCGCCTTCACCCTGGCCCGCAGCGCGCAAGGCCTGCGGGCCATCGATCGCTGCCTGCCGTGCCAGGGTGGCGAGGTCGTCTTCCAGGCGGCGAAAGTGGAACTGCACGCTTTGCTCCAGCCACTGGGCGTCGGCGCCCCGGCGGCGCTCTTCTTCCTCGGTCTCGAAGCTGTTGAGGTACCACACCAGCGCCATCACGGCCGAGACGACCAGCACCACCAGGCCCATCATCCACAGCACGGTCCAGCGACCCCGGTCGCTCAGGGCACGTTTGCTGGCGTGCAGCAGGGCAAAGTCGTCAGAGGATTGGGAGGGTAGGGGCATGGCGGCGTGCAGTCTGCCGTCACTCGGGCAGCGTGGCCATAATACCGGCCATGTGCGCCGCAGCCATTCCTCGCCGCCGTTGTCTGCAGGCACTGGCCTTGGCGGGTATCCCTGCGCTGGGGGCTGCGCAAGGGGTGGTGACCATCCGCCTGTCCCACGTGGTGGCGCGGCAAACGCCCAAGGGCCTGGCGTTGGAGCGCTTCCGCGAGCGCGTGCAGTCGCTCAGCCAGGGGCGTATCCAGGTGGTCATCTACCCCAACTCGGTGCTGTTTGGCGATGCCGACGAGATCCAGGCGCTGCAACTGGGTGCGGTGGACATGCTGGCGCCTTCGCTGTCCAAGTTCGGGCGCGTGGGCTTCCCGGAGTTCGAGCTGTTTGATCTGCCGTTCCTGTTCGACTCCAAGGAGCAGGTGCACCGCGTGATGCACAGCGCGATTGGCAACGAACTGCTCGCCGCGCTGGAGCGCCAGCGCATGGTGGGGCTGGGTTACCTGGACAACGGCTTCAAGCACATGAGCGCCAACCGCCCGTTGCTGGCGCCGCAGGACTTTGTGGGCCTGCGCATGCGCATCCAGAGCTCGCGCGTGATTGCCCACCAGATGCGCGCCCTGGGCGCCAAGCCGGTGGTGCTGGGCTTTGGCGAAACCCGCCGCGCCCTGGCCACGGGCGTGGTGGACGGGACGGAGAACCCGATGTCCAACCTCTGGACGCAGCGCATGCACGAGGTGCAGACCGACCTGAGCCTGACCCGCCACGGTTACCTGGGCTACTGCGTGGTGGTGAACCAGCGTTTCTGGAACCATCTGTCCGAAGCCGATCGTTCCCTCATCCAGCAGGCCATGGCCGATGCGCTGGACTGGGGCAACACCATTGCGCAGTACGAAAACGACGAGGCCCTGGCGAACCTGCGCCTGGGCGGCGGCACACGCATCCATGCGCCCGACGAAGCACAGCGCCAGCGGCTGCGCCAGGCCACGCAGGAAGTGGCGCGGGGCCTGCAGGGGCGCATTGGCCGACAGTGGATGGATCGGGTCCGGGCCGTGCTGGCTGGGTGATTTCCGGGTAAACCCTAGCTGTGGAACGCCACAGTTACAAGACAGTGACACGCGGCCTAAAGTTCGCTCCGTTGTCAACCACTTACAACCCAGGAGTCAAGCATGCGTTTTCCCGTGAAAAAAGTTCTCGTCTGTGCACTGGTGGCGATCGGCGCCACGACGGTCCAGGCCCAGCAGATCGTCATCAAGTTCAGCCACGTGGTGGCACAAAGCACCCCCAAGGGCAAGGCGGCCGAGTTCTTTGCCAACAAGGCGGCAGAGCTGACGGGCGGCAAGGTCAAGGTCGAGGTGTACGCCAACAGCACGCTGTACAAGGACAAGGAAGAGATGGAAGCCCTGCAACTGGGCTCCGTGCAGATGCTGGCCCCTTCGCTGGCCAAGTTTGGCCCGCTGGGCGTGCGTGAATTCGAGGTGTTCGACCTGCCCTTCATGTTTGACACCAAGGAAGACCTGCACAAGGTCACGGCCGGCCCCGTGGGTGAAAAGCTGTTCAAGAAGCTCGAAACCCGAGGCATCACCGGCCTGGCCTTCTGGGACAACGGTTTCAAGGTCTTCTCGGCCAACAAGCCGCTCAAGACCGTGGCCGACTACAAGGGCATGAAGTACCGCATCCAGTCGTCCAAGGTGATCGAGGAGCAGATCCGCGCCCTGGGCGGCATTCCGCAGGTCATGGCCTTTGGCGAGACCTACCAGGCCCTGCAGACCGGTGTGGTCGATGGCACCGAGAACCCGCCCTCCAACTTCTTCACCCAGAAGATGCACGAGGTGCAGAAGCACCTGACCCTGACCAACCACGGCTACCTGGGCTATGCCGTCATCGTGAACAAGAAGTTCTGGGATGGCCTGCCCGCCGATGTGCGTGACCAACTGGGCCAGGCCATGAAGCAGGCCACCTTCTACGCCAACCAGATCGCCCAGGACGAGAACGACCAGGCGCTGGAGGCAGTGAAGAAGAGCGGCAAGACGGCGGTGCACACCCCCACCAAGGAAGAGCGCACGGCGCTGAAGAAGGCGCTGCTGCCGGTGCACGAGAAGATGTCCAGCCGTGTGGGCAAGGAAACCATCCAAGAGGTCTACAAAGCCACTGGCTTCGATCCGGCCAAGCTCTGATGGTGTGATGTGCCGGTGGTGGTGTGCAGCCACCACCGAAGGGCACACCAGACGGCTGGTGTGCCAGATGAACCGTGGGTCCTGCTGGCTTGCAGCACCGGCCCACACAACGATCTCCCCCGGAGACTCCCATGAAATTTCTTGATCATCTGGAAGAGTGGCTCATCATCTTCCTGATGGGCGGCGCCACGCTCATCGTATTTGCTGCAGTGCTGCACCGCTACGGGGCGGGCTTTGCCATCCCGGGCGTGCAGGACTGGCTGCTGTCCATCAACATGACCTGGGCGCAGGAGCTGACCATCATCATGTTCGTTTGGATGGCGAAATTCGGCGCAGCCTATGGCGTGCGCACCGGTATCCACGTGGGTGTCGATGTGCTGATCAACCAGTTCGATGCCAAGACCCGTGGCAAGTTCATCATCATTGGCCTGGCTTCGGGCGCGGTGTTCACGGCCATCATTGCCGCATTGGGCAGCCACTTCGTCTGGGAGAACGGCGCCCACTACGGAATTTTCAAACTGCTGGGCCTGTCCGTTGATCACTTGATCGAAGGCCCCACCACCCCCGACCTGGAGTGGCCCACCTGGATCGTCTACAGCGCCATTCCGCTGGGTACCAGCCTGATGTGTTTCCGCTTTTTGCAGGTGATGGTCAACTTCATCCGCACCGGCGAGCTGCCGCACCATGACCATGGCCATGTGGATGGCCTGGACGAGGAAGAGCAGTCGCTGAACATCAATCCCTACAACATGCAGGACAACCTGCACCCGGCCGACATGCGCCGAGATGGAGACTCCAAGCCATGAGCGCAGCCATCATCTTTGTTCTGCTGGTGGTATTCATGCTCACCGGCATGCCCGTCTCGATCTCGCTGGGTCTCACGGTACTGACCTTTCTGTTCGGGTTTACCGATGTACCGCTGGAATCGGTGGCGCTCAAGCTGTTCACAGGCATCGAGAAGTTCGAGATCATGGCGATCCCGTTCTTCATCCTGGCAGGCAACTTCCTCACCCACGGCGGTGTGGCGCGGCGCATGATCAAGTTTGCCACTGCCATGGTGGGGCACTGGTACGGTGGCCTGGGGCTGGGGGGGGTGCTGGCCTGCGCACTGTTTGCTGCCGTGTCGGGCTCCAGCCCGGCCACGGTGGTGGCCATCGGCTCCATCCTGCTGCCCGCCATGGTCAAGGCGGGTTTCCCAAGCCGTTTCGGTGCAGGGGTCATCACCACCTCGGGTGCACTGGGCATTCTGATTCCGCCCTCCATCGTGATGGTGATGTACTCGGTCAGCACGGACACTTCCGTCGGCGCCCTGTTCATGGCTGGTGTGGTGCCTGGCCTGGCCTTGGCCATCTTGCTGGGCCTGGTGACCTACTGGCGTGCACGCAAGAACAACTACCCACGGCTGCCCAGGGCCACCTGGGGGGAGCGCTGGAAAGCCTTCCGTGCTTCAGCCTGGGGCCTGTTCCTGATCGTGGTGGTGATGGGCGGTATCTATGCCGGCATCTTCACCCCGACAGAAGCGGCAGCCATGAGCGCGGTGTATGCCTTCTTTGTGACAGTGTTCATTTACAGGGACATGAGCCTGAAGGATGTGCCACGTGTACTGCTGAACTCGGCCAACATGAGCGCCATGCTGCTGTACATCATCACCAACGCGGTGCTGTTCAGCTTCATCCTGACCAACGAGAACATCCCGCAGGCCCTGGCCGACTGGATGCTGAGCAATGGTTTGGGGGTGATCGCCTTCCTGCTGGCAGTGAACGTGATCTTGCTGGTGGCTGGCAACTTCATGGAGCCTTCCTCCATCGTGCTGATCTTCGCGCCCATCCTGTTCCCGGTGGCGATGAAACTGGGCATTGACCCGGTGCACTTCGGCATCATCATGGTGGTGAACATGGAGATCGGGATGTGCACCCCGCCTGTGGGGCTGAACCTGTACGTGGCCTCGGGCATCACCAAGATGGGCATCACCGAGCTGACAGTGGCGGTCACGCCGTGGTTGCTGGCCATGCTGGGCTTCCTGATGGTGGTGACCTATTGGCCAGGGTTCAGCCTGTGGTTCCCACGCCTGCTGGGGATGATCTAGCCATGCTTGCGCCACACGTCAAAACCCTGGCAGCGGCGTGTGTGCTGGCCCTGGCCGCCAGCGCCGCCTTCGCGCAATTGCGCATCGGGCAGACCGTGGGCGTCACCGGAACGGTGGCCGCCACGGTGAAGGAATCCATGCAGGGCGCGCAGCTCTACCTGGACCATGTCAACGCCAAGGGTGGCGTGGGCGGCGAGAAGATCGAAATCATTACCTTGGAGGGACTTGCAAAATTCAAAACCGCAGAGGGACTTGCAAAATTCAAAACCGCAACATGGCGGAAACACTTCGGTGCTCAATATTTGAGCACTTTGCGGTTGTCAGGAAGAATGCGCAGCGCTATCGCATCGATTCCCCC
>JAKLLE010000094.1 GCA_023150295.1 Giesbergeria sp. | reverse complement strand
GGTTTCTTGCAAACGGTTGGCTGTCCACGCCTTGTGCTGAGTCCGGGAATGCAGTGCTTCCAGAGGGGGGTTCGGGCTGTGGACAACTTCCCATTTCCGTGTCCTGAACATCGAGGATTTAAGGATACAAGGGGGGTGTCGCTTCATGCCAAGCCCAGCATCTGGCGGGCCTCGGCTGGGGATGCGATGGCGCGGCCCGCATTGCGGGCGCAGCGGGCCAGGGCCTCGATGAGCACGCCGTTGCCGTTGGCGCGGCTGCCGTCGGGCAGGTAGAAGGTGTCTTCCAGGCCGGTGCGCAGCATGCCGCCGAGGTCGGCGGTCTTTTGGTGCACGGGCCAGATCTCCTGGCGGCCGATCAGCGTGGCCTGCCACACGGCGCCGGGGGCCATCCACTGCGGCAGCAGTTCCAGCAGTTGTGCGTCGCAGGGCATGCCCGAGGCCACGCCCATCACCAGGTTGTATTCGGGGCGGCCCATGGAGGGCTTGAGCATGCCGTTCTTGATGTACATGGTGACCGAGCGCACGATGCCCACGTCGAAGCACTCGAACTCGGGGTGCGTGCCGCATTCCTCCATCACGTCGAGGAACTGCTGCACCTTGGCCACGGGGTTGTCGAACACCATGGGTGGCCAGGCCCAGGTGCCGTCTTCCTTGAGCTTGAGGTAGTTCAGGCTGCCCGCGTTGCAGGCGGCAATTTCGGGCTTGACGCGGCGGATGCAGTCCAGTGGCCCGCTGATGTCCTTCCCGATGACGCCGGTGGTCAGGTTGATGATGACACCAGGGCAGGCCTGGCGGATGGCGTCCACCACCTCTTGGGCCACGTTCGGGTCCCAACTGGGCATGTGACCCATCCCGAGCTCCTGCGCGCGGATGTGCACGTGCATGATGGATGCTCCTGCGTCAAACGCTTGACGCGCTTGCGCGGCCATTTGCTCGGGGGTCACAGGCACGGGGTGCTGCTGGGGGTTGGTCAGCACGCCGGTGAGGGCGCAGGTGAGGATGGCTTTTTCATGCGTCATGCGGTGACCTCTTCGGTGATGTCGATTTCTGCGAGCACGCTGCCTGCGGCAACGCTGTCTTTGATCTGGGCGTGTAGGGCCGATACGGTGCCGCTGGCGCGGGCGTGCAGCCACATTTCCATCTTCATGGCCTCCACGCACAGCAAGGGCTGCCCGGCGCTGACCTGGTCGCCCACGGCCACGGCCACGGCGCACACCGTGCCTGCCACCGGGGAGCGCAGCTTGCGCGGATCCAGGGCCGGGTCGTTCTGCGGGAAGGGCGACAGTTCGGCGAACTCGTGCACCGTGGCGCCCAGTGCCAGCGTGACCTGGCCACCCTGCATCTGGCACACGGCGCTGCGCTGCACGCCGCCCTGGCGCCAATACAGGCGTTCTTCCTGCCAGCGCACGGCGTCGAAGGTGAAGCCCTCGGTGCCCGCCAGTTGCACCTGCACCTGCGCCCCGTGGGGGCGCACGCGCACGGCGCGCTGTTCGCTGCCTCCTGCGAGCACCAGGGTGGTGCCCCAGGTGGCCACGCCGTCGGGGCGGCGGGCGCCGCCCTGCTGTGCGGCCAGCGCTGCGGCCGCCAGGGCCCAGGTCTGCGCATCGGGCTGGGGGCGCTGCAGCAGGGGCTCGCCCGCCTGTTGCCACTGGTCGATCAGCGTGGTGTGCATGCGCGCTTCGCGGAAGGCCGGGTGGTCCAGCAGGTCGCGCAAAAAGCGTGCGTTGTGGCGCAGGCCCAGCAGCGGGGCGTCGTCCAGCGCCGCCATCAGGCGGCGGATGGCGTCCTGGCGGTCGCGGCCATGGGCAATGAGCTTGGCCACCATGGGGTCGTAGTAGGGGGTGACTTCGCCGCCCTCGCGGATGCCCGCGTCGATGCGCACCTCGCCAAACGCGGCCTGGCCGCGGGCGCGGCCCGCCAGCGCCTGCTCGGGGCGCCAGTAGCGCACGGCGCCGGTTTGCGGCGCGAAGCCGTCGTAGGGGTCTTCGGCGTACAGCCGCACCTCGATGGCATGGCCGGACAGCATGATGGCCTCCTGCGCCAGCGGCAGCGGTTCGCCCGCCGCCACGCGCAGTTGCCACTCCACCAGGTCCTGGCCGGTGATGCACTCGGTCACCGGGTGCTCCACCTGCAGGCGCGTGTTCATCTCCAGAAAGTAGTGGTGGTTCTGCGCATCGACGATGAACTCGACCGTGCCCGCGCCCCGGTAGCCCACGGCCAGCGCGGCGGCCACGGCGTCGGCGCCCATCATGGCGCGCATCTGTGGCGAAACCACGGGGGAGGGCGCCTCCTCGATCACCTTCTGGCGGCGGCGCTGCGCCGTGCAGTCGCGTTCGCCCAGGTGCACGGCGTTGCCATGCGCGTCGGCGAAGACCTGGATCTCGATGTGGCGGCCGTTCTCAATCAGGCGCTCCAGCATCAGCGTGCCGTCGCCAAAGGCGCTGGTGGCTTCGCGCCGGGCGCCCTCGATGGCGGCTTGCAACTCGTTGTCGTGCCGTACCAGGCGCATGCCGCGCCCGCCGCCGCCTGCCACGGCTTTGACCAGTAGCGGGTAGCCGAGCTTTTTCGCCTCGGCCACCAGCGTGGCGTCGGCCTGGTCTGCGCCCAGGTAGCCGGGGGCGCAGGGCACGCCCGCAGCGATCATGCGCTCCTTGGCCAGGGCCTTGTCGCCCATGGCGGTGATGGCGCTGGCGGGCGGGCCGATGAAGACCACGCCCGCGTCTTCGCAAGCCTGGGCAAAGGCGGCGTTCTCGCTCAGGAAGCCGTAGCCGGGGTGCAGCGCATCGGCACCCGAGGCGCGGCAGGCGCCCAGGATGGCGTCGAACTGCAGGTAGGACTCGGCCGCCGGTGCGGGGCCGATGTGCACGGCCTCGTCGGCCAGCGCCACATGGGGCGCACCCGCGTCGGCGTCGCTGTACACGGCCACCGTGCGGTAGCCCAGGGCGCGGGCGGTGCGGATCACGCGGCAGGCGATTTCTCCGCGATTGGCGATCAGGATTTTCTTAAACATGCCGTGCCCCTTTCGCGGAGAAATCGCCTGCGTGCGCTGCGCGCACCATGCGATGTGGCTTCGCCGCTGCGCCGCTGCGCGGCTGGTCCCCCCGGTTCGCAATCAGTATTTTGGAAAAGCTCATGCCGGAACCCAGTGTGGTTTGCGTTTCTGCAGGAATGCGCCCGTGCCCTCCTGGCCCTCGGGGCCCTGGGCGGCGCGCGAGAAGATGGCGGCGGCCTCATCGACCAGTGCGGCGGGGGCGCTCCAGCGCGCCTTGGCCATCAGCGCCTTGGTGGCGGCCAGCGCGCCAGGGGCGCAGGCCAGGATGTCGGCCAGCACGGCTTGCAGCGCGGCGTCCACGTCGGCGGTGGCCACTTGCTGGTGCACCAGGCCGATGCGCAGCGCCTGCGCCGCATCCAGCTTGCCGCCGGTCACTGCCAGGCGCTTGGCCTGCGAGTAGCCCAGGCGCTCGACCAGGAAGGGTGCGATCTGCGCGGGCACCACGCCCAGCGAGGTTTCGGGCAGGCGAAAGCTCGCCGTCTCGGTGGTGATGGCCACATCGGCCACGCAGGCCAGGCCCAAGCCACCGCCCATCACCGTACCCTCCAGCACCGTTACCACGGCCAGCGGCGTGTCGGCAAAGGCCGCGCACATGCGGCCAAACTGGGCGTTGACATCGGCAACGGGGTCGGTGCCCTCTTGGGCTTCCATGGCGCGCATGCGGGCTATGGCCATATCCTTGAGGTCGCCCCCGGCGCAGAAATGCCCGCCCGCGCCGCGCAGCACCACCACGCGGGTGGGGTGGGCGCTGCCCACGCTGGCTTCGGCCTGCGCCAGGGCCTGGCGCAGCTCTTCCACCATGGCCAGCGACATGGCGTTGCGCACGTCGGGACGGTTTAAGGTGATTTCGAGCACGGGGCCCGTATTCACGGCGCTAATAGCTATAAAAGTCATAGCATTTGTTGCTTGTTGTTGATGATGGCATCGCGCTTTGTCTCGCACGCAGCGTGTGAATGGGCGCGGCCCAGGCCAGGGCTCCCGCGCAAGGGCCGCCCCGCCGCGCTGGGAGCGTCCCCCTGCCCGCATCGCGCAGCGATGCGAGAGCGGGGGGAAGCGGCGCAGCCGCTCAGAGGGGTGTTCATTTCCTCTTGCCAGGGAGGGTGCCCTCCAGCTTGCAGATGATGCCGAGCATGATTTCGTCGGCACCACCGCCGATGGAGATCAGGCGGCTGTCGCGGTAGGCCTGGCTGATGGGGTTGTCGGCCGTGAAGCCCATGCCACCCCAGTACTGCAGGCAGGCGTCGGCCACCTCGCGCGACAGGCGCCCGGCCTTGAGCTTGGCCATGGAGGCGAGCTTGGTCACGTCCTTGCCCGCCACGTAGGACTCCACGGCGCGGTAGGTGAGGGCGCGCAGGGCTTCGACTTCGGTGCGCAGCTCCGCCAGGCGGAAGTGCACCACCTGGTTGTTCAGGAGGGGCTGGCCGAAGGTGTGGCGCTGGCGCGTGTATTCGATGGTCTGGTCGATCAGGTTGTCCAGCGACTGGAGGCTGCTGGCCGCGCCGTACAGGCGCTCTTCCTGGAACTGCAGCATCTGGAACATGAAGCCCGCGCCCTCCTGGCCGATGAGGTTGCGCTGGGGCACGCGCACGTTGTCGAAGAACAGCTGCGCCGTGTCGCTCGAATGCATGCCGATCTTCTCGATCTTCTGGCGCGTGACGCCAGGGGCATTGAGCGGCACCATGATGAGCGACTTGTTCGAGTGCACCGGCCCCTCGCTGGTGTTGGCCAGCAGGCAGCACCAGTCGGCCTGCATGCCGTTGGTGATCCACATCTTGGAGCCGTTCAGAAGATAGTCGCCGCCGTCCTTCTTGGCCGTGGTCTTGAGCGCGGCCACGTCCGAGCCGCCGCTGACCTCGCTCACGCCGATGCAGCCCACCAGGTCGCCCGCGATGGAAGGTGCGAGGAACTCACGGCGCAGCTCGTCACTGCCAAAGCGCGCCAGCGCCGGGGTGCACATGTCCGTCTGCACGCCAATGGCCATGGGCACGCCGCCCACGTTGCACGTGCCCAGCGCCTCGGCCATGACCATGGAGTAGCTGAAGTCCAGCCCCATGCCACCAAATTCGGTGGGGTACTTGATGCCCAGCAGGCCCAGGTCGCCCATCTTCTTGAAGAGCTGGTGGGCGGGGAAGATGCCGGCTTTTTCCCATTCGGCCGTGAAGGGGTTGATCTCGTTGGCGACGAATTTGCGAACCGTGTCGCGGATCTGCTCGTGCTCGGGGGTGAATTGCATGGTGTGGGCTCCAGATTCAAGAAAGGGGGTTACATGCGGGCGATGCCGAAGGTGTTGGGGTGCAGTGCGCGCGCCCTGGCTTCGCGGGCCATGGCCAGGCATTGCGCCAGCACGTTGCGGGTTTCGCGCGGGTCGATGATTCCGTCGTCCCACAGGCGCGCGGTGCCGAACAGCACGTCGGATTCGGCATCCAGGCGGCGCTTGAGCTGCTCGCTCATGGCCTTGATGCCGGCCTCGGCCTGCTCGCCCAGGGGCACGCCTGCGCGCTCCAGCTTGCCGCGGCTGATCATCTCCATGACCATGGCGGCCTGGGCGCCGCCCATGACGGCGGTGCGTGCGCTGGGCCAGCTGAAGATGAAGTCGGGGTCGAAGCCGCGACCGCACATGCCGTAGTTGCCCGCGCCGAACGAGCCGCCCACCACGATGGTGAACTTCGGACAGCGCGCATTGGCCACGGCCTGGATCATCTTGCTGCCGTGCTTGATGGCGCCCGCGCGCTCGGCTGCCGTGCCCACCATGTAGCCCGTGGTGTTCTGCAAAAAGACCAGCGGCGTGCCGCTCTGGTCGCACAGCTGGATGAACTGTGCCGCCTTGACCGAGCCCGTGGGCTGGATGGGGCCGTTGTTGGCGATGAGGCCCACGCGGTGGCCGTCGATGCGCGCATGGCCGCAGACGGTGTCGCTTTCGAACGCGGCCTTGAATTCGAGGAAGTGCGAGCCATCGACGATGCGCGCGATGATCTCGCGCGCATCGTAGGGCTCGCGCTCGTCGGCCGGGACGATGCCCAGCAGCTCCTCGGCGTTGTAGAGCGGCGCGCGCACGCTGCCGTCGGGCCCGCCAGCCTCGTCCCAGGGCAGGTGGTCCATCAGGTCGCGGGCGATGGCGATGGCGTGCGCGTCGTTCTCGGCCAGGTACTCGCCCAGGCCGGTCACGCGGGCGTGCAGGTCGCTGCCGCCCAGTTCGTCATCGGTGGTGTCCTCGCCAATGGCGGCCTTGACCAGCGGTGGGCCGGCCAGGTAGATGCTGGAGCGGTCCTTGACCAGCACCACGTAGTCCGACAGGCCCGGCAGGTAGGCCCCGCCCGCCGTGGACGAACCATGCACCACGGCGATCTGCGGAATGCCCGCGGCCGACAGGCGCGCCTGGTTGGCAAAGCTGCGCCCGCCGTCCACAAAAATGTCGGCCTGGTACATGAGGTTGGCGCCGCCCGATTCGACGAGTGCGATCAGCGGCAGCTTGTTTTGCAGCGCGATGGCCTGGGCGCGCAGGCCTTTTTTCAAGCCCATGGGCGCCACGGTGCCGCCCTTGACGGCGCTGTCGCTGGCCGAGATCAGCACGCGCTTGCCTGCCACCTGGCCAATGCCCACGATGGAGCCGCCGCCGAGCACGGCCTTCTTGCCGTCGTCGTCGTGCATCCCTAAGCCCGCCAGGGCGCTGAGTTCGAGGAAGCTGCTGCCCCGGTCCAGCAGGCGCGCCACGCGCTCGCGCGGCAGGAGCTGGCCTTTTTTCTCGAACTTGTCCTGCTTGGAGGCGGACTCGGCCACCACCTGGCCCTGCAGGGCCTGCACCTGCGCCAGCCGTTCGGCCATGCGCTCGTGGTTGCGGCGAAAACCCTCGCTGCGGGGGGCGATCTGGGAGCGGATCTGCGTCATGGTTTGAGCACCTCGGGCGCCTGGGCGCGGTGAAAGCCCTCGAAAGCTTGCGAGCGTTGATGATCCAGGCTGGGGAACACGGCACTGCCCAGTGAGGCCGCGCCATCGATCTGCACCGTGATGCCGGTGATGAAAGCCGCGCCGGGGCTGAGCAAAAAGACGATGGCCGCGCTGATTTCGGCCTCGGTCGCCAGGCGGCGCAGCGGCACATGCTGGCGCAGTTGCGGGATCAGGGCCTTGACGGCGCCGCCGTAGCTGTCCATGCCCGACGAGGCCACCCAGCCTGGCGCCACCGCGTTCACGCGCACGCCGCTGCTCGCCCATTCAAAGGCGGCGCTCATGGTCAGGTTGCTCATGCCCGCGCGCGCCGCGCCCGAGTGGCCCATGCCGGGCATGCCGTTGCGGAAGTCCGCCGTCATGTTGACGATCGCGCCGCCATGCTCCTGCATGCTTTGCAGGAACACCTCGCGCATCATCAGAAAGCCGCCCGTGAGGTTGTTGCTCACCACGGCCTCGAAGCCACGCTTGCTGATGGCCTGCAGCGGCGCGGGAAACTGCCCGCCCGCGTTGTTGACCAGGCCGGCAATGGGGCCCACCTTGCCCACCATGGTGGTCACGGCGGTTTTCACGGCCTCCTCGTCGCGGATGTCGAAGGCGATGGTGTCGCACAGGCCGCCGTCGTCGCGGATTTCCTGCGCCACGCGGTCGAGCTTGTCCTGGGTGCGGCCGCTGATGATGACGCGCGCGCCCAGCGAGGCCAGTTCGTGGGCTACGCAGCGGCCAATGCCGCTGCCGCCGCCGGTCACCCAGAGGGTTTGGCCGCTGAACAGGCCGTTGCGGAACACGCTGCGGTAGTGCGCGGGCGCTGCGGCGCCGCCTTGCGGTGGTGTCGGGGTCAGAGTCATGAAGAAGCAAACGGTTGAAGGTGACGAATTAGATGCCATGGTGACGTTAACGTCAACCATGTGTCTATTAGGTATTTTCCCTTGTCTATGCGTGACAAAACGGCTTTATGATGCACACCCTGATTTCTCAACCCCTGCAAGGAACACCATGAACATCCAGGAATGCACCGAAGCCATCCGCGCCAAAGTGGGCGACAACAGCGGCCTGAACGCCGTGCTGAAGTTCGATTGCGGCGACGACGGCAAGATCGTCATCGACGGCGCATCCACCCCCAACACCGTGGACAACGTGGACCGCGAGACCGACTGCACCGTGGCCATCTCGCTGGAAAACCTCAACGCGCTGCTCACGGGCCAGCTCAACCCCGTCACCGGTTTCATGAGCGGCAAGTTCAAGGTCAGCGGCGACATGAGCGTCGCCATGAAGCTGCAACGCGTGGTGTGACCATGGCAGCGGGCCTCACCACGGGTGCCGCCGACCGGCAGGCCGCCACCACGGCGGCCGCGCGCCAGGTGCTGGCCGACCACTACTCCGACGACAAGAACTCGGAACTGTTCGGCGTGACGGAGCTGTGCAACGCCTTCGACGTGACGCCGCGCACGCTGCGTTTCTATGAGGACAAGGGCCTGCTGAGCCCGCGCCGCATCAATGGCACCCGCGTCTACAGCCGCCGCGACCGCGCGCGGCTGGCGCTGATCTTGCGCGCCAAGGCCATCGGCTCCTCGCTGGCCGAGATCAAGCAGTACCTCGACATGTACGGCCAGGCCGGTGAAGGCCGTGAGCAGCAACTGCGCTATGTGCTGCAGCGCACCGACAAGGTCATTGCCGAGCTGGAGCAAAAGCGCGCGCACATCGAGAGCAGCCTGGCCGAACTGCGCATCATCAACGACAACGTTCGCAAGAGCCTGGGACTGCCCCAAGGCACCCCCGCATAGGCGCTACCATCGTGGCCGCGCACCGCCAGCCGGTGTGCGGCCATGAGGGAATCCATGCAAACAACATCTGAAGTGGTGGCCCACCCGGCCCCGGCAGAGGCGGGCGCCGCCGGGGTGGTGGTGGTCACGCTGCGCCACACCGGGCGGCTCAACGCCATGTCGCGCGCCATGTGGCGCCAGTTGCGCTCTGTTTTTCAGAGCATCCAGGGCAATCCAGAAGCGCGCTGCGTGCTGATTGAAGGCGATGGCGGCGCCTTCTGCGCGGGCGGCGACATCTCCGAATACCCGGCCTTCCGGTTCGATGCGGCGCAATTGCGCGACTTCCACGAGAACGACGTCTGGGGCGGCCTCTCGGCCATGCTGGACTGCGACGTGCCCATCGTCGCGCGCATCGACGGCGCCTGCATGGGCGCGGGCGTGGAGATTGCCAGTTGCTGCGACATCCGCATCGCCGCCACGGGCGCGCGCTTTGGTGCGCCCATTGCGCGCCTGGGCTTTCCGATGGCGCCGCGCGAGGCGCAGCTCGTGGCGGGCGCCGTGGGCGAATTGACGGCGCGCCAGATGCTGCTCGAAGCTGCCACCTTCAGCGCGCCCGACATGCTGGCGCGCGGGTTTTTGAGCCGCGTCGTGCCCGACGAGCTGTTGCAGGCCGATGCCCTGGGCACGGCCCAGCGCGTGGCCGCGCTGGCTCCACAGGCCGCGCGCCTGAACAAGCAAACACTTCGGGCATTAAAAGTGCCTCCAGCGCTTGATGATAAAGCGCAAGCAGCTATAAAAATTATAGCAAATAGTGGCATGGATCCCTATGCCTACGCCGACAGCGCCGAGCACCGCGAGGGCATCCACGCCTTCCTCGCCAAACGCCCACCCGCTTTCTGATTCCGCCATGACTTCTGCCCGCAACGACAGCCTGTTCGCCGCCCTGCGCGCGGCTTTCCCCGCCGACCTGGATGCCACCGCCATCGAGACCACGGCGCCCGATGGCACGCCGCTGTACTACACCTGGCGCGACATCGACCGCGCCAGCAGCCGCATCGCCAACCTGCTGGCGTCGCTCCACTTGCCTGAGGGCAGCCGTGTGGCGGTGCAGGTGGAAAAATCGGTGGAGGCCCTGCTGCTGTACCTGGCCACGCTGCGCGCGGGCTATGTCTTTCTGCCGCTGAACACGGCCTACCAGAGCGCCGAGATCGAATACTTCATCGGCAACGCCGAACCCGCCGTGGTGGTGTGCACGCCAGGCAACTTTGGCTGGGTGTCGAAAATCGCCTTCACGGCCGGCACGCGCCATGTGTTCACGCTGGGCGAGGACCGCAACGGCAGCCTGCTGGAGCGCGCAGCGCACCATGCCGACACCCACGAGGCGGCGTGCAAGGGCGCGGCCGACCTGGCCGCCATCCTCTACACCAGCGGCACCACGGGCCGCAGCAAGGGGGCCATGCTGACGCACGGCAACCTGCTGTCCAACGCGGTGATGCTCAATGACTACTGGGGCTGGCGCCGGGACGACGTGCTGGTCCACGCGCTGCCCATCTTCCATGTGCACGGGCTGTTCGTGGCCATCCACGCGGCGCTGCTGGGCGGCAGCAAGATGCTCTGGCTGGGCAAATTCGACCCCAATGCCGTGGTCGCCGCGCTGCCGCGCGCCACGGTGTTCATGGGCGTGCCCACGCTGTACGTGCGCATGCTGGGCGAAGGCGCGCTGACGCGCGAAGTTGCGCGGAACATGCGCCTGTTCATCTCGGGCTCGGCGCCGCTGCTCATCGAGACCTTCCGCGACTGGCAGGAGCGCACCGGCCACACCATCCTGGAGCGCTATGGCATGAGCGAGACCATCATGCTTACCTCCAACCCCTACGCGGCGGACAAGCGCCATGCTGGCCAGGACGAGCGGCGCGGCGGCACCGTGGGCTTTCCGCTGCCCGGCGTGGGCCTGCGCGTGGTGGGGGACGACGGCCAGGGGCTGGCTGTGGGCGAGACCGGCAATATCCAGGTGCGTGGCGCCAACGTGTTCAAGGGCTACTGGCGCATGCCCGAGAAGACTGCCGAGGAATTCACCCCTGACAGTTGGTTCAAGACCGGCGACGTGGGCGTGGTGGACGAGCGCGGCTACGTGCGCATCGTCGGCCGCAGCAAGGACCTGATCATCAGCGGCGGCTACAACGTCTACCCGGCCGAGGTGGAAGGCTATATCAACGAGCTACCCGGCGTGATGGAGAGCGCGCTGGTAGGCGTGCCACACCCCGATTTTGGCGAGGTGGGCGTGGCGGTGGTCATTGCCAAGCCGGGCGCGGTGCTCCAGCCTGAGGCCATCGTGGCGCAGCTCAAGCCGCGGCTGGCCAATTTCAAGATTCCCAAGCAGTGCTACGTGGTGCCGGAGCTGCCGCGCAACACCATGGGCAAGGTGCAGAAGAACCTGCTGCGGGCGCAGTACCAGGGGCTGTTTGCCTGATCACCGGTTCGCCCCGCAGCCAAGCCACCTTTGCGTCCGTTTGCGCTAAATCAAAAAACCTTTGAGGGACTTGCAAAATTCAAAACCGCAACATGGCGGAAACACTTCGGTGCTCAATATTTGAGCACTTTGCGGTTGTCAGGAAGAATGCGCAGCGCTATCGCATCGATTCCCCCGTGGGTGACCCGCAGTGCTCCCTC
>JAKLLE010000093.1 GCA_023150295.1 Giesbergeria sp. | reverse complement strand
GTCAGCAGTCGCGGCCACAGCAACCCTCGTGGCGTCAAGCGCAAAATGAGTAACTTCAACGTACGCCATCGTGGGGAAAACCTTCATCGAAAGCACCACCCAACACCGGTGCTTCGTATCTGAACAGTATTGCGCCTAGACACGACTGATTTGGAAATGGAATGAGCCTGGCCCAGCGCCTGTGGCGCGCCCACTCCATCCGCACCAAGCTGCTGGCGCTGGCGCTGCTGCCGCTGTTTGCGGTGCTGCCCGTGTCGATCGCGGTGCTGGTCTACTTTGGCGGCAGTTCTTACGACCGGCTGCTCAACGTCAAGGTGCAAAGCGACCTGGCCGTGGCGCACAGCTATTTTGATCGCGTCAAGGAAGCCCTGGGGCGCGGGGTGGAAGCGCTGGCCAATTCGGCGCAGCTGGAGCACCGCTACCCGCAGCAGGGCCGTGGTGAGCCCAGTGCGCTGCAAGGCCTGCTGCGCGATGCCACGCGCGACCTGGGGCTGGATTTTCTGAACCTGTACGACGCCAACGGCGCGTTGCTGGCCAGCAGCAGCACGCGTGCGCCGCAGGCCTTGCTGGACTGGAAGGTCACGCGCGAGGCCCGCGCTGGCAAGGCGTCCACCGCCATCGACATCTTTTCGGCCGAACAACTGGCGCAGTTTGACGCTGCACTGGCCGCACGCGCGCTTACCCCCTTCATCGCCACCGCCAACGCCACCCCGACCGAGCGCGCGGCGGAGTCGCGCGGCATGGTCATCCACGCTGCCGCTCCAGTGCGCGACGACGCGGGTGCCGTGCGCGCTGTGGTGGTGGGCGGCTCGCTGCTCAACAAGAACCTGGATTTCATCGATGGCCTGAACGAAATCGTCTACCCCGAAGGCGCGCTGCCCTTTGGCAGCCAGGGCACGGCCACCTTGTTTTTGGACGACGTGCGCGTGGCCACCAATGTGCGCCTGTTCGAAGGCGCCCGCGCCATCGGCACGCGGGTGTCGCAAGCGGTGCGCCAGCGGGTGCTGGGCGAGGGCCGCACCTGGCTGGACAGCGCGTTTGTGGTGAACGACTGGTACGTGTCGGCCTACGAGCCGGTGGTGGACGGCGACGGCCAGCGCGTCGGCATGCTGTACGTGGGCTACCTCGAAAAACCGTTTCGCCGCGTCAAACAGACCACGCTGGCCATCATCATTGGCGTGTTCCTGCTGGCCATGGGCGGGGCCACGCTGATCTCGCTGCACTGGGCGCGCGGTATTTTCAAGCCCATCGAGCGCATGCACGGCACCATGAGCGCGGCGGAAGGCGGCGACGAGCTTGCACGCGTGGGCAGCGTGCCCCAGGGCGACGAAATTGGCGAACTCGCCGCCCACCTGGACCGCTTGCTGGACCAATTGCAGGCGCAAAAACTGGCCCTGCGCCAGTGGGGCGAAGAATTGGATCAGCGCGTGGCCGAGCGCACGCGTGAGCTGGCCCAGGCGCTGGACGAACTGCGCACCACGCAGCGCCAGTTGGTGACGTCGGAGAAGCTTGCCGCCGTGGGCCAGCTCACGGCTGGGGTTGCGCACGAAATCAACAACCCCATCGCCGTGATCCAGGGCAACATCGAGGTGCTGGCCGACATCCTGGGCGCGCAGGCCGACCCGGTGCGCGAGGAAATCCGCCTCATCCGCGGCCAGGTGCACCGCATCCGCCTCATCGTCACCAAGCTGCTGCAGTTTGCGCGCCCGGCCGAATTTGCCGGCTACCTGCAGCAGGTGGATGCCAGCCAGCTGGTGCAGGACAGCCTGGTGCTGGTGGGCCATCAGATGAAGAAGGCCAACGTGGCGGTGGTGGAAAACTTCCACGCCACGCAGAGCCTCACCATCAACCCCAGCGAGCTGCAACAGGTGCTCATCAACCTCATGGTCAACGCCCTGCAGGCCATGCCCGGCGGTGGGACGCTCACCTTGTCCACCCACGACTGGTTGGAGGACGGTACTAGCGTGGGCGTGCGCATCGACGTGGCCGACAGCGGTGCTGGCGTTGCGCCCGAGGTGCTGGCGCACATCTTCAACCCCTTCTTCACCACCAAGAAGGCCGAAGGCACCGGCCTGGGGCTGTGGGTGAGCCTGGGGCTGGTGGAGCGCTATGGTGGGCGCATCAGCGCCGAGAGCGCCCCGGGCGCGGGCGCTAACTTTACGGTGTGGCTGCGGAGTGATCCGGAGATGCAGGAGTAGGGTGCTTCAAACTGTTGGAAGCAAACGGCTTTCGGTACAAAGCAGAAAAATGCGAAAACATACCGCAACACGGGTGGCGTGCAGGACGAAAACCCGGTGCATAAAAACGGGCGCTGCAGCAGCAAGCCACAGCGCCCGTTACAGCCGGTAAAGGCCCCAACCGTGCAGATCAGCCCTTCTTCTGCACCATCTTGATCACGCTCGAAAAGTCCTCACCGCCATGCCCAGCAATGCTGTGGGCTGCATAGATGGCGCGGGCCATGCCACCCAGCGGCGTGCTGGCCTTGGTGGCGATGGCGTTTTCCTGCGAGAGGCCCAGGTCCTTGAGCATGAGGTCGGTGCCAAAGCCCCCGGCGTAGCCCTTGCTGGCGGGGGCGTTCTCGTGCACGCCGGGGAAGGGGTTGTACTTTTCCAGCGCCCAGTTGCCGCCGGAGCTGCGGCGCATGATCTCGCTGAGCACCTTCGGGTCCAGGCCGTTGGCCACGCCCAGGGCGATGGCTTCGCTGGTGCCCACCATCAGGATGCCCAGCAGCATGTTGTTGCAGATTTTGGCGGTCTGGCCGGCGCCCACGCTGCCTGCGTGGAAGATGTTGGCACCCATTTTTTCCAGCAGGGGGCGGGCGCGCTCCAGTTGGGCGGTGCTGCCGCCGACCATGAAGGTCAGCGTGCCGGCGATGGCGCCGCCGGTGCCGCCGGAGACGGGGGCGTCGATGAAGTCGATGCCTGCCGCCTCGGCCGCCTTGGCCACCTTCTGGCTGGTGGCGGCGGCGATCGTCGAACTGTCGATCACCAGCGTGCCCTTGGCGATGCTGGCCAGCAGGTTGCCGTTGCCCAGGAACAGGCCTTCCACGTGCTGGCTGGCGGGCAGCATGGTGACGATGGCTTCGGCGCCTTGCACGGCATCCTGGGCGCTGGCCGCCACTTGCAGGCCTTCGGCTTTCACCTTGGCGAGGGCGTCCTGGCTCAGGTCGAAGGCCTTGACGCTGTGGCCGGCTTTGTGCAGGTTGATGGCCATGGGGCCGCCCATGTTGCCGAGGCCGATGAATGCGATTTGCATGGTGTTGTCTCCTGGTCGGTTTAGAGGTGGGAAAAGGGGAGGGTGCTACGGTTTTTATAGCTTTTGGCGCTTGCTGGATGAGCGCCAGAGTCCAAAAATGCTTGAAATTTCATGGCGTTGCCGCCTTGCGGGCTTTGGCCCGCCGGGGCGAGGCCTTGGCCTGGGGGTTGTAGGCGAGGGCGGTTTCCACCCAGTGCAGCCACTGCGGCCGCGTGGCGTAGCCTGCGGGCTCCACCCAGAAGTAGCCGGGCATGCCGCCGCGTGGGTCCAGCTCGCGCACGCCGGGCTGTTCGGCCGTGGCAGCATGCTGCAGCGGCGGCAGGCGCACCAACAGGTCTTCGCCCTTGACGGCCAGGCACAGCTTGCTGTCCACCATGAAGGCGTGGCAGCCGAACAGCGGGCGCTCCTCCACCGTGGCGTCCGCGCCCAGCCGCTCGGCCAGCGCGTCCCGCACCGCGGCGATGAGGTGCAGGGTTTCGTCGGCCAGGGGGCGGGCGGGCATGGCTGGTAATGAGTTTGAGGTTAAATAGGCCGCTAGCGCCCGTTGGTAAAGCGCTGGCAGCTATCAAAAACCTAGCGGATGGCGTCCGGTGCGTCGCCGTCCAGCATGCGCCGGGCGATGATGACGCGCATGATTTCGTTCGTGCCTTCCAGGATCTGGTGCACGCGCGCGTCGCGCATCAGGCGCTCCAGCGGGTATTCGCGGATGTAGCCGTAGCCGCCGTGCAGTTGCAGTGCCTCGTTGCAGACGTTGAAGCCTGCATCGGTGGCGAAGCGCTTGGCCATGGCGCAGTAGGTGCTGGCGTTGGGGTTGCCCGCGTCCAGCTTGCTGGCGGCCAGGCGCACCATCTGGCGCGCGGCGACGAGTTCGGTGGCCATGTCGGCCAGCTTGAACTGCAGCGCCTGGAAGCTGGCGATGGGCTTGCCGAACTGCTTGCGGTCCTGCATGTACTGCTGCGCCTGCTGGATCGCGCCCTGGGCCGCGCCCACCGAGCAGGTGGCGATGTTGATGCGCCCGCCGTCCAGGCCCTTCATGGCGATCTTGAAGCCTTCGCCCTCGCGGCCCAGCAGGTGGTTGGCGGGGATGCGCACGTTGTCAAAGCTGATCTGGCGCGTGGGCTGGCTGTTCCAGCCCATTTTTTCTTCCTTCTTGCCGTAGCTGATGCCGGGGGCATCGGCCGGGACAGCGAAGGCCGAGATGCCCGCAGCGCCCGAGCTGGCATCTCCCGTGCGGGCCATGAGCACCAGCACGTCGGTGCTGCCGGCGCCGCTGATGAAGGCCTTGGAGCCGTTGATGATGTATTCATTGCCCACCAGCTCGGCGCGCGTCTTGAGCGAGGCGGCGTCCGAGCCCGCGCCGGGTTCGGTCAGGCAGTAGGAGGCTAGTCTTTGTCCGCTGGTGAGCAGCGGGCCCCAGTGGTCGCGCACCTCGGGCTGGGCCCAGGTGCCGAGCATCCACGTGGCCATGTTGTGGATGGTGATGAAGGCGGTGGTGGAGGGGTCCACGGCCGCCATTTCCTCGAACACCAGCGTGGCGTCGAGGCGCGGCAGGGCCAGGCCGCCAGCGGCCTCGGGCGCATACAGGCCGCAAAAGCCCAGTTCGCCGGCCTTGGCGATGGTTTCGCGCGGGAAGATGCCCTCGGCGTCCCAGTGCGCGGCGTGCGGGGCCAGCTCGGCCAGGGCGAATTGGCGCGCGGTGTCGGCAAAGGCGCGCTGGTCTTCGGTCAGTTCAAAGTCCATGGGCTGGTCTCCGGATCGGGTGTGCTTTTGTTTTTATAGCTGATGGCGCTTGATTGGCAAGCGCTGGAGCCTGATTTTGGCCTGACTCCCCTCGCCCCTTGCGGGAGAGGGGCGGGGGGAGAGGGGTGGGTGGGGCGCAGCGCCGGTTTCACCCCTCTCCCCAGCCCTCTCCCGCAAGGGGAGAGGGGGTAGAAGGAAAGGGGGAAACAGCCCCCCTGGCCTTACTTCAAGCTGATGGTGGTGTTCACGCCCTGGCCAGCGGTGCTGTCGTCGAACCAGCGTGCCGTGACCGTCTTGGTCTGCGTGTAGAACAGGATGACCTGCTTGCCGTAGGGGCCCAGGTCGCCGAGCTTGGAAGCGCGCGAGCCGGAGAACGAGAACAGCGGCACGGGCACAGGCACGGGCACATTGATGCCAACCTGACCCACATCGATCTCTTCCTGGAACTTGCGCGCGGCCGCGCCGGACTGCGTGAACACGGCGGTGCCGTTGCCGTTGGGGTTGGCGTTGATGAACTCGATGGCTTCGTCCAGGTCCTTGGCGGCCACGACGCTCAGCACGGGGCCGAAGATTTCCTGGTCATAGATGGCCATGCCGGGCTTGACGCCGCTGAAGATCGTCGGGCCGACGAAGTTGCCCTTCTCATAGCCGGGCACGTTGGGCTTGCGGCCGTCGAGTTCCAGCGTGGCGCCGTCGGCAATGCCGCGCTCGATCAGGCCTTCGATGCGCGACAGTGCGGCGCACGAGATGACCGGGCCCACGTCCGTGCCCTTTTCGGTGCCGCCAGACACCTTGAGCGTCTTGGCCTTGGCCACCAGGTCGGGCAGCCACTTTTGCGCTTCGCCCACCAGCATCACCACCGGCAAGGCCATGCAGCGCTGGCCGGCCGCGCCGAACGAGGCGCCGGCGATGGCGTTGAGCGTCTGCTCCTTGTTGGCGTCGGGCAGCACGATGGCGTGGTTCTTGGCGCCCATCATGCACTGCACACGCTTGCCGTTGAGGCTGGCGCGGTTGTACACATGCGTGCCCACCTTGGTGGAGCCCACAAAGCTGATGGCCTTGATGTCGGGGTGGTCGCAGATGGCGTTCACGGCCATTTCGCCGCCGTGGATCACGTTCAGCACGCCGGGCGGCACGCCGGCTTCCAGCGCCAGTTCGCACAGGCGCATGGTGACCATGGGGTCCTGCTCGGACGGCTTGAGAACGAAGGTGTTGCCCGTGGCAATGGCCATGGGGAACATCCACAGCGGGATCATTGCGGGGAAGTTGAACGGCGTGATGCCGGCGCACACGCCCAGGGGTTGCAGCAGGGTGTAGGTGTCCACGCCGCTGGCCACGTTGTTGGCCAGCTCGCCCAGTTGCAGGTTGCCGATGCTGGCGGCATGCTCCACCACCTCCAGGCCACGGAACACGTCGCCCTCGGCGTCGGGCAGGGTCTTGCCCTGTTCGGCGGTCAGCATGGCGGCCAGCTCGGCCATGTTTTCACGGATGAGCTGCTGGAGCTTGAGGAAGACGCGGGCGCGCGCGCCGATGGGGGTCTTCTTCCAGGTCTTGAAGGCTTCCTTGGCCGAAGCTACGGCGGCGTTGATTTCGTCCTGCGTGGCGAAGGGCACGCGCGCCAGCACCTGCTGCGTGGCGGGGTTGACCACATCGCGCCATTCGGTGGTTTGGGATTCAACAAACTGGCCGTTGATCAGCAGTTTGACGGTGGCAACTTTGACGGCAGCATCCATGGGTGTGTCTCCTGAGGTGCCAGGGCACCATGCCCGGCAATCTGCGCCATGGTAGCTGTGCGAAATTGTGAGCACAATAGACAAACCCGCGCACAAGATTTGCATAAACGCACAACGCAACCCGCATCTGGAACCGCACCATGGACTGGGACAACCTGCGCTTTTTTCTGGAACTGGCCCGCGCCGGCACGCTGGTGGGCGCCGCCCGCCGCCTGGGGGTGGACCACACCACCGTGGCACGGCGCATCCAGGGCCTGGAAAAGCAGGTGGACGCCGCACTCTTTGCCCGCGAGGCCGGCGGCCACCGCCTCACCGAAGCCGGGCGCGCCCTGCTGCCCAGGGTCGAGGCCATGGAGGCCGCCTTCCTCGCCGTGCAAAGCGCCGCCCCCGGCGTGGGCACCGGCCTGCACGGCGTGGTGCGCATCGGCACCACCGAAGGCTTTGGCAACCTGGTGCTGGCGGCGCCGCTGGCGCGGTTTGCCCAGTCGCACCCCGGCCTGGTGGTGGACCTGCTGGCCCTGCCACGCCTGGTGCACCTGTCGCGCCGCGAGGCCGACATCGTCATCTCGCTGGAGCGCCCCGCGCGCGGCGCCGTCATCGTCGTCAAGCTCACCGACTACGTGCTGCAGCTCTATGCCAACCGCAGTTACCTGGCCCAGCATGCCCCCATCACCACCCCCGAAGACCTGCGCGGCCACAGCTTTGTGAGCTATGTGGACGACCTCCTGTTCAGCAAGGAACTGCAAATCCTGGACGAACTGCACCGCCCCGCACAGTTTGCCCTGCGCAGCACCAGCGTGCTGGCCCAGTTCGAAGCTGTGCGCGCCGGTGCCGGGCTGGCCGTACTGCCCGCCTTTGTGGCCGCGCAAGACCCCGCCCTGCAACCCGTACTGCCCGGCCAGGCGCGCTTTACACGCACCTTCTGGATGAGCATGCCCGCCGAAAACAAGCACGTGGCCCGCATGCAGGCCACCTGGGCCTACCTGCGCGAGGCGGTGGGGCAGCGGCAGGGGGTGTTGAATCCGGCGTAAGTGCTATTGTTTTGATAGCTGTTTGCGCTTGATGGGTGGGCGCTAGGGGCCAATTTTGCTAGTTTTTATTTTGCCAAATCAGTGTGTGATTCCATCTCTGCAACCTGTATTGATCTTGATAATGCCCGGTAGGCTTGGAGCTCTTTCCTGTCTGCCACAACGTATCGACAACAAAAAACCATGACAAGCATTCAACAACGCGCCGAACTTCAACGCCGCATCTGGCAAATTGCCAACGATGTTCGTGGCGCTGTCGATGGCTGGGACTTCAAGCAATACGTGCTGGGAACCCTTTTCTATCGCTTCATCAGCGAAAACTTTGCGGCCTACATAGAAGGCGGGGACGACAGCGTCGACTACGCAGCGCTGTCCGACATTGTGATCACACCCGAAATCCGAGACGACGCCGTCAAAACCAAGGGCTACTTCATCTACCCCAGCCAGTTGTTCGTCAATGTCGCGGCCAAAGCCAGCACCAACGAGAGCCTGAACACCGACCTGGCCAGAATCTTTTCGTCCATTGAATCCTCTGCCATCGGCTATCCCTCAGAGCGTGACATCCGCGGCCTGTTCGCCGACTTTGACACCACCAGCAACCGCCTGGGCAACACCGTCAAAGACAAAAACGCCCGCCTGGCGGCTGTGCTCAAAGGCGTGGCCGAGCTGGACTTTGGCGACTTCGACGCCAGCCACATCGACCTGTTTGGCGACGCCTACGAGTTCCTCATCTCCAACTACGCCGCCAATGCGGGCAAGTCTGGGGGCGAATTTTTCACGCCGCAGCAGGTCTCCAAGCTGATCGCCCGGCTGGCCATGCACGGGCAGAGCAGCATCAACAAGATTTACGACCCCGCCTGCGGCTCTGGCTCCCTGCTGCTGCAAGCCAAAAAGCAGTTTGACGCCCACATCATCGAAGACGGCTTCTTCGGCCAGGAACTCAACCACACCACCTACAACCTGGCGCGGATGAACATGTTCCTGCACAACGTCAACTACGACAAATTCAACATCGAGCTGGGCGACACCCTCATTGAGCCGCACTTTGGCGATGACAAACCCTTCGATGCCATCGTTTCCAACCCGCCGTATTCGGTGAAGTGGGTGGGCAGCGACGATCCCACCCTCATCAACGACGACCGCTTTGCCCCGGCCGGTGTGCTGGCGCCTAAATCAAAGGCCGACTTTGCCTTTGTGCTACACGCGCTCAGCTACCTCTCCAGCAAGGGCCGTGCGGCCATCGTCTGCTTTCCCGGCATTTTTTACCGGGGTGGGGCCGAGCAGAAGATCCGCCAATACTTGGTGGACAACAACTACGTTGAGAGCGTGATTTCGCTCGCTCCCAACCTGTTCTTTGGCACCACCATCGCCGTGACCATTCTGGTGCTGTCCAAACACAAGACCGACACCACCACCCAGTTCATTGACGCCAGTGGCCTGTTCAAGAAAGAAACCAACAACAACGCGCTGCTGGACTCGCACATCGACCAGATCATGGCGGTGTTCGACAGCAAGGCGAACGTCGATCACTTCGCCCAGTCCGTACCGTTTGAGAAGGTTGCCGCCAACGACTACAACCTGTCGGTCAGCAGCTATGTGGAGGCCAAGGACAACCGCGAAGTGGTGGACATCGCCCAGCTCAATGCCGAGCTGAAAACCACGGTTGCCAAGATCGACCAACTGCGCAAAGACATTGATGCCATCGTTGCGGAGATTGAAGGCGAGGAGCAGGAGGCATGAGCAGCATGGAGTTTTTGGAAAAGTTGCTGGATGGGGTTGCGATTGATTGGCTGCCCTTAGGAGAAGTCACGAAGTATGAGCAGCCGACCAAATACTTGGTGGCGGCGAAAAATTACAGCGATGAATTTGAGACCCCAGTGTTGACTGCTGGAAAAACCTTCATTCTTGGATACACGGATGAAAGTGACGGCATATACAAAGCATCTGAAACTCCCGTGATCATCTTTGATGATTTCACCACTGCCAACAAATGGGTCGACTTTGACTTCAAGGCCAAATCCTCGGCAATGAAGATGATCACATCAAGCGATGAAACCAAGGTACTTCTTAAATACATTTACTACTGGCTTAACACCTTGCCAAGCGAACTGGTGGACGGTGACCACAAGCGCCAATGGATCAGTACGTTTGCAGAGAAAAGAATCCCCATCCCCTGCCCAGACAGCCCCAAAAAATCGCTGGAAATCCAGGCCGAAATCGTCCGTATTCTGGATGCTTTTACCTCCCTTACAGCCGAGCTTACAGCCGAGCTTACAGCCGAGCTTACAGCCCGCAAAAAACAATACAACCACTATCGCGACCAGTTGTTGAGTTTTGAAGAGGGGGAGGTGGAATGGAAGACGTTGGGACACCCCTCAGTGGGTGAGTTCATTCGAGGAGGTGGGTTGCAAAAAAAAGACTTTACGGAAAGCGGAGTTGGGTGCATTCACTACGGGCAAATTTACACACACTACGGAACGAGCGCTGACAAGACCAAAACATTCGTCTCCAAAGAGTTTTTCAAGAAGGCGCGAAAAGCCCAAACAGGTGATTTAGTTGTCGCCACCACCAGTGAAAATGATGAGGATGTTTGCAAGGCTGTGGCGTGGTTGGGAAATGAAGAAATTGCTGTCAGTAGCGATGCTTGCATCTACAGACATAAGCTCAACCCAAAATTCGTTTCATACTTCTTCCAAACCGAGAAATTTCAGAGGCAAAAAAAACCGCACATTACGGGAACAAAAGTTCGGAGGGTAAACGCAGCCGACTTGGCTAAATTGCTTATCCCAATTCCCACGCCAGAAGAACAAGCCCGCATCGTCGCCATCCTCGACAAATTCGATGCCCTGACCCACTCCCTCACCGAAGGCTTACCCCGCGAAATTGAGCTGCGCCAAAAGCAATACGCGCATTACCGGGATTTGTTGTTGGGTTTTCCCAAGCCGCAAGAGATAGAGGTATAGCATGGGCAATACGACGCTTAAATATATTGCACAGCAACTGAGCACGCCCAAGACTGTCAAAAAAACTGTTCCTGAAAAAACCAAGGAAGTTGACGAAAAAAAACCTGTCCCAAAGGTGCAGCTGATTTATGCATTCAACGGCACTGGAAAAACGCGTCTGTCACGAGAGTTCAAGCAACTGATAGCTTCAGAGACCAACGGTGAAGATGGCGAAGCCGATCAATCAGAGCTATCACGTAACAAAATTCTCTATTACAACGCCTTCACCGAAGACCTGTTTTATTGGGATAACGATTTGACGGGTGACACAGCGCCTAAGCTGAAAATACAACCCAATTCATACACGGATTGGTTGCTCACGCTGCTTAAGGATTTGGGTCAAGACGGGAACATCGTCAAGTATTTCCAGCGCTACACGAATGACAAGCTGACGCCACATTTCAGCGAGGATTTTGCGGAGGTCAGCTTTTCGCTGGAGCGCGGCGACAACGAGCGCTCCGGTAGCATAAAAATTTCCAAGGGTGAGGAAAGCAATTTCATCTGGAGTGTTTTTTATGCACTACTAGATCAAGCGATTGCCATCCGTAACGTTGCCGAGCCTGAGAGCCGTGAGACCCGGCAGTTTGATCAACTGGAATATGTGTTCATTGATGATCCAGTCAGTTCGCTGGACGACAACCACCTTATTGAGGTGGCAGTCAATTTGGCGGGACTCATCAAATCCAGTGAATCCAAGCTGAAGTTCATCATCACCACGCACAGCCCGCTGTTCTACAACGTGCTGTTCAATGAGTTCAGCAACAAAGCTTGCTACATGTCACATCCCGGACGATCATAGGGCCGCCTCTTGAACAAGTGCGGATGAGAGTGGTGCCACTCCTTCATGGCCTGCATGGGTGTTTTGCTCTTCAAAGCGGACTGGGGTAACTGGTGGTTGTACAGCGCCACAT
>JAKLLE010000092.1 GCA_023150295.1 Giesbergeria sp. | reverse complement strand
GTAGTATTCATGGGCGGGCACCAAGTTCAGACTTCGATACCCTGATCTTCCAGCCTTTTGGGCGGTGCCCGCAACTTTTTTTGCGCCTCACGCAGAGGCAAATTCGGCTGGGTTGAGGAATTCTGCAAGTCCCTCTGTTGGGCAATCCAGGGCCTGTCACTATCGGGACATACCCGAGTCGGCGGCATGGTGATCTTGGAAGGCGCTGGGCGCGCAATAATTGCGCCATGACTACCAATGACGCACTGGACAAGCTTGATCGGGCCATACTGCGCTGTTTGCAGCAAAACGGTCGGGAAACCTACGAGGTGATCGGTGAGCAGGTGGGCCTCTCGCCCAGCGCTGTGCTGCGCCGCGTCAAGCGCCTGGAGGAAAGCGGTGTGATCGACCGCTACGTGGCGCTGGTGCGCCCCGAGGCGGTGGGCCTGGGGCTCACGGCCTACCTCAATGTGCGGCTGGAAAAGCACACCGAGACCCACAAGCGCAACCCCATGGACGTGTTCCGTGCCAGTGTGCAAACCTGGCCCGAGGTGGTGGAATGCGCCTCGCTGACCGGCGAAATGGACTACCTGCTGCGTGTGGTGGTAGCCGACATGGCGCACTACAGCCGTTTCATCATGGACACGCTGCTCAAGCACCCCAGCGTGCAGGATTGCAAGACCAGCTTCGTGCTCGACCGCGTAAAGACCACCACGGCGGTGCCGGTGTGAGGCCTGTCGCCATTTCGACAGCCTGTGCCGCTGCAAGCGGCGTTGCTGTTTTCGCAAGTCATTGATTCCATGTAACAAATTCGGATTCGCGTTGAATTGTTGCAATGCAGCAAAAATGTCTTGGAATTGCCAGGGAAAACCCCTATATTGCTTCCATGACCGCAAACAACGAATGGCTCCAGGCCGCCCTGGACACTGCCGATCCCGTATCGACACGGGGAAAGGGTGGGCGCCCGCCTAGCGCCGCCAAGCACCTGATGGTGCCGATCCGTTCGCTGGGGCCCAGCCACCGCGAGCGCATCGCCAAGCACTTGTTCGCTCTGGAGGCGGAAGACCGCTATCTGCGCTTTGGCTACCCGGCCAGCGACGAGCAGATCCGCCGCTATGTGGATCAGCTCGACTTTGACCGCGACGACATCTTTGGCATCTACAACCGGCGACTGGATCTCATCGCCATGGCGCATTTGGCCTATACGCCGCTGCCCGAGCATGCCAACTGCGCGGAGTTTGGCGTCTCGGTGGCGCGCTCGGCGCGTGGGCGCGGCTATGGCGCACGCCTGTTCGACCGGGCGGTGATGCACGCACGCAATGCAGGCGTTCACATGGTCTTCATCCATGCGTTGACCGAGAACACCGCCATGCTGCGCATTGCGCGCAACGCCGGGGCCTTGGTGCAGCGCGACGGCTCGGAGTCCGAGGCGTTTCTGGAGCTGCCCAGCCCCAGCCTGGACTCGCGCATGGCCGGAATGGTGGAGCAGCAGTACGGTGAGGTGGACTACCAGCTCAAGCGCCAGGCCCAGCAGTTCTGGGCTTTTCTGGCCAGCGTGCGCGGCATGGGGGATGGCGTGCGCGAAGGTGTGCGCAAGGCGCTGGGCACCTCCGACCAATGATGCGTGCCTGACGGCTGCGACGGCGCCCCGGCGGTGGTGTCATGGCAATCCGTTATCCTAGGGGCCTGTCCCACTACCGCACGTCCTGCACCCTAGGCTGTGTCAGAACCACATCCGGCGCGCGCGCCTGAACGCGAAGACAAGCGCACGTTTTTGCAAAAACTGGTGGAGTTCATCCACCCCGGCCCTGATTCGGCCGAAGAGCTGATTGAAACCCTGGCCGAGGCCGAGAGCAACGATGTGATCAATGCCGATTCGCGCGTCATGCTCGAACGCGTGATCCGCATGGCCGACATGACGGCGGGCGATGTGATGGTCGCCGCGCCGCGCATGGACGTCATCAACATCGACGCCCCCTACGATGAGATGCTGCATCTCATCATCAGCACGGCGCATTCGCGCTTTCCGGTCTACCAAGGCGAGCGCGAGAACATCATCGGCATCCTCATGGCCAAGGACCTGCTCAAGCTGCAGCGGGCGCCCGAGCTGAACATCCGCGCGCTGTTGCGCCCGGCGGTGTTTGTGCCCGAGAGCAAGGGCCTCAACGACCTGCTGCGCGAATTTCGGGGCAACCGCAACCACCTGGCCGTGGTCATCGACGAGTTCGGCCGCGTGGCCGGGCTGGTCACCATCGAGGATGTGCTGGAACAGATCGTGGGCGAGATCGAGGACGAGTTCGACATCCCCGAGGAAGAGGGCGACATCTTCGCCCTGGCCGACCGCACCTACCGCGTCAGCGGAGACACGCCGGTCGAGCGCGTGAGCGAAGCCTTTGGCGTGCACATCGAGGGCAGCGATGCCGAGGAAGCGTTCGACACCATCGGTGGCCTGATCGCCCACGAAATGGGCCATGTGCCACGCCGGGGCGAGCAACTCGCGCTGTGCGGCCTGCAGTTTGTGGTGTTGCACACCAAAGGCGGGGCGGTGCGCTGGTTCAAGGTGGCACAGCTGCCGCCCGATCCGGCTGCCTCTGCGGCATGAGCGTCGGCGCTTTCGCGCGGGCGCCGTCCCGGCCGCCTGCGCTGTGGCCCGCGCTGTGCGGTGCAGCGGGCGCAGGCCTGGCCCAGGCCGCATCGCTGGCCTGGCCGGGCAGCGGGCAGCCGCTGTGGTGGCTGCAGATCGCATCGCTGGCGGTGTTGGCACGGCTCTTGACGGCATCCCAGGCGTGGCAGCGCGGTGCGCTGTTGGGCGGGGTCTTTGCCACGGCCTGGCTCACGGGCACGTTCTGGTGGCTGTACGTCTCCATGCACACCTACGGCGGCCTGGCGGCACCGCTGGCAGGTGCGGCGGTGCTGGCACTGGCGGCATTTCTGGGCAGCTACTATGCCGTAGTTTCAGGGCTTTTTGTACTTCTGGCGCCCAAGGAACGGGCGCAACGCGCTATCATTTTCGGAGCATTCTGGCTCCTCGCAGAGCTGGCGCGGGGCGTGTGGTGGACGGGCTTTCCCTGGGGTGCTGGAGGCTACGCGCATGTGCAGGGCCCGTTGGCGGCGCTGGCGCGCTGGGTGGGTGTCTACGGCGTGGGTGCCGTGGCGGCGGCACTGGCCATGCTGGTGGTGCAGGCGCGGGCGTCCGATGTGCGCAGCCTGCGTGCCTGGGGCGCGCTGGCGCTGATTGGCGCCGTGGGTGTGGCGGCAGCGCTGGACCGCCACTGTGCGGTGGAGCTGTGCCACACGCCTGCCAAAGGGCGAAGGGCCCCGGTGCCCCTGGTGCTGCTGCAGGGCAACATACCGCAGGATCAAAAGTTCGAGCCCGGCTCCGGCGTGCCCCTGGCCTTGCAGTGGTACCGCGACCTGCTGCTGCAACCACACCAGGCGCTGGTGGTGGCCCCCGAAACTGCCTTGCCCCTGCTGCCCCGGCAGCTGCCCGAAGGCTACCTCCAGGGCTTGCAGGAGCACTTTGCCCAGCCAGAGCGTGCAGCCCTCATCGGCCTGCCCCTGGGCAGCATGGAAGAGGGCTACACCAACTCGGTCATGGGGTTGCGCGCCGGGCAGAGCCAGACCTACCGCTACGACAAACACCACCTTGTGCCTTTTGGCGAGTTCATCCCGCCTCTGTTCCGCTGGTTCACCGATCTGATGCGCATCCCCCTGGGCGACTTCAACCGGGGCGCGCTGGTCCAGCCTACGTTCGACTGGCGCGGGGAGCGCTTTGCGCCCCACATCTGTTACGAGGATCTGTTTGGCGAGGAACTGGCTGCGCTGTTCGTCCAGCCCGGCAGGCCAGCGCCCACCGTGCTGGTGAACCTGAGCAACATCGGCTGGTTTGGCAACACGCTGGCCATCGATCAGCACCTGGCCATTGCGCGCATGCGTGCGCTGGAGTTCGAGCGCCCCATGGTGCGTGCCACCAACACCGGCGCCACGGCCATCATCGACCACCGGGGCGTGGTCACGCACCAGTTGGCACGCCACGAGCGTGGTGTGCTGGTGGGGCAGGTGGAAGGGCGCGATGGTGCGCCCACACCTTATGCCCACTGGGCCGGGCGCTGGGGGCTCTGGCCGCTGTGGGCTCTGGGTGGGTTGGTGCTGATGATGGCTGCCCTGCGCAAGCGAGTGCCAAAGGGCCCAAGGCATACGGGATAATGGGGGTCCGCCATGACATCCCGGGGCGGGCACGATGAAAACCAGGGCGGCCCAGCCGCCGATGCGGAGCAAGACTGACAATGGCCGAATCCTTTTCCTATGACCAACTGATCGCCTCGGGCGAAGGCCGGCTGTTCGGCCCCGACAGCGGACGCCTGCCCTTGCCGCCCATGCTGATGTTCGATCGCATCACGCACATCGACAGCGACGGTGGGGCCCATGGCCTGGGCCGGATCGTGGCCGAACTGGACGTCAAGCCGGATCTGTGGTTCTTTGCCTGCCATTTCCAGGGTGATCCGGTCATGCCCGGTTGCCTGGGGCTGGACGCGATGTGGCAGCTCATCGGCTTCTACCTCACCTGGCTGCGCCTGCCGGGCCGGGGCCGCGCGCTGGGCGCGGGCGAGGTCAAGTTCACGGGCGAAGTGGGCCCCGATGTGAAGCTCGTCACCTACGAGATCGATATCAAGCGCGTCATCAAGCGCAAACTCAACATGGCCATCGGCGACGCACGCCTGCTCGCCGACGGCAAGGAAATCTACGTAGCCAATGACCTGCGCGTGGGCCTGTTTCTGCGCGAAGGCGACAGCAAGGAAGCGGCATGACCAAGAAGCGCGTAGTCATCACGGGCGCGGGCATCGTCTCGTGCATTGGCAACGATTGGGCCACAGTGGAGGCCTCGTTGCGCGCGGGCACGAGCGGCATCAAGGCCGTGGAGAAGTTCACCGAACTGGGACTGCGCAGCCAGGTCGCGGGCGTGCCCGAGATCGACATCGAGGCGCGCATCGACCGCAAGCAATTGCGCTTCATGGGCGATGCCGCAGCCTACGCGCAGATTGCGCTCGAAGACGCGATCAAGCAGGCAGGTCTGACGCCCGAGCAAGTCAGCCACCCGCGCACCGGCCTCATCATGGGCTCGGGTGGCGGTTCGCCCGCCAACCAGATCGAGGCGGCCGATACACTGCGTGAAAAAGGCATCCGCCGCGTGGGCCCGTACCAGGTCACGCGCTGCATGAGCAGCACCGTGTCGGCATGCCTGGCCACCAACTTCAAGGTCAAGGGCATCAACTACTCCATCACCTCGGCCTGCTCCACCTCGGCGCACTGCATCGGCGTGGCCGCGCAGCAAATCGCCTGGGGGATGCAGGACGTGATGTTCGCTGGCGGTGGCGAGGAACTGTCCTGGGGCATGGCGCTGCTGTTCGACGGCATGGGCGCCATGTCCAGCAAGTACAACGCCACGCCCGAGAAAGCTGCACGCGCCTACGACGCCAACCGCGACGGCTTCGTCATCGCAGGCGGCGGCGGTGCCGTGGTGCTCGAGAGCCTGGAGCACGCCCAGGCGCGCGGCGCCACCATCCTGGCCGAGGTCGTGGGCTTCGGTGCCACCAGCGACGGTGAAGACATGGTGGCCCCTTCCGGCGACGGCGCCATTGCCTGCATGAAGCAGGCCATGGAAGGGCTGGATGCGCCCATCGACTACATCAACACCCATGGCACTTCCACCCCCGTGGGCGACATGCAGGAAGTGCGCGCCATGCAGGCCGTGTTCGGCGACAAGGTGCCGCCGTTTTCGTCCACCAAGTCCCTCACCGGGCACTCGCTGGGCGCCACGGGCGTGCAGGAGGCCATCTACTGCCTCATCATGCTTGGCAAGCAGTTCATTGCCGGGTCGATCAACGTGGACACGCCCGACCCGCTGCTGGGTGGCATGCCCCTGGTCACCCGCACGCGCGACGCCATTTTGAACACCGTGCTGTCCAACAGCTTCGGTTTTGGTGGCACCAACGCCAGCCTGGTGCTGCGCCGCTGGCAGGGCGCCTGAGCCTTCGCCGCGCCTGACCCACGGGGCCGCACGGCCCCGTTGTGTTTGCGGGCATCTAAAATGGCCGGTTCGCGTGCGCCTGGGTGCGTGCGCCCTACAGACACCAAGCCATGCTGACCTTCCAACAAATCATCCTCAAGCTCCAGTCCTACTGGGACGCCCAGGGCTGCGCCCTCCTGCAGCCCTACGACATGGAAGTGGGTGCGGGCACCTCGCACACCGCCACCTTCCTGCGCGCCATCGGCCCCGAGCCCTGGAAGGCTGCCTACGTGCAGCCCAGCCGCCGCCCCAAGGATGGCCGCTACGGCGAGAACCCCAACCGCCTGCAGCACTACTACCAGTACCAGGTGGTGCTCAAGCCCGCACCCAGCAACATCCTGGAGCTGTACCTGGGCAGCCTCGAAGCCCTGGGCTTTGACCTCAGGAAGAACGACATCCGCTTCGTCGAGGACGACTGGGAGAACCCCACGCTGGGCGCCTGGGGCCTGGGCTGGGAGGTCTGGCTCAATGGCATGGAGGTGACGCAGTTCACCTATTTCCAGCAAGTGGGCGGCATCGACTGCAAGCCCATCACGGGCGAGATCACCTACGGCCTGGAGCGTCTGGCCATGTACCTGCAGGGCGTGGACAACGTCTACAACCTGCAGTGGACCGACACCCTCAAGTACGGCGATGTGTACCACCAGAACGAGGTGGAGCAGTCCACCTACAACTTCGAGCACTCCGACGCCGACTTCCTGTTCACGGCCTTCAACGCCCACGAAAAGCAGGCCAAGTACCTGATGGAGCAGCAACTCGCCCTGCCCGCGTACGAGCAGGTGCTCAAGGCCGCGCACAGCTTCAACCTGTTGGATGCACGCGGCGCCATTTCGGTGACCGAGCGTGCCGCCTACATCGGCCGCATCCGCAACCTGGCCCGCGCCGTGGCGCAAAGCTACTACGACAGCCGCGAACGCCTCGGTTTCCCCATGGCCCCGCGCGAGTGGGTAGCAAACATGCCCAAGAAGGCCGCCTGAAGTGAGACACCCCCCTGAGCCGCTTCGCGACTTCCCCCCGCTCTCGCATTGCTGCGCAATGCGGGCAGGTGGACGCAGCCAGCGCTGCGGGGCGGCCCTTGCGCGGCTGCTTGCGCATGGGCCGCGCCTGTTTCAGGCATCTCTGGCGTAGCGAACGCCCAATGGATAACGGAATAGAGCCGATCACATGACCACGCAAAACCTTCTCGTTGAACTGTTTGTCGAAGAACTGCCCCCCAAGGCGCTGCAAAAGCTGGGCGATGCCTTTGCCAGTGTGCTGTTCGACCAGCTCCAGGCCCAGGGCCTGACGGGCAGCGACTCGGGCGTCACCGCCTACGCATCGCCGCGCCGCCTGGCCGCGCATGTGCGCCATGTCTGGCTCAAGGCCGAAGACAAGGCCGTGCGCCAAAAGCTCATGCCCGTGGCCGTGGGCCTGACGCCCGAGGGCCAGCCCACACCCGCGCTGCTGAAAAAACTGCAATCGCTGGGCGCCGACCTGTCCGACCCCGCTGCCGCCGTGGCACGCCTGCAGCGCGCGCCCGATGGCAAGGCCGAAGCCTTGTTTTACGACAGCCTGGTCAGCGGCGCCACGCTGGACACCGGCCTGCAAAAAGCCTTGGACGAAGCCATTGCCAAGCTGCCCATCCCCAAGGTCATGAGCTACCAACTCGAAACCGATTGCGAGCTGCCCGGCTGGAGCAGCGTGCACTTCGTGCGTCCCGCGCATGGCCTGGTGGCCCTGCATGGCAGCACGGTGGTGCCGGTCAAGGCGCTGGGCCTCACGGCAGGGCGCACCACCCTGGGCCACCGCTTTGAGGCGGCCAAGCCTGTGGTGGAGCTGGCCCATGCCGACCAGTACGCAGAGACCCTGGCGCGCGATGGTGCTGTGATCGCCAGCTTCACCGAGCGCAAGGCCGAGATCGCCCGCCAGCTCGCCGCCGCTGCGGCGCGCCTGGGCGGCGGCGCGCGCCCCATCGAGGACGAGGCGCTGCTCGACGAGGTGACCGCGCTGGTCGAGCGCCCCAACGTGCTGGTCTGCGAGTTCGAGGAGCAGTTCCTCGGCGTGCCGCAGGAATGCCTGATCCTCACGATGAAGGCCAACCAGAAATACTTCCCGCTGCTGGACGCAGCAGGCAAGCTGACGAACAGGTTCCTGGTGGTGAGCAACATCAACCCTGAGGACGCCAGCTTTGTGATCGGCGGCAACGAGCGCGTGGTGCGCCCGCGCCTGGCCGATGCCAAGTTCTTCTTCGACCAGGACCGCAAAAAGACGCTGGTTTCGCGCGTGGACAGCCTGGCCAAGGTGGTCTATCACAACAAGCTGGGCACCCAGGGCGAGCGCGTGGAGCGCGTGCGCGCCATTGCCAAGGCCATCGCGCAGCAGTTGGGCGATGCGCAGCTGGTGCAGGACGCCGACCAGGCGGCACTGCTGGCCAAGACCGACCTCGTGACCGACATGGTGGGCGAGTTTCCCGAGCTGCAGGGCATCATGGGCGGCTACTACGCACTCAACGATGGCCTGGGCGAGACGGTGGCCCACGCCATTGAAGACCACTACAAGCCGCGCTTTGCGGGCGATGCGCTGCCGCGCAACCTGGCCGGTGTGGTGGTTGCCCTGGCCGACAAGCTCGAAACCCTGGTGGGCATGTTCGGCATCGGCAACCTGCCCACGGGCGACCGCGACCCGTTTGCGCTGCGCCGCCATGCGCTGGGGGTGATCCGGATGTTGGTCGAGAAGAACCTGCCGCTGGACCTGCTGGCGCTGCTGCAGGGCGCCGTGCCCGCGTTCGGCGACAAGATTCAGGACGCCACGGCGCAGCTGGCCGACTTCATCTACGACCGCCTCGCCGGCAGCTTGCGCGAGCAGGGTTACAGCGCCCAGGAAGTGGACGCCGTACTGGCCCTGCGCCCGCAGCGCCTGGCCCTGGTCGAGAAGCAGCTCGCTGCGGTGCGCGCCTTCGCTGCATTGCCCGAAGCGCCCGCGCTGGCAGCGGCCAACAAGCGTGTGGGCAACATCCTCAAGAAGGCTGAGGCCGAAGGCGCGGTGGATGCCCACGTCAACCCCGCGCTGCTGCAAGAGCAGGCCGAAAAAGACCTCTACGCCGCGCTGCAGCGTTTTGTGCCCGAGGCCAATGCGCAGTTCGACGCGGGCGATTTCACCGCCAGCCTGCAAACCCTGGCCGTGCTGCGTGCGCCGGTGGATGCGTTCTTCGACGACGTGATGGTCAACGCAGAGCAGCTCGATTTGCGCCTGAACCGCCAGGGCCTGCTCAAGACCCTGCACGTCGCCATGAACCGCGTGGCGGATCTCGCGCGGCTGGCTTGAGAACTCCCCCCTTTGTCGCCTTCGGCGCCCCCTCTCCCCCGACCCCTCCCCCGCGAGGGGGGAGGGGAGGTGTTACCCCTCTCCCCTGGTGGGAGAGGGGCAGGGGGAGAGGGGACGCTCCCAGCGCACGCATGTGGGAATGCTGGCGGCCCTTGCGCGGGAGCCCTGATCGGGAGGCCGCGCCCTTGTCATGGGGCGTGATCGTGCTGAGTAGCCGTTGGTTCTATGCCCATGACCACTGATTCCGCCCGCACCCAGCGCACAGCCTGGTGGCTGTTTGCGCCACCGGCGCTGCTGGCAGCGCTGCGTGCCTGGCAGCAGTGGCAGGCCGAGCGTGTGCCGCTGCCTGCGGCCTGGCCGCTGAAGGCGCTGCCGCCGCCGCAGGCCACGACGCTGGACCTGTTGCTTCCTGCGTTGGGGGGCCTGGCGGTCGTGCTGCTGCTGGTGGGTGGGCTGTGGTGGCTGGTGCGCCGGGGCCAGGGGCGCGCGGTGCGCGCGGGGCTGCTGGTCGCCTGGGTGCTGGCCTGTGTTGCGGGCGCCGCCGCGCTGCTGCTGGGTGCACACAACCTGCGCAACCTGCAGGCCCAGCCGCCGGTGCAGGCCCAGGTGCTGGGCAGCCGCGCCGTGCCGCCCAGCCTGCGCGGCACCGGGGGCACCGAGCTGATCTTGCGCGTCGAGGGCCTGGCGCAGCCCCAGCAAGCCGTCATTTCTGACCCGCAGGCCGCCACCTGGCCGCAGGGCCAGCGCCTGCAGCTCCTGTGGGCGCGTGGGCGTACCCATGGGCTGTACATCACGGGCTGGCAGTTGCCGAACGATTGAGTCTGCGGCGCTGAATCAGCGGGCGCGCGCATTGCGGTGGCGCGCGAGGAAGGTGTCCAGTGTTGCCATAATGCAGCCATGAAAATCGCCATCCTCGACCGCGACGGCACGATCAACGCCCTGGAGCCCGATGCGTTCGTGGCGTCGCCCGACGACTGGGCTGCGCTGCCCGGCGCGCTGGAGGCAGTTGCGCGGCTCAACCGCGCTGGATGGCATGTGGTGGTGGCCACCAACCAGCCAGGCCTGGGGCGGGGGCTGTTCGACATGGCCACGCTCAATGCCATCCACGCCAAGATGCACAAGCAACTGGCGGCGGTAGGCGGACGCATCGATGCGGTGTTCTTCTGCCCCCACGCCCCTGACGACGCCTGCCACTGCCGCAAGCCCGAGCCAGGGCTCATGGAGCAGATCTGCGAGCGCTACGGGGTGGATGCCGAGGACGTGGTGGTGGCCGGCAATTGCCGTGTGCACCTGCTGGCGGGCGCGGCCCTGGGGGCGCGGCTGCACCTGTTGTGCACGGGCGAGTCGGCCGCCATGGTGCCGGGCCAGGCCTTGCCCCCCACTTGGCCTGCGGGCGTCCAGATCCATGCCGATCTGGCAGTCTTTGCCGAGCACCTGCTGAGCAGCGCCAGCGCCGCCGCTTGACAGGTGCCGCATGCAGCGTTTTGTGCAATTGGCACTGGACCTGTTCGACCCCGGGCCTGCAGCCTTGTTTTTGGGAGAAAATTCGACTCCAACGCCCGTTCATACTGCGCAAGATGCTATTGAATTGGTAGCAAAAAAACCTGCAGCCCCCAGCCTCCCCTTGTCGCAGGTACTGCCCGCCGCCGCATTTGCCCACCCGCAGGCCAACCGCGAACTGCGCCTGGGCGACGCCGTGGTTGCCTACCGGTTGGAGCGTGCACGCAGGCGCAGCATCGGCTTCACCGTGGGGCCTGACGGCCTGGCCGTGCGCGCGCCGTCCTGGGTCACGCTGGGTGCTGTGGATGCCGCACTGCGCGACAAGTCGGACTGGATCCTGCGCAAACTGCATGAGGCGCGCGAACGCAGTCAGCGCCTGGAGCACGCGCGCATTGCCTGGCACGACGGCACCGTGCTGCCCTACCTGGGCGCGCCGCTGCAGGTGGTGCTTGATGCGCACCACAGCGCGCGTGGTGTGCTGCACGATGTGGCTGTCGCTAGCGAACCAGCCGCAGCCAGCGGCCCTCAGCGACAACTGCGCATCGGTCTGAGTGCATCGGCCCAGCCCGCGCAGATCCGCGACGCCGTTCAGGCCTGGCTCATGCGCAATGCACGCCTGCATTTCAGCGCCAGGCTGGACCACTTCGCGCCGCAGCTGGGTGTCCGTTGGACGCGCCTGCGCCTGTCCAGCGCGCAAACCCGCTGGGGCAGTGCGCGTGCCGATGGCTCCATCTGCCTGAACTGGCGCCTGCTGCACTACCCCCAGGCCGTCATCGATTACGTGGTGGTCCATGAACTGGCGCACCTGCGCGTCATGGACCACAGCCCGCGATTCTGGGACACCGTGGCCAGCGTGGTGCCCGACTACGCCCGCCTGCGCCGCCATCTGCGTGATGAACTTGCACCGCTTTGGTGAATCTGTATTCCGTCCATTGGTCAATTTGTTGGTGAATGTCAGTAGTGTCCGGTTAAAAGTTGAACAAATTCAACTGGTTAGCGGCGGGCAGCTCAATGGATTGGGAGCGGTCAGCCTGCAGGGCGCATGAAATATGGGTTTTCTCGAAAACTGACACCGAAAAGATCTGTAGACATG
>JAKLLE010000091.1 GCA_023150295.1 Giesbergeria sp. | reverse complement strand
TTGCCATCGCGTACTTGCGCATGTCCAGGCTCAAGCATTTGCCGCTCAATCCGCTGCAACCAGCATTGCCGCAGGCTGATGGATGGGTGCATCGGTGTCTTTGAGGTTGTCAAGTTCCACACAAAACGGCATAGAGCCGACTTCTTGCTCATAGCTCAATCCTCTCAGAGAAAAGAGCCTCCTCAAACCCGGGGCGGTTCACTACACCATCTACCCCAGCTTTGAAACTTTCACACGAAACGACGAGGAACCGGGCTACTCCACAACCATTCCCGCCGCAATTCGGGATCGGATTAATTTGAAATTCTGATTTTGAGGTGCGAGAGCTATTGCTCGATCCAGGTCAACAAAGCCAGATACCTTGTCGCCGGACTTAAATTTCGCCATCGATCGACCATAATAATAAATTGGATTTTCTTCAGATTTTATGAGGTCGTTGAATATATCGACGGATAAGCCTGTTTTTCCCGCACCAGTATAAGCCATGCCTAATTTATATTTGATTTCCGCAGAGTTTTGATTTATTTTTGATAAATAAAGGTAATCATCAATGGCCAAATCATATCTGCGTGCAGTCATTGCAATTTGCCCGCGCTTTGCGTGAATGGCATTCTTAAATTTTTCAAATTCCTCAGGTATAGAGCCAGAGCCATCAGAAGACTCCAGGGCGACCGAATAACTCAATAGAGCCTCATCGACTTTTCCAAGCACAAGCAGAGATTCTGCCTTTTGAAAATTAAGCGATGTCAACGCGACAAATCCTTCAGATTCGGCTTGATCAAATGCAAGCAGCGCCTCCTCCGGTTTTTTAAGTTTCATCAATACAATACCAAGATTGAAGAACGCGCTTCCTTTGGGTGCATCCATTTTTCTGGCGGTCATCAGGTTACTGTATGATATTTGGTAGGATCCTTTTTCCATGTAATGAACACCAAGATTCAAAAATGGACGGAATCTTCCCAAAGCATTTTTTGGAGCATTGGTGTCTATTTTTAATGCCGCATCGCTCCATACAGAATAATCGTCGCGAAAGGTCAAATTACGGTCTAACGCGAGCCCTCCATAAACCAAGATCAAAGTGACACCAGATATGTAAATTACCCGCGCGCCAAAATTCACAAGAGCAATCGCAATAAGCCCAGGAATTGAAATTGCCCACAAATAACTGCGATATAGAACAAACGGATCTTGAATCCAGACCGTAGAAAATTCGGTCAAAAACAATACAACAGGAATCAGCAAACAAAGCGCAACAAAGCTAAGATAGTTTTTTCTTTTAAAGAAGAAATAAATTGAAAAAACGAAAACAAGCAGGTATCCGATGCCGCCCAGTAGTTGTGGTAGATCAATAAAGGAAAGAGGAAATGCTGGGCGCAAATCTACGGACATCCAGTTTATATTTGGAATAAACCACAGAAAACCATACGCAAAAAACAGCGCTGCTTCGTTCAATATGCTTAGCGGATAAATGTACTTTGATATTCCCGGGGAAATATTTTCAAGCAGTTGCACATACGAAATAGACTGCTCATCAAAAACCCTACCAACAATATCCCCATATTTCGCATATAAAATACCACCTACCGCGATCAGCAAAAGCATGCTGATTCCCGTGACCAAGGCAGTAGTTTTCCAGCTAGGTCTTTTGACGTAAATGTAAAGAGGCACCACCAAAGCACCGGCCATGACAGCATGCTCTTTGGAGAGCACAGCGCACAGGTAGCTGAGCAACGCAAGTGAGTACCAGTAGATTCGCCCGTTCACCAAGCCCTTGATGAACAACCAGCATGCAAGCACTGTAAAGAGCGTTGCCATGACGATGGAACGCTGCACCAGATATCCGACGGCGTACACCGCCATGGGGTTTACAGCAAACAAGGCGGTGCCCACCAGCAGTGCTGCATTGCGCGACTCTTTGAAATGCTCTTTCGACTCAAGTTCTTTGGCAAAACTGGTGTGCGAAAGAAGGTCACGCATCAGCAGGTAGAGCGCAACGACCACGCCACCATGCAGAAGCAGATTGACAATGCGCTGTTTCCACCAGCCTTCGCCAAAAAGCGCCTGAATCCAGACAAAACTGCCATAGGAAAGCAGACGCTGTTTCAGCTCCAAAGCTCCGCCGTAATCGCGGAAGATAGTGTCCTTGAATCGAAGGTCATCAAAGACCAATTGGTTCTGCAGGCCTGGCAGATAGATGCCAAGCACCACTGCAGCAACGAAACCGATGAAGAGTAATTTTTGTACGCGCGGCTGGATCATGACTGGTATCTTGCCGCGCGTTATTGCACGGCGTATTACAGCGAATCGATGAAGCTGCGCAGCTTATCAGACCGGCTGGGGTGCTTGAGCTTGCGCAGGGCCTTGGCTTCGATCTGGCGGATGCGTTCGCGGGTGACGTCGAACTGCTTGCCCACTTCTTCCAGGGTGTGGTCGGTGGACATTTCGATGCCGAAGCGCATGCGCAGCACCTTGGCCTCGCGCGGGGTGAGGCCGTCGAGGATGTCCTTGACGACATCGCGCAGGCCGGCCTGCATGGCCGCTTCGATGGGAGCGGTGTTGGCGCCGTCCTCGATGAAGTCGCCCAGGTGGCTGTCGTCATCGTCGCCGATGGGCGTTTCCATCGAGATCGGCTCCTTGGCGATCTTCATGATCTTGCGGATCTTGTCCTCGGGGATCTCCATCTTCTCGGCCAGCACGGAGGCGTCGGGCTCGAAGCCGAACTCCTGCAGGTGCTGGCGCGAGATGCGGTTCATCTTGTTGATGGTCTCGATCATGTGCACCGGGATGCGGATGGTGCGCGCCTGGTCGGCGATCGAGCGCGTGATGGCCTGGCGGATCCACCACGTGGCGTAGGTCGAGAACTTGTAGCCACGGCGGTATTCGAACTTGTCCACCGCCTTCATCAGGCCGATGTTGCCTTCCTGGATCAGGTCCAGGAACTGCAGGCCCCGGTTGGTGTACTTCTTGGCAATCGAGATCACGAGGCGCAGGTTGGCCTCGATCATTTCCTTCTTGGCGTCGCGCGAGGTGGCTTCGCCCTCGTTCATGCGCTTGTTGATACCCTTGAGCTCGGCCAGCGGCACGACCACGCGCGCCTGCAGGTCCATCAGCTTTTGCTGCAGGTCCTGGATGGGCGGGATGTTGCGGGCCATCACGGCGCTCCAGGGCTTGCCGGCCTGGGCCTGCTTCTCGACCCACTTGAGGTTCAGCAGGTTGGCCGGGAAGTCCTTGATGAAGGTCTCCTGGGGCATGCCGCACTTGTCCACGATGATGCGGCGCAGTTCGCGTTCCTTCTTGCGCACGTCGTCCACCTGGCCTCGCACCATGTCGCACAGCTTTTCGATGGTCTTGGCGGTGAAGCGGATGGTCATCAGCTCGGCCGACAGGGCGTGCTGCGCCTTCATGTAGGCGGGCGTGCCGTAGCCTTCCTTGTCGTAGACCTTGTGCACCTTCTCGAACAGGTCGCGGATGCGGTCGAAGCGGCGCAGGGCCTCGTTCTTCAGCTCTTCGAGCTTCTTGGTCAGCGCCTTGCTGCCGCCCTTGCCGTCGTCGTCGTCTTCCTCGTCGAACTCGTCGAAGTCTTCCTCGGCCACGTAGTCGTCGGCCTCGTTGGGGTTGGAGAAGCCGTCCACGATGGTGGAGATGACGACCTTGCCCTCACGGATTTCCTCGCCCATGTTGAGGATTTCGGCGATGGTGGCGGGCGACGCGCTGATGGCTTCCATCATGGCCTGCAGGCCGCCTTCGATGCGCTTGGCGATCTCGATTTCACCCTCGCGCGTGAGCAGCTCTACCGTGCCCATCTCGCGCATGTACATGCGCACCGGGTCGGTGGTGCGACCGAATTCGCTGTCCACGGTGGACAGAGCGGCCTCGGCGGCTTCCTCGGCCTCTTCCTCGGTGGCCGCTGTCTGCGCAGTGTTGGTCAGCAGCAGGGTTTCGGCGTCGGGCGTTTGCTCGTACACGGCCACGCCCATGTCGTTGAGCATGGAGATCACGACCTCCAGCGTTTCGGCGTCGATCAGCTTGTCGGGCAGGTGGTCGGAGATTTCGCCGTGCGTGAGGTAGCCGCGCGTCTTGCCCAGCTTGATCAGGGTCTTGAGGCGCATGCGGCGCTTGGCCATGTCCTCTTCGGAGAGCACGGTTTCGTCCAGTCCGAATTCCTTCATCAAGGCCCGTTCCTTGGCCTTGCTGATCTTCATGCGCAGGGGCTTGACCTTCTCGACCGCATTGACGGCCTCGGGCGCTTCCTCGACTTCGCCTTCCAGTTCGGATTCGATGTCCGACAGGTCGGTGTCATCGCTGTCGCCCTCGGCGGCTGCGGCCTTGGGCTTGCGGCCGCGCTTGGCGGCTGCGGTGCCCGCCGCCTTGGCGGGGCGGCCCGGACGCTTCTTGGGGGCCTCGGTTTCGTCGGTCACCTCGGCCTCGGTGGCAGCCTTGGCGCGGGGGGATTTGGTCTTCACTTCGGTGGCGGTGGTCTTGGATGCTGCGGTCTTGGTCACGGGCGCGGTACGGGTTTTCTGAGGTGCCTGCCGGGGCGCAGCGGCTGCCTTCTGGGCAGGGGCTGCGGCTTTTTTGGCGGGCGCCTTCGGGGCGGTTGCGGAAGCGGCCTTGCTGCCAGGGGTGGACTTGGGCGACTTCGCGGACTTTTGAGCGGGCATGGACAACCTCAGAATCAAAAAGAAGACAAAGAAAACGCAAGCGCCACTGTTCCCGGCGCGGGAGGCACGGCGAAGGCGGTGCCTTCGCGGTTCGAGGGGAAACCCTCAGGGGCAAGATGGGTGGGCGAACATTTGGAGTGCAGTCCTTGCGGTGGGGTGGGCCTTTGCAGTTGCTGCAATTGCGTGGATTCCACGGTGGCCCGATCCGGAGGTGCTGCTGTCGCTCTTGCCGACAAACCTTACATTATACCGGCCTGGGGGTTTTTCAAGCTTTTTCAGGCTTTTCGTTCCACATGACCCATCAAGGCGTTGCGTTTTTGCTCCAGCGCGCGGTAGCGCTCCAGCGCAGCGGGGTCTTGTGCGGCGCGTTCGATGAGTGCGCTTTGCTCGGCCTTGATGTCTTCCACCAGCATGCGGTTGAGCAGGTCGCGCAGCTCCAGGCGCAGCTCTTGCAGGTCACCTTCGGTCTGGGCGTGGGCGCCGGTCATCACGCGCAGCGCCAAGGCTTCGCAGGGGTGGTCGCGCAGGCGCTCGCGCAGCACGGCCCAGGGCAAGGGGCCTGCGGTGTGGAACAGATCTTCGATCCACACGAACAGCGTGCCGTGGGGGGCACTTTGGGCGCACAACACGGCATGGTCTTCGTGGCCCAGGTGTTCCATGAAATCCATGTGCGACAGCAGCAGGCGCGCTGCGTGGTCGATGCGGGCGCTGGGCAGGCTGCGCGGCATGCGCGAAGGGCCGGGCCAGGGCGGGGCTGATTCCCTGCGCCTGCGTGCCGGGCGCGGGGCGGGGTCGCTGGTCATGGCCTGTGGGTCGTCAGGTGCCTGCGGGTGTTTGCGCGCCGCGTGGGCCGTGGCTGCGCCAGGGCTGCGCTGCGCCTCGCGGGCGTTGGCGCGTTGCCACAGGTCCAGCAGGTCGCGCGCGTCGAGCTGGGCCTGCTCGGCCAACTCGCCCAGCAACTGGCGCTTGAGCACGCCATCGGGCAAGGCGCTCCACAGGGGCCGGGCGTTGCTGGCCATGTGCGCGCGGCCTTCGCCAGTGCCCAGGTCGCAGCCCTCGCTGGCGGCATCGATCAGGAAGCGGCTCAGGGGCACGGCGTCGCCCACCATGCGTGCAAAGGCGTCGCTGCCGTGGGCGCGGACAAAGCTGTCGGGGTCGTGCTCGGGCGGCAGGAACAAAAACTTGATGCTGCGTGTGTCGCCCGCGTGGGGCAGCGCACCCTCCAGCGCCTTGCGTGCGGCGCGGCGCCCGGCGGCGTCGCCGTCAAAGCTGAACACCACCGCATCGGTAAAGCGCAGCAGCTTCTGCACATGCTCGGGGGTGCAGGCCGTGCCCAGCGTGGCCACGGCGTTGGGAAAGCCCAGTTGGGCCAGCGCCACCACGTCCATGTAGCCTTCGGTGACCAGTGCGTAGCCTGCTTCGCGGATGGCGTTGCGTGCCTCGAACAGGCCGTACAGCTCGCGGCCCTTGTGGAACACCGGGGTTTCGGGGGAGTTGAGGTACTTGGGCTTGTCGTTCCCCAGGACGCGGCCGCCAAAGCCGATGCACTCGCCCTTGACGTTGCGGATGGGGAACATCACCCGGTCACGGAAGCGGTCGTAGCGCTTGCCGTCTTCTTCATTGACGATGACCAGGCCGCTTTCTTCGAGCAGCGGGTCGTCGTAGTGTGCAAACACGCTGGCCAGGCTGCGCCAGCCCTCGGGGGCGTAGCCCAGGCCGTACTGCTTGGCCACCTGGCCCGAGACCCCTCGCCCCTTGAAGTACGCCACGGCACGGGGCGATTCGCGCAGGTGGCGGCGGTAGGCTGCACCGGCTTTTTCGAGCACATCGCTCAGCGTGGCCTGTTTTTGCCGTGCGGCGGCAGCGCGCTCGCGCTCCTGGGGCGAGACGTCGTCCTCGGGCACCTGCAGGCCCACCTGGCGTGCCAGGTCCTGCACGGCATCGACAAAGCCCATGCCCGCGTGTTCCATGAGGAAGCTGATGGCGTTGCCGTTCTTGCCGCAGCCGAAGCAGTGGTAGAACTGCTTGGACGGACTGACGCTGAATGAGGGCGATTTCTCGCCATGGAAGGGGCACAGCCCCATGAAGTTGGCGCCGCCCTTCTTGAGCGCGACATAGCGGCCCACCACCTCGACCACGTCCACGCGGGCGAGCAGTTCCTGGATGAAAGACTGGGGGATCGTCACGGCTGGGATTGTCCGCGTAAACTGTGTGTGATCAGATGTGTCTGGAGTGATCGTCTCACACTGTGGGGGCGCAATCGCAAGAATGGGAGGCAGGGAAGGTGCTAGCCAGCCATGGACTTCAGCGGCGTGCGGTGTTGGCCAGTGCAGCGCAGGCTGCGCTGTGGCACGGCGCGGCGCAGGCCGCTCCGCCGGTACTGCGCGTGCTCGCCTGGCCGGGCTATGCCGATTCCGACTGGGTGCACGCCTTCGAGTCACGCCACAGCGCGCAGGTCGAAGTGACCATTGTGGGCTCGGACGAGGTGCTGCGTGCCAAGCTGGCAGATTCCAGGGGGCCAGGCTATGACGTGGTGGCTGCCAACACGGTGGAGTTGGCAGCCCTGCTGGCCCGTGGTGAGCTGGCGCCCCTGAACCTGTCCGACATGCCCCAGGTGGCCCGCCAGTTGCCGCGCTTTCGGGGGGCGATCGAGGGCATCGTCCGCGACGGCAAGACCTATGCCGTGCCCTACACCTATTCCGAAATGGGCCTGGTGTATGACCGCCAGCAGTTCAGCGCGCCGCCGCAGTCCATTTCGGCGCTGTGGGATCCGCGCTGGCGCGGCCGGGTGTTGGCGTTCGATGGTGCAACGCATGCGTTTTCGCTGGCTGCGCTGGAGAGGGGCCAACTGCCCTTTCGCATTGCAGACGACCAGTTTGTGCCCCTGGCACGCCACCTGGTGGGGTTGCGGCGCAACCTGTTGTCGCTGTATGCACTGCCCGAGGAGTCGGTGGACTTGTTCCGCAGGCACCGTGTGGCGGTGATGCATGCCAACTATGGCCAGCAACAGCTCAAGCTGTTGCGTGATGCAGGCTTCAACGTGGGCTATGTAGTGCCGCGCGAGGGCGCGCTGGCCTGGCTCGATTGCTGGGCCGTGCTGCGCCGCTCGCCGCACCAGGCACTGGCGGCGCAGTGGATCAACCACATGCTGCACCCCGCTGTGAGCCTGGAACTGACACGCCGCCAAGGGCTGGCCAACACCCTGGAAGAACCCGCCGCACTCGACCGCGACAGCCTGATGGGCCCCATCGTCTGGCTCCAGCCGGTGGAAGACGATGCCCGGCGCACGCGGCTGTGGCAACGCGTTGTGGCGGGCGACCGGCCAGAGAGGTTCTGAGTGGCCCGCAGCAACATCGGCCAACGCCTGGGGCTGCTGCTGGCCAGCTTCAGCCTGCTGGCGGCGCTGCTCCTGGGCTACCTGACTTACACGGCCGCGCGCGACCTGCTGGTCGAGCGGGCGCAGCACACGCTGCTGGACACCACGCGCATTCTTTCGTCACACCTGCAAACCGGCTTTGTGCAACTGGGCCGCGATGCCTCCATGCTGGCCACGCTGGCGGGCGGCTTGCCGCTGCCGGGAGGCCCCATGGCAACTGCTGCCCAGAACAAGAGCCTGGAGACGCTGGCACAGGTGTTTCGCGCGCAGCTTTTGGCACGACCGGGCCTGTTGCAGGTCCGGCTGATCGGATTGCGTGACCACGGTCTGGAACTGGTGCGCCTTCAGCGCCTGGCGGACGAGCGCATCGTGCGCGTCGAGGGGGCTGCGTTGCAGGAGAAGGCGCATTTCCCTTATGTGTACGAAACCGCACGCCTGACCAGCGGGGGGGTGTATTTCACAGAATTCGGCATCAACCGGGAAGATGCCCAAACCCAGGAGGAGCGTGCCGTGTTCAGCGTGGCAGCCCCCGTGGTGCAGGCGACAGCGGTGGTGGGTGGGTGGTGCTGCGGGTGGACGCGGAGGCCTTCTTGCAGCATTTCGGTGCGCGTCTGCCCGCGCCCTATGGCTTTTACCTGGCCAGCCGCTGGGGAGACTACCTGGCGCATCCCGAGCGGGGCAAGGCTTTTGGTTTTGACCGCGGTCAGCGGGTGCTGGTGCAGGAGGAGTTTGTCGATACGGTGCCCCTGCTCTCGGGTGCTGCACGCGAAAAGGTGTTTACCCACAGCATAGCCCCTGACGTCGCCCAGATGCAGGCATTTATTCGCATGCCGCTGGGAATGCGCGACGACGGGCGCTTTCTGCTGCTGGGTCTGTCGCACTCCGTGTCGGCCGTCTTGGCCGAGGCACAGGAACTGGGCGGAACCATCGTGAAAATGATCACCGTGCTGGCGCTGGTGGCCGCCTTGCTGGCGGCCTGGGTGTCGCGCGTGGTCACAGGCCCGCTGCGCGCCATGGTGCAGGCGATCGCCGCCTTTTCACGGGGGCAGCCACACGGCGCCCTGCCGGTGGAGCGCCGGGACGAACTGGGCGAACTGGCGCGTGGCTTTCGCGACATGGAGGCACAGATCGGCCAGCAGATGGACGAGCTCAACCGCAGCCGCGACGCCATGGCCCACCTGGCGCACCACGACCCGCTGACCGGCCTGCCCAACCGCCGCATGTTCGAGCAGCGCCTGGGCCAGGCCCTGGACCGCGCCCGGCGTAGCAGCAGGCCCTGCGCGTTGGTGTTTGTCGATCTGGACGACTTCAAGTCGGTCAACGACAAACTGGGCCATGCCGTCGGTGACGCCGTGCTGCAGGCCGCTGCACAGGCCATTGTGGGGGCGGTGCGCCAGGTCGATACCGTGGCGCGCCTGGCCGGGGACGAGTTCACCGTGCTGTGCGAAAACGTGGACACCGACGACGCAGCACGGCGCGTACTCGACAAGTTGCGCGAGGCCTTTGCCACGCCACTGCAGGTGGATGGCCAGCCCATGGTGGTGCGTGCCAGCATGGGCATCAGCGTCTACCCCATGGACGGCGAAGACGCCCGCACCCTGCTGGCCAGCGCCGATGCGGCCATGTACCGCGCCAAGGAACAGCGCACCACATGGTAATTTGCTATAAAAATAATAGCTACTAGCGCCCATCAATAGGGCGCTAGAGGCATATTTCTCTATCAATCGCCCATCACCACGCCCTCGCGCCGGGGGTCCGCGCCGCCCAGCCACTGCGGCTTGCCAGGCGATGGGTTGCGGGTGATGGCCTGCAGGCCGCTGGTCATGTTCATTTCTCGCACCTCGGCGCCGCGCGTGCGCAGTTGCTCCACGGTGGCGGCGGGGAAGCGCTTTTCCTCCAGCAGCGTGGGGCCGTTCAGCGAGCCGAAGTTGGGCAGGTCGATGGCCTGCTGGGGCGTCAGGCCCCATTGGGCTACGCCGTACAGCGTCTTGGCCGTGTAGTGGATGATGAGCGCACCGCCGGGGCTGCCCGCGCTCATCAGCACCTGGCCCGAGGCCTTGTCGAGCACCAGCGTGGGCGCCATGGACGAGCGCGGGCGCTTGCCGGGCTCCACGCGGTTGGCGATCTTGCGGCCCTGGGCGTCTTCGGGCGCAAAGCTGAAGTCGGTGAGCTCGTTGTTGAGCAAAAAGCCCTGCACCATCTGGCGTGCGCCAAAGGCGTCTTCGATGGTGGTGGTCATGGCCAGCGCGTTGCCCTGGGCATCGATGATGCTGATGTGGCTGGTGCCGTACTCGGGCTGGTCGGGCATGGGGGCGTAGCTGGTGCGTTGTACCCCGCTGGGCTGGCCTGCGGGAGCGGTCTTGAGGCTTTGCTGCCCGATCAGGCGTGCGCGGCTGGCCAGGTAGCCGGGGTCGAGCAGGCCCATCCAGCTGCCGCCCGGCGCGGGCACGAAGTCGGGATCGGCCACGTACTGGGCGCGGTCGGCAAAGGCCAGGCGCGCCGCTTCGGTGTACAGGTGCAGCCAGTCGGCGCTGGGCAGGCCGCCCTGCAGTGGCAGGCTTGCGGCTGGGGTGTGGCCCAGGATGCCGAGAATCTGCCCCACGGCAATGGCGCCCGAGCTGGGGGGCGGAAAGCCGCACAGCCGCAACTCGCGCTCTTTCACCTTCCAGTCATGGCACAGGGCTTTCCGTTCGCGGGGCTGGTAGTTGGCCAGGTCTTGCAGCGTCATGCGGCCAGGGTTGGTGGGGTGGGTTTGCACCTTGTCCACGATGGCGCGCGCCACCTCGCCCTCGTGCAGCGCACGGCTGCCCTGGGCCGCGATCTGGCGCAGCACGGCGGCCAGCGTGGGGTTGCGCAGCACATGGCCCACGGGCCAGGGCTGGCCACTGGGGTCGTGGAAGTAGGCGGCGGCCACCGGGTCGAGCTTGAGGAACTTGTCGCCCTTGACCAGCGTGTGCAGGCGCGGGCTGACCTTGAAGCCCTGTTCTGCCAGCGTGATGGCGGGCTGGAACAGTGCGGCCCAGGGCAGTTTGCCGTGCTGGCGGTGGGCCAGCTCCAGCATGCGTACGGTGCCGGGCACACCCACCGAGCGCCCGCCCACCACGGCGGCAGGGAAAGGCAGGGGCTTGCCGTCGGGGCCGATAAAGAGCCTCTCGTCCGCAGCGGCGGGCGCCGTCTCGCGGCCGTCAAAGGCCTGGGTGCGCTTGCCGTCGTGGTGCAGCAGGAAGGCGCCGCCGCCAATGCCGCTGGACTGCGGCTCCACCAGCGTCAGCACCATTTGCACGGCAATGGCGGCGTCCACCGCCGAGCCCCCGGCCTTGAGGATCTGGTAACCCGCATCCGTCGCCAGCGGGTTGGCCGCTGCCACCGCAAAGCGCTGGGTGGCCCAGCCGGGCTTGGCGGTGTAGCCCGAGCTGGCCTCGGGCTGCTCTGGCACGGAGTAGTGGAACGGAGCGGTGGGGTGTGCGCAACCGGCCAGCCAAGCGGCCAGGGCCAGCGCACCCCAGCGGGGGGCAAGCAAAGCGTTCATGGGCGTCTTTCGCAGAAGGGGGTGCCCATGGTAGCCTGAAGCGCCAAACGCGCAAGACTCAACAACCATCGCCCCAAGCCAGTGGGGTGAGACCCCGGGCTCACACCGGGGAAGGTTTCCCTGGATTTCCTCAACTGAGCTGCATTGCCCCTTTGCGGGGCCATTCTTGTTTCCGTACATTTCCCGCAGGAAACAAAAATGCCCGCTTGCTAGCGGGCACTTATGCTGCAAGCCCTGGTTTAGCTTGCAGTATTTGGTAGGCGCGATTGGACTCGAACCAACGACCCCCACCATGTCAACGCAAAAATCAAGGACGTCCATGGACATCTAAGGACTTGATTTCATTAACAAATTTTGATTTTTGATCCAACAATCTCCAGTCATTTCCGCCCATTTTTTCCGTACAATTTCCGCACAGTCTCCGTACTTCATGGAGGTCTGCCTGGATCGGGAGATGGGTTATGCAGCACATCCACCAAGTCACTCAGCGCGCTCGTCTCGCACCTAGACGCAATACTGTTCAGATAGTAGGCGGTATTAGTTGATAATCGGCCCCCATCAAGGACTTGATGGAGGCCCGGGATGGCGAGAACTCGCAAGGCATTGCCCACACAGGTGGATATCGCGCATTTGATCAGTGCAGGTATGC
>JAKLLE010000003.1 GCA_023150295.1 Giesbergeria sp. | reverse complement strand
AGGGAGCACTGCGGGTCACCCACGGGGGAATCGATGCGATAGCGCTGCGCATTCTTCCTGACAACCGCAAAGTGCTCAAATATTGAGCACCGAAGTGTTTCCGCCATGTTGCGGTTTTGAATTTTGCAAGTCCCTCTTTGGGCATTGCAGGCAAATGGGCCTTGGTGTGCGGCGCCAGCAAGGGGCTGGGGCGGGGTTGCGCCGAGGCCTTGGTGCGCGAAGGGGTGAACCTGGTCATCAATGCCCGCAATGCCGATGTGTTGCAGCAGGCTGCTATTGATTTAATAGCTATTGGCGCTGATTCGGAGGGCGCTGGAGCCGTAAAACATCCTAAACCTCAGGTGCTGTGCGTGGCCGCAGACATCACCACGCCGCAAGGCCGCGAGGCCGTTTTCGCGGCACCCGGCGGGCCGGGCAAGGCCTTTGACATCGTGGTGACCAACGCCGCCGGGCCTGCGCCAGGGGATTTTCGCGACTGGGAGCGTGAGGCCTGGCTGCAGGCGCTGGACGCCAACATGCTGACGCCGATCGAGCTGATCCGTGCCACCGTGGACGGCATGGCCGAGCGCGGGTTTGGGCGCATCGTCAACATCACCTCCAGCGCTGTCAAGGCGCCCATCGACATCCTGGGCCTGTCCAACGGCGCGCGCAGCGGGCTGACGGGCTTTGTGGCCGGTGTGGCGCGCAGCCCGCTGGCGGCGCGCGGGGTCACGATCAACAACCTCTTGCCGGGCAAGTTCGACACCGACCGCCTGGCCTCCACCTTTGCCGCTCAGGCCGCGCGCACCGGCCGCAGCCTGCAGGAGGTGCGGGCCGCGCACACCGCGGCCATTCCGGCGGGGCGCCTGGGCGCGGCGCAGGAGTTTGGCGCGATCTGCGCCTTTTTGTGCAGCGTGCATGCGGGCTACATTACCGGCCAGAACTGGCTGGCCGATGGGGGCGCCTATCCGGGCGTCCATTGACGGGGCCATGGTGCAGCACAAACGCCACAACGGGGGCCGGGGGATGTCCATCCAGCAGCAGATTTTCTCAGTGCGCAGGGCGCCATGGGCGGCGCTGGCACTGGCTTGGGGCCTGCAGTCGGTGGGGCTGGCAGCAGAGCCGCCGCAATACCAGTTCCGTGTGGTGGGCGGGCTGGCGGGGGTCAGCCAGTACACGCAGTGGGAAGAACCGTTCTGGAGCCGTGAACTTCCGCGCATGAGCGGTGGGCGTTTCAAGGCCGACATCGTGCCCTTTGACCGGGCCGGTGTTCCGCGCGACGACATGCTGCGCTTGTTGCAACTGGGCGTGGTGCCGTTTGGCACGGTGTTGATGGGGTCCATGACGGCCAACTACCCCCAGTACACGGCGCCCGACCTTGCCGGTTTGAACCCGGACAGCGCCAGTCTCAAGCTCAGCGTGGCGGCATTCCGGCCGTTTCTGGAAAAGAGCCTGCACGAACAGCATGGGGTGCAGCTGTTGGCGCTGTATGTCTATCCTGCGCAGGTCGTGTTTTGCAAGAAGCCGTTCGCGGCCCTGGCTGACTTGTCGGGCCGCCGTGTGCGTGTGTCTTCGGCTGCGCAGGCCGATTTTGTGGGTGCTCTGGGCGCTACGCCGGTGCACACCGCGTTCGCGCAGATTGTGTCCAGCGTGCAGGCGGGCAGCATCGACTGCGCCATCACCGGCACGCTGTCGGGCAACGGGCTGGGGCTGCAGGCGGTCACCTCGCACATGCATGCCATGCCCTTGAACTGGGGCGTGGCCCTGTTTGCCGCCAACCTCAGTGCCTGGGAGGCCCTGCCTGCGGACCTGCGCACCCTGCTGCGCAAGGAGCTGCCCTTGCTGGAGGCCGCCATTTGGGAAGAGTCCGAACGCGACACGGCCCAGGGCATTGCCTGCAACACCGGGCAGAGCGCTTGCACCAAGGGCGTCAAGGGCAACATGGTGCTGGTGCCCATGTCGGCCCAGGACGAGCGCAAGCGCCAGGACATTTTTGTGTCCACCGTGCTGCCGCGCTGGTTGCAGCGCTGCGGACAGCGGTGTGCCGATATCTGGAACAAGACCATCGGGCTTGCACGCGGCCTGCCCGCGCCCGACAAACCATGATGTTCAGCACGGTGCGCATCACCCCCGAGCGGATCAAGCCCGCCATCTGGCTGCTGGCCGCCTTGTTCATGGCGGTTCTGGCCGGGGCGGCCGCATGGCAGACCGGGTCCTTGCGCGAGAGCGCGGTGCGCACCAGCGAGGAGAAGGTGGATCGCTTCGTGTCGGGCGCCGAGGCTGCACTCAACTACAACATGCTGTCCATCGACCTGCTGCTGTCCGGCGCCCAGGACATGCTGCAGTTGCAGCCCCATGCCGACGTGCAGGGCGAGAGCCGGATGCTGGCCGTGGTGGCGCGGGGCAATTTGCTGGTCTCGCGGGTGGCCGTGGTGGATGCGCAGGGCCGGGTGCGTGCGTCCTCCGAACCCTCGGGAGCGCTGCGGGAAATGTCGCTGCCCACGGCCTTTCTGGCCAGTGTGGTGTCGTCGGCCGCACAGCGCCTGTACATCAGCACGCCCGTGCTCAGTTTCGCCACCACCCAACAGGTGCTTTACTTTGCCAGGCCTTTGAAGGGGCGCGACGGGCAGCGGCTGGCGGTCGTGGCCGAGGTGCCGCTGGCCAAGCTGGCCAATATGCTCACGCAGGGGCATGAGGTCTCGGGCCTGGAGATTGTGTTCGAACAGAACGACGGGCGCCGCATGCTGGCCCTGCCCGATTTGCCCGAAGCCGGCCCGCTGCGGGCGCCGCACAGCGATGCGCCCTTGCCCGACCGTGCCTGGAACACGCCTGCGCGCATCAGTGGCGTGCCCGCGCTGGTGGCCTCGCGGCAGCTGGTGTACCCCAACCTGCGGGTGTCGGTCAGCCTGCCCGAGGCACTGGCGCTACAGGCCTGGGAGTACGAGCGCAGCATGCTGGCGGCGGCGGCGCTGGTGTTTTGCGCCATGGTTCTGCTGGCTGCTGCGGTGGCCGTGGTGGTGTTCGACCGCATGGCCCAGGCGCGCAAGGACATTGCCGACGCCAAGGCCTTGCTGGACCAGGCGCTGGAGTCCATGGTCAGCGGCTTTGTGCTGCTCGATGCGCAGCAACGGGTGGTGCACTGGAATCGCCGGTTCATCGAGTTGTTTCCCTGGATGCGTGGCGTCATTGCGCCCGGCATGTCCTTTCGCAAGGTGTTGGAGCAATCGGTGGTTCACCACCTGCCTGCGGGCAGCGATGCCGAGCGCCAGCAGTGGATCGCACTGCGCCTGGCGCAGCAGCGGGAGGCCACCGGCGCGCACGAGCAGGTCTTGCCCGACGGGCATTGCATCCATGTGCAGGAGCGCGCCACCCCGGAGGGTGGCTGGGTCATCACCTACCACGACGTGACCGACCTGCGCCGTGCCAATGAGGAAATCGAGCAACTGGCTTTTTACGACCCACTGACCGGCCTGCCCAACCGCCGCCTGCTGCTGGACCGGCTGGGCCAGGCACTGGTGCTGTCCCAGCGCTCGGGCAAGGTGGGCGCCTTGCTGTTTTTGGACCTGGACCACTTCAAGGACCTCAACGACACCTTGGGGCACGAAGTGGGCGACGAGCTGCTGCAAGCGGTGGCGCAACGCCTGTTGGCCAACGTGCGCGTGGCCGACACCGTGGCTCGCCTGGGCGGGGACGAGTTCGTCGTGATGCTCAGCGAGCTCTCCACCAGCACCCAGGAGGCCGCGGCCCTGGCCCAGTGCATTGGCGAAAAGATCCTGCGCGGCCTCTCCGAACCCTATCTGCTGCGCGGCCACTCCCACCAGGGGGCGGTCAGCATCGGCGCCACGTTGTTTGGTGCCAGCGCGCAGTCGGCCATCGAGCTGCTGCGCCAGGCCGACATTGCCATGTACCAGGTCAAGGCGCGCCGGGGCAATGCGCTGTGCTTCTTCGACCCGAAGATGCAGACCGCCATCAACGACCGGGCCCAGTTGGAAGCTGACCTGCGCCAGGCGCTCATCACCCAGCAGCTGGTGCTGCATTTTCAGCCCCAGGCCAGCTTGCAGGGCGAGGTGGTGGGTGCCGAGTGCCTGCTGCGCTGGCAGCACCCCCAACGCGGCATGGTTCCGCCGGGGCAGTTCATTGCGGCCGCCGAAGAAAGTGATCTCATCCTGCACATCGGGCAGTGGGTGCTGCACAGCGCCTGTTCCCAACTGGCACGCTGGCAGGATCAGCCGCAGTGTGCGCACCTGCAGTTGTCGGTGAACGTGAGTGCACGCCAGTTCCGCCAGAGCGATTTTGTGCACCAGGTGATCGAGACCCTGCAGGTCACAGGCGCACGGGCGCACCTGCTCACTCTGGAGTTGACCGAGTCCCTGGTGCTGGACAACGTGGAAGACGCCATCGACAAGATGCACCAGTTGCGCACCAAGGGTGTGCGTTTCTCGGTGGACGATTTCGGCACCGGCTACTCGTCGCTGGCCTACCTTACGCGCCTGCCGCTGCGCCAGCTCAAGATCGACCAGTCCTTCGTGCACAACCTGGGTTCCCGGCCCTCGGACGACGTGATCGTGCAAACCATCATCGGCATGGGCCGCAACCTCGATCTGGAGGTCATCGCCGAGGGCGTGGAAACCGAGGCGCAAAAAGCCATTCTGGCGGGACACGGCTGCGATCTGTACCAAGGCTACCTGCTGGCACGGCCCATGCCGGTGGCGGATTTCGAGCGCAGCCTGGGCGGCCCGGCAGCGCCGCCGCAGTGAGCCTCATCGCCGCGAGGAAACGACGATCCCGCCCACGATCAGGGCAAACGCCAGCGCATGGTAAGCGCGCGGCGCCTCGCCCAGAAAGGCGGCCGACAGCAGCGCAGCAAACAGCGGCGTGAGGTTGGAGAAGAACCCCGCCATCGCAGGCCCCGCGCGTTGCACGCCCACCCCCCAGCAGCGGTAGGCCACCACGGCCGGCCCGATGGCGATGAAGGCCAGTGCCGCCACCAGCGGCCAGCCCCAGGTGATGTGGGTGGGGGCCAGCGCCCATTCGGCCCCGGCAAAGCCGCCCGACCAGAGCAGGCCGAACACCATTTGCGCCATCAAAAAAGCCGCCCAGTCACCCCGGATGCTGGCGGGTTCGCTGGTACGCACCAGCAACCAGCTGTAAAAGGCCCAGGATACCGTGGCCAGCAGCATGAACAGGTCGCCCGGCACCAGCCGCAGCGCCAGCAGCTGGGCCCACTCGCCCCGGCTCAGCACCAGCAGCACCCCGGCCATGGACAGCGCGGCACCCGCCAGTTGCTGGCGCGTCACCGCTGCGCCAAAGCACAGCGCGCCCACGGCCAGCATCCACACCGGCATGCTCGACCCCACCAGCGTCACGTTGATGGGAGTGGACGTTTGCAGCGCCAGGTATTGCAGCGCGTTGTAGACACCAATGCCCAGCAGCCCCAGCAAGGCGTAGCGCCGCCAATGGGGCCACACCGGGCTGTCCGGGCGCAGTACCCCATGGGCCAGCGGCAGCAGCAGCACAAAGGCCAGCAGCCAGCGCAGAAAGTTCAGCGTGATGGGCGGCACCAGGTCGTGCACCAGCCGCCCAACAACGGCATTGCCGGCCCACAGCAGGGGCGCAATCACCAGCAGCACGGCGGTGCTTGGGGTCAGTGTGTGTCTCATGCCGCCACTGTAGCGGGCTGTGGTGCGCAAGGCTTGCAGAAACATGGCACGATGCCGCTTGGAACCAGAACCCCTGCAGGAGAGACACCCCATGAGCCTAGCCGTCCAGATCCGCCAGCCCGGCGGCCCCGAAGAACTGCAAATCGTCGATGTGCCCGTGGGCGAGCCAGGCCCCGGCCAGATCCGCATCCGCCACCACGCCATCGGGCTCAATTTCATCGACGTGTACCACCGCACCGGCCTGTACCCGCTGGCCATGCCCGCAGGCATCGGCATGGAGGGCGCGGGCGTGGTCGAGGCCGTGGGTGAGGGCGTGACCCACCTGCGCCCCGGTGACCGCGCCGCCTACGCCAGCCAGCCGCCCGGCAGCTACTGCGAGGTGCGCGTGATGCCCGCCCAATGCGTCTGCCGCCTGCCTGATGCCATCGGCTTCGAGACCGCCGCCGGCATGATGCTCAAGGGCCTGACGGCGCAGTACCTGCTCAAGAAAACCCTGCCGGTCGAGGGCCTGCACGCTGGAGACTACGTGCTGTTCCACGCCGCAGCGGGCGGTGTGGGCCTGATCGCCTGCCAATGGGCCAAGGCCCTGGGCCTGCAGCTGATTGCCACCGCAGGGACAGATGCCAAGTGCCGACTGGCGCTGGACCACGGAGCCGCCCACGCCATCAATTACCACACCGAGGACTTCGTGGCGCGGGTCAAGGACATCACTGCTGGCCGGGGCGTCAAGGTGGTGTACGACTCGGTGGGCAAGGACACCTGGGACAAGTCGCTGGACTGCCTGCGCCCCTTCGGCCTGATGGCCAGCTTTGGCAATGCCTCGGGCCCGGTGCCCCCGTTCGCGCCCGGTTCGCTGGGCGCCAAGGGCTCGCTCTACGTCACGCGCCAGACGCTGTTCACCCACATCGCCACGCGCGAATCCACCCAGGCCATGGCCGACGAGCTGTTCAATGTGGTGGCCAGCGGCCAGGTGCAGATCCGCATCGACCAGCGCTACCCGCTGGCCCAGGTGCAACAGGCCCACCGCGACCTGGAAGCGCGCAAGACCACGGGATCGACGATCCTGCTTCCCTGAACAAAAGGCCCAGCCTGCCGGTCACCGGCTGGCGGGCAACAGATCGCGCACCAGCGCCCGCACCGCCTCGGCTTCAGCCTGCGGTGCAAACAAGGGCGCGCGTGCCGCACACTGGTGCTGCAGCAGCGTGTACAAGCCCTCGGTTTCGGCCCGTTCATCGCGGCAGCGCAACAGCAGATGCGCCAACGCAGTCGCATCATCCAGCGCGAAATACCCGCCATAGTTCGCCCCCAGCATGCCCACGTTGCCGGGGATGCGCGAGGCCAGCACGGGCGTGCCGTTGCACACCGCTTCGAGGATGGCATGCGCGCCGCCCTCCATGCGGCTGGTGTGCACCAGCACATGGGCCTGGGCGATAGCATGCAAGGTGTCGCCATGCGCCAGCGCGCCGCGCCAGTGGTACTGCGGGCACTGCGCCATGCAGGCGCGCGCTTGCTCGCCCAGGGCGGCGTCCAGCGCGCCGCCGATGTGGTCGAAGGTGATGTCGCCGTGCCCGCACAGCAGCCGTGCCGCCTCCCACAGCGTTTGCGGCGCCTTTTCATCGCGCAGGTGGCCCACCATGACCACGCGCAGCGGCAGGGTCGGTTTGGGCAAGGGCGCATGGGACGCGGCGGACTGAAAAATGACCCGGGCCTTGGGGCGCAGGGCGTTGGGCAGGGCGTCGGGCCCGCATTCCTGCAGCACCACCAGCGCGCGCGCCAGGCGCAGCGAGGCGTGTGCCTGCGCATCGGTCTGGATGTCGCGGTACAGGTCGGTGCCGGTAAGTACCACGGCCAGACCGGGCGCGTTGTGCGGGGCGCCGTGGGCCTTCGCCCAGCGCGCAATCGCGGGTGCCGAGCGGCGTGCGTGCAGGGCCAGCAGCACGTCATACGGGGTGCCGTCCCAGTCCTGGGCGATGGCCACTTCGCAATCGGGCTGCAGCATCTGCGCCCAACGCGCGGCCGTGTGCCAGTTGCCGTTGTTGGCAGCTTCGGTGGCGGGGCTCACGATGAGCACGCGGGGCGCTGGCATGGTGGACAGGAATCTTGCAGGGTCAAAGGCGTGGTGCCCGGCATGGGCTTGCCGCTTCGAGTCTAATTCGCTCTTTCGTTTTCTGCGCAGAGGAGCTAAAGATGATGACTGGAAGCAAAGGCTGGGGCGCACGGGCGCTGCTTGGGGTGGCGCTGGCGCTGGGCAGCTGGGTCGCCCAGGCCCAAACCACCTTGCGCGTGACGGCCATTCCCGACGAGTCCCCCACCGAACTGGCACGCAAGGCCGCGCCGCTGGTCAAGTACCTGGAAAAGGTGATGGGCCAGCCCGTGGTGTTCACCCCGGTCACCGACTACGCCGCCGCCGTGGAAGCCCTGGCCAACAAGCAGGTCGATCTGGCCTGGTACGGGGGCTTCACCTACGTGCAGGCCAACATCCGCTCCGGCGGCAAGGCCGTGCCCCTGGTGCAGCGCGCCGAGGACGCGGTGTTCCGTTCGGTCTTCATCACCACCCAGCCCGGCATCCAGAACCTGGCCGACCTCAAGGGCAAGAGCGTGAGCTTTGGCTCGCCTTCGAGCACCTCGGGCCACCTCATGCCGCGCAGCTTTTTGCTGCAGGCGCAGATCGAGCCCGAGCGCGACTTCAAGCGCGTGGCCTTCTCGGGCGCGCACGACGCCACCATCGCCGCCGTCGCGGCGGGCAAGGTCGATGCCGGGGCGCTCAATATCTCGGTGTGGGAAAAGTTTGTGGCAGAGGGCAAGGTAGACGCCACCAAGGTGCGCGCCTTCTACACCACCCCCAGCTACTTCGACTACAACTGGACCGTGCACGCCGACATGCCCGCCGCCCAGCGCGAGAAGCTGGCCCAGGCTTTTCTGAAGCTCGACGCCAACACGCCCGAAGGCAAGGAAATCCTGGCCCTGCAGCGCGCCACGCGATTCATCCCCACCAAGCACGAGAACTACCAGGGCATCGAGCAGGCGGCGCGCAGTGCGGGGTTGCTGAAGTAGGGGGGTATTGCTGGAGAACCCCTCATGCGCCAAGTCGCCTTGCGTTTGCCGGATTCGCTGCACCAGTACGCCAAGCAATTGGCGGCGCAGGATTCGGCGTCTTTGAATCAATTCATCGTGACCGCTGTGGCTGAAAAAATCTCGGCCTTGAACACGGAGGCGTTTTTTCAGCAGCGTGCCGCACGCAGCAGCCCAGAAAAGCTGGAGCGTGTGCTCGCCAAAGTGGCAGATCGCGCGCCCATGCCGGGCGATGAGATTCGCTGATTCAGCGTGGGATTCGTCCAGTCAAAGCAGCGGAAGGCAATTGCTACTCTTTTTATAGCTGCTAGCGCTTGCCAGACAAACGCTAGAGGCACTTTTCATACATGAAACTGGCACTGCAGTCCCTCCAGGCCCGCCACCCTGCCGCCGCGCCCAGAGCAGCCCCCGTGCTGCGGGTGGCGCATTTGGACGTGCGCGCGGGCGAGCAACTGGCGGTGATTGGCCCCTCGGGCGCGGGCAAGACCACGCTGCTGCAGGTGCTGGCCTGTGCGCTGCTCCCCAGCGTGGGCACGTTGCGCCTGGACGGGATCGACCCGTGGGCTGCCCGTCCCGCTGCGCTGCAGGCGCTGCGCCGCGCGCTGTTTCTGGCCCCGCAGGTGCCGCCGCTGCCGCCGCGCCAGCGCGTGGTCACCGCCGTGCTGGCCGGGCGGCTGCCGCACGAGTCGCTGTGGGCCAGCCTGCGCAGCCTGTTCTATCCGCACGACATCCCGCTGGCGCACCAGGCACTGGCCGCGTTTGACTTGGGCGACAAGCTGTTTGAGCGCGTGGACCGCATCTCGGGCGGCGAGCGCCAGCGCGTGGGCCTGGCGCGGCTGCTGGTGGCGCAGGCCAGTTTGTGGCTGGTAGACGAGCCTTTGTCGGCCCTGGACCCTACGCGCGCGCGCCAGGCGCTGCACACCTTGACGCACACGGCGCAGGCGCGCGGCGCCACGCTGGTGGCCACGCTGCACCAGGTGGACATGGCGCTGGCGCACTTCCCGCGCATCGTGGGCCTGCGCGACGGCGCGGTGGCGTTTGACCTGCCCACAGCCGAGGTCACCCCGGCGCTGCTGCACGCGCTCTACGCCCAGCACCTGGATGAACTCACCACCGTCGCCCCGGTGCCCTGGATGGAGGCACCCGCCGCCACCCCGGCCCCGGTGGTGATGCACTGCCGCTGACACGCCCCAGCGCCTGCCCGCCCATGCCGTCCACCACAGCCGCCCCCTTGCGCGACCCGGCCTGGCGCACGCGCCTTTTCTGGACCCTGGCCGCGCTGGCGCTGCTGTGGCCACTAGGCGTGTGGACAGAGTTCAAACCCTGGCTGCTGGGTGGCGAAGCGCTGGCACCGGCGGGGCAGTTTGTGGCGGGCTTTTTCCCGCCGCGCAGCGACGCCGAGTTTCTGCACCTGCTGCTGGTGGAAACCTGGCGCACCGTGGCCATGGCCACCGCCGGGCTCACACTGGCGCTGCTGTTGGCCGTGCCACTGGCGCTTATGTCGGTGCGCGTGCTGTCGGTGTCTGCCTTGCGCGGGCGCATGGCACCGCTGCCTGCGGCGCTGCGCCAGGGCGTGCGCTGGGTGGCGCTCATCCTGCGCAGCGTGCCTGAACTGGTGTGGGCGCTGGTGTGGGTGCGCGTGGTGGGCCTGGGGCCTGCGGCCGGGGTGCTGGCCATTGCGCTCACCTACAGCGGCATGCTGGGCAAGGTGTATGCCGACATTCTGGAAAGCGGCGACACCCATGCCACCACCAGCCTGCTGCGCAACGGCAGTGGGCGCTTGCAGGCCTTCTTCTTCGGGCTGCTGCCGCACAACGCGGGCGAACTCACCAGCTACACCGTGTACCGTTGGGAATGCGCCATCCGCTCCAGCGCGGTGCTGGGTTTCGTGGGCGCGGGCGGCCTGGGCCAACTCATGGACGGCTCCATGAAGATGTTCAACGGCGCGGAGGTGGCCAGCATCCTGCTTGTCTTCATGCTGCTGGTGGCCCTGGCCGACCGCATGAGTGCGGCGTTGCGGCGCAACCTGGCTTGATACATATGAGTGATCCCGCAAAGACACCACCCCCGCATCAGCTCCCGCCGCCGCTGTTCGACGCGCGCTGCAAGGCCTGCTGGCTGACTGCGGGCATCCTGCTCTTGGTACTGGCCAGCTTTGCCACGCTGGACCTGCGCCTGGCGCAATGGGCCTCGTGGGACGCCTGGGTGCGCATGGGCCGCTTTGTGGGCGAGCTGCTGCACCCGGTCACCACGCCCGCGTTCCTGGCGCGCGTGGGCCAGGCCACGCTGGAAACCCTAGCCATGTCGGCCCTGGGCACGCTCATCGCCGCCGTGCTGGGCCTGCTGCTGGCACTCCCTGCCGCCCGCACCCACGCGCACGACCCCGCCCGCGCGCGCGGCGTGGCGCGTCTGCTGCTCAACGCTCTGCGCAGCGTGCCCGAGCTGGTCTGGGCGGCGCTGCTGCTCATCGCCGTGGGCCTGGGGCCGTTTGCGGGCACGCTGGCGCTGGGCGTGCACACGGCGGGCGTGCTGGGCCGCCTGTTTGCCGAAAGCCTGGAAAACACCGCCCCCGAACCCGCCCAGGCCCTGCGCCTGCGCGGCGTGGGCGGCATGCGCGTGTTCCTGTACGCCACCCTGCCACAGGTGCTGCCGCAGCTCACCAGCTACACCCTGTACCGCTGGGAAAACAACATCCGCGCCGCCACCGTGCTGGGCGTGGTCGGTGCAGGCGGCCTGGGCCAGATGCTCGCCTTTCACATGGGCCTGTTTCAAATGGGCGAAACCAGCACCGTGCTGCTGGCCATGCTGGCGTTGGTGGCGTTGGTGGACGGGGCGAGTTACGCGCTGCGCAAGATGCTGGCGTAACGGGCGACATCCCGTCATCGTTGGCTGCGGGGTGTGCTGCGCATTCTGGTGGCAGCCAGTTGGCCGCTGGCGACGTATTGGTAGCCGATGCTGCGGGTGTTGCCGTTGCTCAGGGTTTGGGTTTTACGGGTGGTGCGACCCAGGCTGTCGCGCTCGTAGGTGGTGCTGCTGGCCGCTGTCGGGGTTGGTTTTTTTGGTGGGGTACCTTGGACGGGGGCGTGGCGCTATGAATGAGTCATTGCATTGGGCGCGCGGCGGTGCATGATGTTCCCCATACATCCCATCCCCCCCGAGGTCTGCCATGTTCAAGATTCCCCCCATCGCACCCGAACGCCTGCCCGATCTGTTGCGCGCCATTCCCAAGGCAGAGCTGCACATCCACATCGAAGGCTCGCTGGAGCCCGAGCTGATCTTTTCCCTGGCGCAGCGCAACGGGTTGACGCTGCCCTACCCCAGCGTGGAGGCCTTGCGCAGTGCCTATGCCTTTACCAACCTGCAGAGCTTTCTGGACATTTACTACGCTGGTGCCAGCGTGCTGCTGCACGAGCAGGACTTTTACGACATGGCGCGTGCCTACCTGGCGCGCGCCGCAGCCGACAGCGTGGTTCATACCGAGCTTTTTTTCGACCCGCAGACGCACACGGCACGCGGGGTGCCGATCGAAACCGTTATCAACGGCCTGCACCGTGCCTGTGAGGACGCGCGGACCCTGCTGGGCATCAGCGCCAGCCTGATCCTGTGCTTTTTGCGCCACCTCAGCGAGGAAGATGCCTTCGCGACGCTGGAGCAGGCGCTGCCGCTGCAGGACAAGTTCATTGGCGTGGGGCTGGACAGCAGTGAGCTGGGCCACCCGCCCGAGAAGTTTGCACGCGTGTTTGCGCGCTGCCGCGAACTGGGCCTGCACCTGGTGGCCCATGCGGGCGAGGAGGGGCCGCCCGCCTACATCTGGAGCGCGCTGGATGTGCTCAAGGTCGCGCGCATCGACCATGGCGTGCAGGCGTTCAAGGACGCTGCGCTCATGCAGCGCCTGGCGCAGGATCGCGTGCCGCTCACGGTGTGCCCGCTGTCGAATCAGAAGCTGTGCGTGTTCCCTGACCTCAAGGACCACAACCTGCGCCAGCTGCTGGAGGCTGGGCTGTGCGCGACTGTCAACTCCGATGATCCGGCGTATTTTGGCGGCTATATCAACGACAACTTCACCCAGGTCTTCGCCGCCACCGGCATGACGGCGCGCCACGCCTACCAACTGGCCAGCAACAGCTTCGAGGCCAGCTTTGCCAGTGAGGCCGACAAGCGCATCTGGCAGCACAAGCTCAAGGAGAGCTTCGAGCGGTTTGTCGAGTACGACTGAGCGTTACCACTACTCAGGGCGTGGGCGCAATGGCCGCTGCCAGGCGGTCTGCGTAGTCCCCTAGTACGGCGGCGTCGGGGTTCTTGCGCGGCCAGGTAAAGCCAATGCCATCTTGCGCATGGCGCGGCACCACATGCATGTGGAAGTGGAACACCGTCTGCTCGCCCTCGCGGCCATTGGCCTGCAGCAGGGTGATGCCCGGCGGGTCGAACACTTCGCGGATGGCATTGGCCACGCGCTGTGCGGTCTGCATGACGGCGGCGGCCTCTTGTGGCGTGATGTCCAGCAGCGTGGCTGCATGGCGCTTGGTGGCCACCAACACGTGGCCGGGGTTGACCTGGCCGATGTCCATGAAGGCGATGGTCAGTGCGTCTTCGTACACGCGTGCTGAAGGAATCTCGCCCGCAACAAGTTTGCAGAAGAGGCATTGGCCTGGCGGGGTGGGATCAACGAACAGGGGCATGCAGAGGCTCCTTGGAAGAGGGGGCAATGGCCGCATGGTAGCCCGCGCGGGTGCCGCAGGGTGCCTGCGGTAAAATCCTGCGCAAAGACCGCTGTCCCGGCGGTCTTTTGCTTTTTCAGTCTTCGGGACCATGTAGAGGAACACCATGTACAAAAACCTCGCTGCCGCGCTCGCGGCCGCCTGTTTTTTCTCCCCCGTTTTTTCCCAGACCAAGGCGCCCGCCGAGCCCGTGAAGGCGGGCTTCGTCTATGTCTCGCCCATCACCGAGGCCGGCTGGACGCGCCAGCACGACGAGGGCCGCAAGGCCGTCGAGGCCGCGCTGGGCGCGGGCGTCAAGACCACCTTTGTCGAGAACGTGCCCGAGGGGCCGGACGCCGAGCGCGTGATCCGCGACCTGGCGGCCACGGGCCATAAGATCATCTTCACGCCCAGCTTCGGCTACATGGAGCCCACGCTCAAGGTGGCGCAGGACTTCCCCGACGTGAAGTTCGAGTCCATCACCGGCTACAAGCAGGCACCCAACGTGGCCACGGCCAATGCGCGCTACTACGAGGGCCGCTACCTCGCGGGCATCGCGGCAGGTCGCATGAGCAAGACCGGCGTGGCCGGCTACGTGGCGGGCTTCCCCATCCCCGAGGTGCTGCAGGGCATCAACGCCTTCACGCTGGGCATGCGCTCGGTGAACGCTAAGGCGCAGGTCAAGGTGGTGTGGCTCAATGTCTGGTTCGACCCGCCCAAGGAGCGTGATGGTGCCATGGCGCTGTTCAACCAGGACGCCGATGTGGTTGCCTTCCACACCGGCTCCACGGCGGTGATGGCGGCGGCGCAGGAGCGCGGCAAACTGGCGGTGGCCTACCACTCCGACATGCGCCGCGTGGGGCCGGACGCGCAGATCGTGGCGGTCACGCACCAGTGGGGCGACTACTACACGGCCCGCGTGCGCGCCGTGCAGAACAGCACCTGGAAGAGCGGCAAGGTCTGGGGTGGCGTGAAGGAGGGCATGATCCGCGTGGGAGACTTCGGCAGCAAGGTGCCGCAGGCCGTGCAGCAGGAGGTGCTGGCGCGCCAGAAGGACATCGCCGCGGGCAAGCTGCACCCCTTCCAGGCCGCCAAGGCCGCCGTACGCGACAACGAGGGGCACGAGGTGATCGCCAAGGGGCAGACGCTTGGTGATGCCCAGATCCTCGGCATGAACTGGTTGGTTGAAGGCGTGCAGGGCAAGATCACGCGCTGACCCTGTTGCGGGCGGGTTTTTCCCGGCTGGCAACCCGCTTTGTGCGGGCATAGAATCCACGGCTGCGCTACAGCGCAAAGAGGGGGATGCAACGCCAACACCCCGGTGTTGCATCCCAATCCAAAACCAAAGCGCGCGACACAATCGCGTGCGGAGACCGTGGATGACATCGCACACAGCCCTGCGGCTGCATGTGCCGGAGCCTACTGGGCGCCCGGGCTGCAAGACCGACTTCTCCTATCTCAGCGTCTCGCCCGCCGGCGCAGTACGCAGACCTCCCCCCGATTCCCCCGCCTTTGATACCGCCGACCTGGCCAACAGCCTGGTGCGCGTGCTCGATGACGAGGGCCGCGCCGTCGGCCCCTGGGCCCCAGCCATCCACCCCGAGCGCCTGCGGCGTGGGCTGCGCGCCATGATGAAGACGCGCATCTTCGACGCGCGCATGCTGGTCGCCCAGCGCCAGAAGAAGCTCTCGTTCTACATGCAGTGTCTGGGCGAGGAGGCCATCGCCGTGGCCCATGCGCAGGCGCTGGAAGAGGGCGACATGTGCTTCCCCACCTACCGCCAGCAGGGCCTTCTGCTCTCGCGCGATGACATTCCCATGTCCGAGCTGATCTGCCAGCTCATGAGCAACGAGCGCGACCCGCTCAAGGGCCGCCAGTTGCCCGTGATGTACTCGTACAAGCGCGCGGGCTTCTTCTCGATCTCGGGCAACCTGGCCACCCAGGTCATCCAGGCCGTGGGCTGGGCCATGGCCTCAGCGATCAAGGGCGACACCAAGATCGCCTCCGCCTGGATAGGCGACGGCGCCACGGCCGAGTCCGACTTCCACACCGCGCTGACCTTCGCCCACGTGTACCGTGCCCCGGTGATCCTCAACGTGGTCAACAACCAGTGGGCCATCTCCACCTTCCAGGCCATCGCGGGGGGCGAGGGCACCACCTTCGCCCAACGCGGCGTGGGCTGCGGCATCGCCTCGCTGCGCGTGGACGGCAACGACTTCCTGGCCATCTACGCCGCCTCGCAGTGGGCGGCGCAGCGCGCGCGCGCCAACCACGGTCCTACGCTGATCGAGTGGGTGACCTACCGCGCAGGCCCCCATTCCACCTCGGACGACCCGTCCAAGTACCGCCCCGCCGACGACTGGCAGCGCTTCCCCCTGGGCGACCCGATCGAACGCCTGAAACAACACCTGATCGCCATCGGCGAGTGGAGCGAAGAGCGCCACGCCCAGGCCCAGAAGGAGCTGGAGGCCGAAGTCATCGCCGCGCAGAAGGAGGCCGAAAGCCACGGCACGCTGCTCGACGGCCGCGTGCCCAGCGCCGCGACGATGTTCGACGATGTGTACAAGGACATGCCGGAGCATCTGCGCCGGCAGCGCCAGCAACTGGGGGTTTGAGCCATGGAAACGCAAGACAAAGACACGGCGGCCACGGCAGGGACCGTGCCCATGACCATGATCCAGGCGCTGCGCTCGGGCCTGGACGTGATGATGGAACGCGACGATGACGTCATCGTCTATGGCCAGGACGTGGGCTACTTCGGCGGCGTGTTCCGCGTCACCGAGGGCCTGCAGGCCAAGTACGGCACGTCGCGCTGCTTCGACGCGCCGATTTCCGAGGGCGGCATTGTCGGCACGGCCGTGGGCATGGGGGCCTACGGGCTGCGCCCGGTGGTGGAGATCCAGTTCGCCGACTACTTCTACCCGGCCATGGACCAGATCGTCTCCGAGGCGGCGCGCCTGCGCCACCGCTCGGCGGGCGACTTCACCGCGCCGCTCACCATCCGCATGCCCTGCGGCGGCGGCATCTACGGCGGGCAGACGCACAGCCAGAGCCCCGAGGCCATCTTCACCCACGTGTGCGGCCTGCGCACGGTGATGCCGAGCAACCCGTACGACGCCAAGGGCCTGCTGATTGCCTCCATCGAGAACGATGACCCGGTCATCTTCCTGGAGCCCAAGCGCCTCTACAACGGCCCGTTCGACGGCCACCACGACCGCCCGGTCGTGCCTTGGTCCAAGCACGCCATGGGTATGGTGCCAGAGGGCTACTACACGGTGCCGCTGGGCAGCGCCGCCGTGTTCCGCCCCGGCAAGGCCGTCACGGTGCTGACCTACGGCACCATGGTCTGGGTGAGCGAATGCGCCGCGCGCGAGGCCGGCATCGACGCCGAGATCATCGACCTGCGCTCCATCTGGCCGCTGGACCTGGAGACCATCGTCCACTCGGTGAAGAAGACCGGCCGCTGCGTCGTGGTGCACGAGGCCACGGGCACCGGCGGCTTCGGCGCCGAACTCGCGGCGCTGGTGCAGAAGGAATGCTTCTACCACCTGGAAGCCCCCATCGAGCGCGTGACGGGCTGGGACACCCCCTACCCGCACGCCCAGGAATGGGCCTATTTCCCGGGTCCCGCGCGCGTGGGCGCGGCCCTGCAACGCGCAGTGGAGGCATGACATGGGTATTTATGTGATCCGCGTGCCCGACATTGGCGAGGGCATTGCCGAAGTGGAACTGGTGGCCTGGCATGTGCAGCCCGGCGATGTGGTGGCCGAAGACCAGCCCATCGCCGACGTGATGACCGACAAGGCCACGGTGGAAATTCCTTCACCCGTGGCGGGCAAGGTGCTGGCACTGGGCAGCGCCGTGGGCCAGTCCATTGCCGTGGGCTCCGAGCTGGTGCGGCTGGAGGTGGAGGGCGAAGGAAACTTGAAGCAAAATTCGGCTCCGGCGCCCGCCCATCAAGCGCAAGAAGCTACTGTTTTGATAGCATCCGAGGCGCCTCCAGCGCCTACCCCCGTTGTGGCACCTGCGGCGGCGCGGCCCACGGCGGCGCCCCGCGCCGCCGTGGTGCCGCGCACGGCGGACGAGCGCCCGCTGGCTTCGCCGGCGGTGCGCCGCCGGGCGCTGGACCTGGGCGTGGAGCTGCGCTACGTGCACGGCAGCGGCCCGGCTGGGCGCATCGGGCACGACGACCTGGATGCCCACCTGGCCGGTGGCGGCCAGGCGCCGGGGCAGGGCGCTTCGCCCTATGTGGAGCGCCATGGCGAGGAAGCCATCCCCGTCATCGGCCTGCGCCGCAAGATCGCGCAGAAGATGCAGGAGGCCAAGCGCCGCATTCCGCACTTCAGCTACGTGGAAGAGGTGGACGTGACCGAGCTGGAGGCACTGCGCCAGCAGCTCAACCGCATCCATGGCGCCACGCGCGGCAAGCTCACGCTGCTGCCCTTCCTGGCGCGCGCCATGGTGCTGGCGCTGCGTGATTTTCCGCAGATCAACGCCCGCTTCGACGACGAGGCTGGCGTGGTCACGCGCTACGCGGCCGTGCACTTGGGGCTAGCCACGCAGACCGACGGCGGCCTCATGGTGCCGGTGCTTCGCCACGCCGAGGCGCTGGACCTGTGGGCCTGCGCGGCAGGCATCGCGCGCGTGGCCGAGGGCGCGCGCAGTGGCAAGGCGCCGCGCGAGGAACTGACGGGCTCGACCATCACCCTCACCAGCCTGGGGGCGCTGGGCGGCATCGCCAGCACGCCGGTCATCAACCACCCCGAGGTGGCCATCGTCGGCGTCAACCGCATGGTGGAGCGGCCCATGTTCCGCAACGGCCAGGTGGTGGCGCGCCAGCTCATGAACCTCTCGTCCTCGTTCGACCACCGCGTGGTCGACGGCATGGACGCGGCGCAATTCATCCAGGCCATGCGCGCGCTGCTCGAAACCCCGGCCCTGCTGTTCGTGGAGTAAGACGATGAAGGAAGTTTCTACCAAGCTGCTGGTCATCGGCGGCGGCCCCGGCGGCTATGTGGCCGCCATCCGCGCGGGCCAGCTCGGCGTTCCCACCGTGCTGGTCGAGGGCGAGAGCCTGGGCGGCACCTGCCTGAACATCGGCTGCATCCCGTCCAAGGCGCTGATCCACGCCGCGCACGCGTTTGACGCTGCGCGCCACCAGGCCCACGGCTCGCCGCTGGGCATCAAGGTGCAGGAGCCCAGCATCGACATCGCGCAGACCGTGCGCTGGAAGGACGGCATCGTCAAGCGCCTCACCAGCGGCGTGGGCGCGCTCTTGCGCAAGGCCGGCGTGCAGGTGCATAAGGGCTGGGCGCAGATCGAGGATGGCAAGACCGTGACCGTGCAGCCCGCCGAAGGCGAGCCCGTGCGCGTGCGCTGCGAGCACTTGCTGCTGGCCACGGGCTCCGAGCCGGTCGAGCTGCCCATGCTGCCGTTCGGCGGCGCGGTCGTCTCGTCCACCGGCGCGCTCTCGCCCGAGAGCCTGCCGCGCCGCCTGGTCGTGGTCGGCGCGGGCTACATCGGGCTGGAGCTGGGCATGGCTTACCGCAAGCTGGGCGTGGAAGTCGCCGTGGTCGAAGCGGCCGAGCGCGTGCTGCCCGGCTACGACGAAGAGCTGACCCAGCCTGTGCTCGACGCGCTGGAAAAGAGCGGCGTCGTGCTGCACCTGGGCTGCAGCGTGCAGGGCTACGACGAGGAGCATGGCGTGCGCGTGCGCAGCGTCCGCGCCGACGAGTTCGCGCTGCCCGCCGACCGCGTGCTCGTGGCCGTGGGCCGCAAGCCGCGCACCACGGGCTTCGGGCTCGAATCGCTGCAGCTCGACATGGCCGGGCGCTACGTGGCGGTGGATGCGCAGTGCCGCACCTCCATGCGCAACGTCTGGGCCATTGGCGACATCACCGGCGACCCCATGCTCGCGCACCGCGCCATGGCGCAGGGCGAGGTGGTGGCCGAGGTGATCGCGGGCAAGCACCGGCGCTTCGAGCCCATGGCCATCCCGGCCGTGTGCTTCACCGACCCCGAGGTGGTGGTGGTGGGCAAGACGCCGGGCGAGGCGCGAGCCGCAGGGCTGGACTGCATTGCTGCGGCCTTCCCCTTCGCCGCCAATGGCCGTGCGATGACGCTGGAAGCCACCGGCGGCTTCGTGCGCGTGGTGGCCCGGCGCGACAACCACCTGATCCTCGGCTGGCAGGCCGTGGGCCAGGGCGTGGCCGAGCTGGCGGCGGCCTTCACCCAGTCCATCGAAATGGGCGCGCGGCTGGAGGACGTGGCGGGCACCATCCACGCCCACCCCACGCTGGGCGAGGCGGTGCAGGAAGCGGCGCTGCGGGCGCTGGGGCACGCACTGCATATCTGACACTGCCCTGTGTCGCCTTCGGCGCCCCCTCTCCCCTGACCCTCTCCCGCCAGGGGAGAGGGGGAAACACCTCCCCTCCCCCCTCGCGGGGGAGGGGTCGGGGGAGAGGGGGCCCCCATCGCTGCGAGGCGGCCCTTGCACGATGTCCATGGTCTGGGCCGCGCCAGTTGGTGTGGCTCCGGTAAGCTTGCAGCCATGCACCTCTACCGCTCTGCCCTGTTGCGCTTTTCCGAGGACGGCCAGGCCCTCTATGACGAGGATGGCCTGCTCGCCATTGGCCCTGATGCTTCTGGCCGCCAGCGCGTGCAGGCGGCCGGTGCCTGGCATCAGCTCGCGCCGCAGTTCGCCGGGCACCCGGTCACGCACTGGCCGGGGCGCATCATTGCGCCGGGCTTCGTGGACATGCATGTCCACTACCCGCAGACCGACGTCATCGGCTCGCCCGCCGAGGGCCTGCTGCCCTGGCTGGAGAACTACACCTTTCCGCACGAGAAGCGCTTTGTCGCGGAGGGCTATGCAGCCCAGGTGGCCGAGTTTTTCCTCGATGAGCTGCTGCGCAACGGTGTGACCACGGCGCTGGCCTTCGCCACCTCGCACCCGCACTCGGTCGATGCACTGTTCACCGAGGCGCGGCGGCGCCAGTTGCGCCTGATCACCGGCAAGGTGCTGCAGGACCGCCATTCGCCCGATGGCGTGCGCGACGACACCGAACAAAGCCTCATCGACACGGAGGAACTCATCGCACGTTGGCATGGCCTGGATCGGCTGGGCTACGCCATCACGCCGCGCTTTGCGCCCACCAGCAGCCCGGCGCAACTGCGAGGCGCAGGCAAGCTGGCGGCCCAGTACCCCGATGTGTGGATTCAGTCCCATGTGGCCGAAAACCTGGACGAAGTGCGCTGGATGCGCGAGCTGTACCCGCGCTCGCGCAGCTACCTCGCGGTGTACGACGACTTTGGCCTGATGCGTGGGCGCGCCGTGTATGCGCACTGCATCCATTTCGACGCGGCCGACCGCGTGCTGATGCGCGAGCGCTCCACCGCTGCTGCTATCAGCCCCACGAGCAACCTGTTTCTGGGCAGTGGCTTTTTTGACTACCAAGCGGCCGACTGCGCGGGCTTTGCCTACGGCCTGGCCAGCGATGTGGGCGGGGGCACGAGCTTCTCGCCGTTCCGCACCATGCTCGCGGCCTACACCGTGGGGCGCGAGGGGCAGACCAAGCCGGGCCTGAGCCTCTCGCCCCAGCACCTCTGGTGGCAGCACACGGCGGGCGCGGCGCGCGCGCTGGGGCTGGACGGCGTGGTGGGCAACCTGCAGCCGGGCTGCGAGGGCGACTTCGTCGTGCTCAACCCCCAGGCTACGCCTCTGCTGGCGCGCCGCACGGCCCAGGCCAGCAGCCTGGACGAGTTGCTGTTTGCCATGATCGTGCTGGGCGATGACCGCCTGGTTGAGCAGACAGTCATTTCGCAGGCAAAATACGGCCTCTGCGCCTGATGATCAAGCGCCTATAGCTATCAAAAACGTAGTACTGGCCAGGAGCCTTCCACCATGAGCATCAAGAGCGACAAATGGATCCGCCGCATGGCGGCCGAGCACGGCATGATCGAGCCCTTCGAGCCCGGCCAGGTGCGTGAGGCCGAGGGCCGCAAGATCATCAGCTATGGCACCAGCAGCTACGGCTACGACATCCGCTGCGCGCCCGAATTCAAGGTGTTCACCAACATCCACAGCACCGTGGTGGACCCGAAGAATTTCGACGAGAAGAGCTTCGTCGATTTCGAGGGCGACAGCTGCATCATCCCGCCCAACAGCTTTGCGCTGGCGCGCACCGTCGAATACTTCCGCATCCCGCGCAACGTGCTCACCGTCTGCCTGGGCAAGAGCACCTACGCGCGCTGCGGCATCATCGTCAATGTCACGCCGTTCGAGCCCGAGTGGGAAGGCTACGTGACGCTGGAGTTCTCCAACACCACGCCGCTGCCCGCGCGCATCTACGCGGGCGAGGGCTGCGCCCAGGTGCTGTTCTTCGAGAGCGACAAGGACGACGTCTGCGAAGTCTCGTACAAGGATCGGGGCGGCAAGTACCAGGGGCAACACGGGGTGACACTGCCGCGCGCCTGACACCGCCAGCGATGGCGGCCCATGACAGTGGGCTGTCCAGGATGTTTCATATGTCTGACACAAGGGCTCCATACATTGGGGCCTTTTGTTCATTTGGAGTTCGCATGAAGAAATCAGCGGTGGCACTGGCGGCTTGTGTGGCATTGTCCGGGCTCTTGGTGGCCTGTGGTGGCGACGATGACAGTGCAGCAGACACTCCTTCCGTCAGCAATCCTGGCAAGTTCTTCAACCGGGTGGCCACTTTCACGGTCTGTTCCCAGGTGGGGGCCTCATGCGAAGACAGCACGCCCACGGCGGCTGAAATCGTTGCCGCCAGCGAAGACGGCATGACACTGGTTTACACCAACAGCCTCAAGGGGGAGGTGGGCTTTGTGGACATCACCGACCCTGCCAGCCCCAAGGCGCTGGGTCACCTGGCCATGGGCGGTGAGCCAACGTCGGTGACGGTGCTGGGAGGCCATGCGCTGGTCGCTGTCAATACCTCCGCCAGCTTCACCAATGCTTCGGGCAAGCTGGTGGTAGTGGATATCGCCAAACGCAGCCTGATCACGGAGATTGCACTGGGTGGGCAGCCTGATTCCGTGGCGCGCAGCAAGGATGGCAAGTATGTGGCCGTGGTCATTGAAAACGAGCGCGACGAGGGGGTCAACAAGGGGGCGCTGCCCCAGGCGCCCTCGGGTTACCTGACCATCGTGGACACCGTGGGCGCGCCCACCGCCTGGAAAACACGCGTGGTCGAACTCAAGGGCTTGGCGACGATTGTCCCGGAGGATGCGGAGCCAGAGTACGTCGCCATCAACGAAGACAACGTGGCCGTGGTCACGCTGCAGGAAAACAACCACATCGCCTTGGTCGATCTTCCCTCGGGCAAGGTCACGCGGCATTTCAGCGCCGGTGCGGTCACCCTCAGCCAGGTGGACTTGACGGACGCTCCCAGGCCCAACAACGTGAGCCTGACGGAAACCCAGGCCAACCGTTTGCGGGAACCCGATGGAGTGACCTGGATTTCCAGCAGCCAATTTGCCACGGCCAACGAGGGTGACTGGAACGGCGGCAGCCGCGGCTTTACGATTTTCAACACCGACGGTACCGTGGCCTACGACGCGGGAAACAGCCTTGAACATCTGGTGGCGCGCATAGGTCACACCAACGACAAACGTTCCGATGCCAAGGGCAATGAGCCCGAGAACGTGGCTTTTGGGCGTTTTGATGGCACCGACTACCTGTTTGTGGCGTCCGAGCGCTCCAGCGTGCTGGCCGTGTACGACATGGGTCAGAAAAACCAGCCCGTGTTCAAGCAAGTGCTGCCTGCCGCCTTGGCTCCCGAAGGGCTGCTGGCCATTCCTTCGCGCAATCTGGTGATCGCCGCCAGCGAGAACGACGACCGTGCAACCAGCTCCACCCTGCGCTCGGCGCTCAACATCTACCAGTACCAAAGTGCGTCGGCCGCCTACCCGACGATCCAGTCGACCCACCGCGCCGATGGCACGCCGATCCCGTGGTCTGCGCTGTCCGGTCTGGTGGCCGCGCCTTCCGGTGCGGTGGTGTACGGCATTGACGACAGCTTTTTCCGTGGCAACCGCATCTTTGAGATAGACACCGGCGTCAAGCCTGCCCGCCTCCAACGCGAGATTCGCATTACCGACCCCAACGGAAAGATTGCCGCCCTGGCGGCCCTTTTGCCAGCCGCCAAAGATGCCAACGCATTTGATGCCACCGACCTTGCCGCGTTGGTGAACGCCGATGGAAGCGTCAACCTGGATCCGGAGGGCATTTCGCTCGCGTCGGGTGGCGGCTTCTGGATCGCCTCCGAAGGTGCGGGCACCGTGGGTGAAGCAGCCCGCCCTGTGCTGTCGGCCAACCTGGTGTTCAAGCTGTCGGCGACAGGTGTGGTGGAGGACATCGTCCAGTTGCCCGCCGATGTCAATGCCAAGCAGCAGCGCTTTGGCTTCGAGGGGATTGCCGAATCCAACGGCAAGCTGGTGGTGGCGTTCCAGCGTGCCTGGGCTGGCGAAACGATGGCGCGCATTGGTGTCTACGACCTGTCGGCCAAGACATGGCAGTTCATGTTTTACCCACTCGACGCAGTGACATCGCCCAACAAGGGCTGGGTGGGTCTGTCGGACATCACGGCGCTCGGCAATGGCCGATTCCTGGTGGTGGAACGTGACAACCAGGGTGGCCCGGATGCCAGGATCAAGAAGCTCTATCGCATCGACCTGACCGGCGTGGCCAATGGAGCCACCCTCAGCAAAACCCTGGTGCGTGACGTCTTGCCCGACTTGCGCGCCACCAAAGGCCTTGTGGTGGAAAAAATCGAGGGCCTTGCAGTGCTTGCCAGTGGCGAAGTGCTGCTGGTCAACGACAACGATGGGGTCGATGAAAACAGCGGTGAAACCTGGCTGTTCTCCTTGGGCAAGCTGAACCTCAACTGAGGCTTCGCAGGTCCGGTCTCCAGGGCGTTTCGCAGCGCCTGCTTCGGCGGGCTGCTTTGACGGCTGGTGGCCAGGGCTGTGGGGGCTTGTTCCTCAATGGATGGCGCCCGCGCCCAGGGCAATGTCTTGCGGGTGCAGCACCGCCGCCCACAGCAGTGCGTGCACGCCGCGCACCATGTCGCGCAGAGGCAGGGCGGGTGTGCCTTGTTCGGGCAGCCAGGGTACATGCACAAAGCCGCCGCGTGCACCGGGGTGTGACTGGGCCAGGTGGTGCATCAGCCCATAGAACACCGCGTTGCAGACAAAGCTGCCCGCACTCAGCGACACCTCACCCGGCAGGCCGCAGGCGCGCACGGCCTGCAGCATGGCCTTGACCGGCGCCGTGGCAAAGTAGGCCGCAGGGCCCTGGGCCAGCACCGGCGTGTCCACGGGCTGCTGGCCTTGGTTGTCCGGAATGCGCGCATCCACCAGGTTGATGGCCACGCGCTCGATCGAGAGCGCAGCGCGCCCCCCGGCCTGCCCCAGGCACAGTACCAGCGTGGGCTGGTGTTGCTGCACCAGACCCCGCAGGCGCTCCTGGGCTGCGCCAAAGGCGGTGGGGAGCTGGGCCGCCACCACCGTGTTTCCGGCAATGCGCTGGCCGTGCAAGGCCTGCGCGATGGCGGTGCTGGGATTCACGGTGTCACCGCCAAAGGGGTCGAATCCGGTCAGCACGATGGTTGCCGTGGATGCTGTGGAGGGGTGTTGCATGGTGTAGCTGGCAGTCCGGCGCACAGGGTGGTTCCCTGGCAGCCAGGGGCAGCGTAGCATGCGGCCCATGCAGCATGTTCCCGCCAACACAACGACTGCGTCGCCAGCCGCCGGTGCCACCGGCGTTGCTGCCGCATGGTCGGCCGCCGCTGTCACCGTACCCCATGCAGTGGGCCTGGGGCTGCTGGCGTTTGCGCCTTTGGCGGCAGACCACTCGCTGGCGGCATTGGCGCTGTGGTCGGCAGCCTTGCCGGGCTTGTTGCTGACACTGGCCGCGCCCCGTGCAGGGGTGGTGTACGCGCCCACCACGGTGGTGGCGCTGCTGTTTGCGGCGGTGCTGGCCACCGTGCATGGCGCAGCGCCTGGACTGGGGCTGAATGCGCGCCAGGTGCTGGCCGTGGCCGGTGCCACGGTGGCGCTGGCCTTTGTGTTTCAGTGGCTGCTGGGGGTGTTGCGCCTGGCGTCGGTGGCGCGCTTTTTGCCCATTTCGGTCACGCATGGCTTTGCGGCCGGGGTGGGCTTGTCCATGGTGCTGGGGCAGGTGCGCAATGGCTTTGGCAGCGGCGCGCTGGGGGATGCACGCACGGCCTGGCATGCCCTGGCGGCGTTGGGGGTGGCGGCGCTGGCCTGGTGGCTGCGCGGGCGCTGGCCACGCATGCCGGGCTTGCTCACGGCGGTGGCGGTGGTGTCTGTGGGGGTGGCGTTGGCAGGTTTTTGGGGCGCAGGCCTGGGGGATGTGTTTGTCGCCGCTGTGCAGCCCAGCGCCTTTGCCGGGCCGCTGTGGCCCGATTGGAGCGGGATCCCCTGGATGGCGCTGGCGGACCGCCATGGCCAGGCGCTGGTGGTGATGGCCTTGCTCATGGCCCTGGTCAACAGCCTGGAGGTGCTGGTGTTCCACCAGGAGCTGGAGCTGGACCACGGCCTGCGCGTGGACGCCAACGCCGCCTTGCGTCGCGAGAGCCTGCTGGGCGCGCTGTGCGCGCTCGTGGGCATGATTCCCGCATCCACCAGCGCTTCGCGCTCGCGCATTGTGTTGGCGCAGGACAAGCCTTCGCTGCAAGCACCGCGCTGGCATGCGGCCATCATGCTGGGGGTGGCACTCACGGGCACTTGGTGGCTGCCCTGGGTGCCCATGGCCTGCCTGGCGGGGGGGCTGGTGCTGGCGGGCTTGCTGCAGGTGCCGGGCCTGATGTGGTCCAGCCAGTACGCGCGCCAGGCGCGCTTTACCTGGGCACAGAGCTGGCTGGTGGCCCTGGTGTTTGCGGTGTTTGGCGGGGTGGTGGCGCTGGTGGCCGGCCTGGTGGTGGCCACGTTTGTGCTGCTGCACGATTCGGCCACCACCGTGCTGCGCCATGTGCGCATGGACGGGGAGCTGCGCTCGCGGCGCCTGCGCCGTGCGGTGACGGATGGCTGGATTGCGCCGCGCATGAACCAGGTGGCGGTGTTCGAGCTGCAGGGCGTCATGTCCTTTGGCGTGGCGGCCCATTTGTCGGAGCAGGTGCGCCTGTTGTTGCAGCCCCGGCACCGCTGGGTGGTGCTGGACGCCAGCCGTGTGCCCGCCTGGGACAGCACGGCGCTGGCCCAACTGCGCGCCCTGGTGCGCGACCTGGAGCAGCAGGGCATCGCGGTGGCGGTGGCCGCGCTCGACGCGGTATCGGCAGCGCAGGTGGGCAGCTCCGTGCGCAGCTTTGCCGACCTGGACCGTGCCCTCGAATGGGCCGAGGCGGCCATCCTGGCGCTACGTCCGCAGCACCTGCGCGTGCGCCATTCCGACAGCGATCCGCTCGGAGAAATCGGGGAAGGCCTGCCGACCCAGGCGCGCCAGGCGCTCGAAGGGCTGCTGCGCCCGCAGGGGGCGCCAGCGCACGGCATTGTGTTTGCGGCGGGCGATACCGACCGCGACCTGCTGGTCGTGCAGTCGGGCCACATCACCTTGGTGACCCACTGGCCCGCAAGCAGCGGCCTGCGCCTGGCCACGGTGGGGCCGGGGATGGCGTTCGGGGAGATGGCCTTCCTCAGCGGCGCGCCACGCACCGCCTGCGCGGGCACCGAGCATGGCAAGGCGCGCCTGGTGCGTTTGGCCCGTGCCGATTTCGACGCCTGGGCCCAGCAGCACCCGCAGGCCGCCCTCACCGTGATGAACAACCTGGCCCAGATCGGCACGCGCCGCTTGTCCGCCACCACGCGACAACTGCGGGCAGTGCTGGAGTGAAATAGTCCTGCAACGCCCGTTTATGAAGCGCCATAAGCTATAAAAATCATAGCAAACGGTGCGTGGGGCAAGAGTCTCCCAGCCGCCGTGAGGGGTGCCTTGTGCCGGGTGCGGCCTGCAGTGCGACAATACCGGGTTCAATGACAAGCTCCTTTTCCAATCTATCGCTGGCCGAGCCGCTGGCGCGCGCCGTGGCCGAAATGGGCTACGAGTCCATGACGCCCATCCAGGCGCAGGCCATTCCCGTCGTGCTGACCGGCAAGGACGTGATGGGCGCAGCCCAGACCGGCACCGGCAAGACGGCGGCGTTTTCGCTGCCGCTGCTGCAGCGCCTGCTCAAGCACGAAAACAGCTCCACCTCGCCCGCGCGCCATCCGGTGCGCGCCCTGGTGCTGCTGCCCACACGCGAGCTGGCCGACCAGGTCGCCCAGCAGGTCGCCCTGTATGCCAAGTACACCAAGCTGCGCAGCACCGTGGTGTTTGGCGGCATGGACATGAAGCCCCAGACGCTGGAGCTGAAAAAAGGCGTCGAGGTGCTGGTGGCCACGCCGGGCCGCCTGCTGGATCACATCGAGGCCAAGAACGCCGTACTCAACCAGGTGGAGTACGTGGTGCTCGACGAGGCCGACCGCATGCTGGACATCGGCTTCCTGCCCGACCTGCAGCGCATCCTGAGCTACCTGCCCAAGCAGCGCACCACGCTGCTGTTCAGTGCCACCTTCTCGCCCGAGATCAAGCGCCTGGCTGGCAGCTACCTGCAGGATCCCATCACCATCGAGGTGGCGCGGCCCAACGAAACGGCTTCCACCGTCGAGCAGCATTTCTACAGCGCCAGCGACGATGACAAGCGCCGCGCCATCCACCAGGTGCTCAAGTCCCGGGGCATCAAGCAGGCTTTCATCTTCGTCAACAGCAAGCTGGGCTGCGCACGCCTGGCCCGCAGCCTGGAGCGCGAAGGCCTCAAGACCACCGCGCTGCACGGCGACAAGAGCCAGGACGAGCGCCTCAAGGCGCTGGACGCCTTCAAGCAGGGCGCGGTCGATCTGCTGGTGTGCACCGACGTGGCCGCGCGCGGCCTGGACATCAAGGACGTGCCCGCAGTGTTCAACTTCGACGTGCCCTTCAACGCCGAAGACTACGTGCACCGCATTGGCCGCACCGGTCGCGCCGGGGCCTCGGGGTTGGCGGTGACGCTGGTCTCGGGCAGCGATGCACGCCTGGTGGCCGACATCGAAAAGCTCCTGAAGAAGAAGATCGAGATCGAGGCGCTGGAGTACGACGAAGACCGCCCGCGCGGCCGCATCAACGACGGGCGCCGCCATTGGCGCGACGCCGAGGGTGCCGAGCCAGGCCAGGGCGATGCCCGCAGCGAGCGCCCAGCCCGCGCGCCGCGCAGCCCCTCGCGCCATGCGCCGACTGCGCCGCGTGACCCGTTCTTCGACCAGCCCTACGAAACCCCGGCCGATGCACCCAAGCCTTCGTGGGAGGCTGCCGAGCGCCCGTCCACAGGGCGTGTGTCGCCCAACATCAAGCCCAAGCGCAAGGTGGCGGCCCTGTTCAAGGCACAGGATCCTGTGGCTTGATCCCAGCCTGAGGGCGGTGGACTGGGGTCTGCTCCATCGGTGTGTATAAAATAAGCCATCAAGGCAATGCCAACAAGCGCTGGCAGCTATAAAAATTATAGCAAAATCAGCCGGGCTGTTGCGCTTGCGGGCACGCCACCTGCAGCACCTCCCGCTGCGCCAGGGTGGCGCCAAAGCGCACGGCGCTGAGCTGTCCGCCCCACACGCAACCGGTGTCCAGCGCCAACAGGTCTGGCCGCTGGAGCAAGCCCAGCGTGGACCAGTGCCCCACGGCGAGCAAGGCGCCCGCAGTGCGGCGGCCCGGCACGTCGAACCAGGGCAGCAGGCCTTGCGGCGCCTGGCTGGCGGCTTCGGTGCTTTCAAAGTCCATCACGCCCTGGGGCGAGCAAAAGCGCAGCCGGGTCAGCGCATTGACCACCACACGCAGGCGATCCGCGCCGTCCAGGCGCTCGTCCCAGCGGTCGGGCTGGTTGCCGTACATCTGGTGCAAGAAGCCGGGCAAGTCCTCGCTGCGCAGCACGGCCTGCACTTCGCCTGCCAGGCGCAGCACGTCCTCGGGGCTCCAGGCGGGCAGGGCGCCTGCGTGCAGCATCAGCAGGCGTTCGTCCGCATGCCGGTGTTCGCAGGCCAGGGGCTGTTGGCGCAGCCAGTGCAGCAGGGTGTCGCGGTCACTGGCGTGCAGGATGCCGTCCAGCGTGTCGCGCCGCGAGGGCTTGCGCACGCCGTGCGCCACGGCCAGCAGGTGCAGGTCGTGGTTGCCCAGCAGGCAGCGCAGCGCACCTTCGTGCTGCATGCAGCGGCGCAGCACGGCGGCAGAGTCGGGGCCTCGGTTCACCAGGTCGCCCAGCAGGTACACCGTGTCGCGGCTGGGCGAGAAGCCGATGTTGTCCAACAGGTGCTGCAGCGAGGCATCGCAGCCCTGCACATCGCCAATACAGTAAAGTGCCATGGTGTTTTTTGTAACGTCTGAAGTATGGATTTTCTGCTGATTGCGCTGCTGACCTTGCTCAACGGGGTGTTCGCCATGTCGGAGCTGGCACTGGCCTCCAGCCGCAAGGCCCGGCTCTCTGCCATGGCCCAGGGGGGGGACAAGGGCGCTCAGGCGGCGCTCAAGCTGCTGGAGAATCCCACCCAGTTCCTGTCCTCGGTGCAGGTGGGCATCACCTCCATCGGCATGCTCAACGGCATCATTGGCGAAGCCGCGTTCAGCGACGACCTGACCGTGTGGCTGCACAGCCTGGGCATGCCCGAGCGGCCTGCCAGCATTACGGCCACGGCGTTGGTGGTCACGGTGATCACCTTCATCACCATTGTGTTCGGCGAGCTGGTGCCCAAGCGCATAGGGCAGTTGTATCCGGAAGCCGTTTCGCGCTTTGCGTCCCGTCCCATGGTCTGGGTGGCGCGTGTGGCCAAGCCCTTTGTGCGGCTGCTGTCGCTGTCCACCCAGGGGGTGCTGGCGGTGCTGCGTGTGGACAACGAGGCCGCGCGGGCCGTGACCGAGGAAGAAATCGCCGCCAGCCTGGAAGAAGGCCGCGAGGCCGGGGTGATCGAGCAGCACGAGCACCAGATGGTGCAGAACGTCTTTCGCCTGGACGACCGGCCCTTGACGTCCCTGATGGTGCCGCGCAGCGACGTGCACTGGCTGGACGCCGCGTGCTCGGTGGCGCAGGCGCTGCAGCAGGCCAGCGCGGGCAGCAGCACCGGCGCGCATTCCTGGTACCCGGTGTGCCGGGGGTCGCTGGACGAGGTGGTGGGCGTCATCAGCGTGGCGCGCCTGCTGGAGCTGGGGCCGCAGGAGCCGCTGCCCGTCGGTGCCCATGCCCAGGCGGCCGCTTTTTTGCCCGAAACCCTCAGCGGCATGGAGCTGTTGGAGCAATTCCGTGAGCGCGCGGGGCGCATGGTGTTCGTGGTCGATGAGTACGGCGTGGTGCAGGGCCTGATGACCCCGCGCGACCTGCTCGAAGCCATTACCGGCGAGTTGCAGCCCGGCACGCCGCTGGACGCCTGGGCGGTGCAGCGTGACGACGGAAGCTGGCTGCTGGATGGGCTGGTGCCCGTGTCGGAGCTGAAGGTGCGCCTGGACATCCGCGAATTGCCGGAAGAGGAAAAGGGGCGCTACAACACCCTGGCGGGTTTGTTGCTGGCTGAATCGGGCCACCTGCCCAGCGTGGGCGAGCGTATTGCCAGTGTGGGGTGGATATTCGAAGTGGTCGATCTGGACGGCAAACGCATCGACAAGGTGCTGGCCACCCGCGAAAACTGAACGGGCTACAGGGTTTATCGGTCCCCATAATCGGAATAATCCCAGCGAAAGTCGGGGTGGCCGATCGCTCAAGGCCAGCGCGTTTGGTAAAGAATATTAATCTGTGGATATAATTCGCCCGTCGTCCACTTCAACATCCACACCGCCATGGAAGATTACAAGAAACTCATTCAAGAGCGCGAAGCGCTGGAGCAGCGCATCAAGGCCGCCCGCCAGGACGCCATTTCTGGCGCCATTGCCAAAATTCACGCACTGGTGGCCGAATTTGAGTTGACCCCGCAGGATGTGTTTCCCCCCGCACGCGGCCGCAGCGCCGTGGCAGGCACCAAGGTGGCCCCCAAATACCGCGATCCCGCCACGGGCCAAACCTGGACGGGCCGCGGCAAGCCGCCCAAGTGGATTCAAGGCCAGGACCGCTCCCAATACGCCATTTGAGCGGTATTTGCAGTTCCATCCCCCAAAAGCCCGCTTTGGCGGGCTTTTTGTTGGGCGGCTGAAAATGCCCACAGGTCTTTTGGGAAGGTGATATTCCGGCCCCGGTGGCCTTTGATCTGGCGCCAGAACCCCCGCTTTCAGGCGGGCCATTGCAAGTTTTGGCCATTCGTGACCCAATAGCAGGCCATACCCACGACTGGAGGCACACCAAATGGCCACACGCAAGGCAACTGCACACCCCATGGCCCATACCCTGCGGGCATTCACCACCGCATCGGGGAAAAAAGGGCAGTTGTATTCCCTGCCTGCATTGGCCAGGCAATATCCCAACATACGGCGCCTGCCGGTGTCGCTGCGCATCGTGCTGGAGGCCGTGCTGCGCCATTGCGACGGCAAAAAGGTCACACCGGCGCACATCGAGCAACTGGCCCAGTGGCAGCCCCAGGCGCAGCGGCAGGACGAGATCCCCTTCGTCGTTTCGCGCGTGGTGCTGCAGGACTTTACCGGCGTGCCCCTGCTGGCCGACCTGGCCGCCATGCGCAGTGCCGCCCAGCGCCTGGGCAAGAACCCGAAGAAGATCGAGCCCCTGGTGCCCGTGGATCTGGTGGTGGACCACTCCATCATGGTGGACCACTACGGCAGCAAGAAGGCGCTGGACCTGAACATGAAGCTCGAATTCCAGCGCAACCGCGAGCGCTACGAATTCATGAAATGGGGCATGCAGGCCTTTAAGACCTTTGGCGTGGTGCCACCGGGCTTTGGCATCGTGCACCAGGTCAACCTTGAATACCTGGCGCGCGGTGTGCACAAGACCAAGGACGGCATCTACTACCCCGACACCCTGGTGGGCACCGACAGCCACACCACCATGATCAACGGCATTGGCGTGGTGGGTTGGGGCGTGGGCGGCATCGAGGCCGAGGCCGCCATGTTGGGCCAGCCGGTCTACTTCCTCACGCCCGACGTGGTGGGTTTTGAACTGACGGGCCAACTGCGCGAGGGCGTCACGGCCACCGACCTGGTACTCACGGTGACCGAAATCCTGCGCCAGCACAAGGTGGTGGGCAAGTTCGTGGAATTTTTTGGTGAGGGCACACGCACCTTGGCGCTGCCCGACCGTGCCACCATCGGCAACATGGCGCCCGAATATGGCGCCACCATGGGTTTCTTCCCGGTCGATGAAAAGACCATCGAGTACTTCAAAGGTACGGGCCGCACCAAGGCCGAGATCGAAGCCTTCGAGGCCTATTTCAAGACCCAAGGCCTGTTCGGTGTGCCGCTGGCGGGCGAGGTGGACTATTCGCAGGTGGTGCGGCTGGACTTGGGGCAAGTCACCCCCAGCCTGGCGGGCCCCAAGCGCCCGCAGGACCGCATCGAGCTGGGCCAGGTCAGCCACCAGTTTGCTGACCTGTTCAGCAAGCCCAATGCGCAGAACGGCTTCAACCGCCCGGCGCAGGTGTTGCACACGCGCTACCCCTTGCGTTCCACCGAGTTGACAGTGGGCAACGGCGACGTGCTGATTGCCGCCATCACCAGCTGCACCAACACCAGCAACCCCAGCGTGCTGCTGGCCGCAGGCCTGCTGGCCAAAAAAGCCGTGCAGGCAGGGTTGCGGGTCGCGCCGCACATCAAGACCTCGCTCGCGCCCGGCTCGCGCATCGTGACCGAATACCTCCGCGAAACCGGCCTGCTGCCGTACCTGGAAAAGCTGGGCTTTGCGCTGGCGGGCTATGGCTGCACCACCTGCATCGGCAACGCAGGCGACCTGACGCCCGAACTCAACGCGGCCATCACGCAGAACGACCTGGTGTGCGCGGCGGTGCTCTCGGGCAACCGCAACTTCGAGGCGCGCATCCACCCCAACCTCAAGGCCAACTTCCTGGCCAGCCCGCCGCTGGTGGTGGCCTATGCGATTGCGGGCACCGTGCTCAAGGACCTGATGACCGAACCCGTGGGCCAGGGCAAGGGTGGGCGCGACGTGTATCTGGGCGACATCTGGCCTACCAGCGAGGAAATCCACCAGCTCCTGAAGTTCGCCATGAAGGGCAAGGCCTTCCGCGAGAACTACGCCAAGGTGGCCACCGATCCCGGCAAGCTGTGGCAAAAAATCAAGGGCGTGGGCGGCACGGCCTACACCTGGCCGCAGAGCACCTACATTGCAGAGCCCCCTTTCTTTGCTGATTTTGCTATCAAATCAATAGCTGATGGCGCATATCCGGCGGGCGCTAAAGGCCAAAATCATTCAAATCCTGTGGCTGTGCAGGGTGCACGGACCATGGCCTTGTTTGGCGATTCCATCACCACCGACCACATCTCGCCCGCAGGCTCCATCAAGGAAAGCTCCCCCGCAGGCCAGTGGTTGCTGCAGCATGGCGTGCAAAAGGCCGACTTCAACAGCTACGGCGCGCGCCGGGGCAACCACGAAGTCATGGTGCGCGGCACCTTTGCCAATGTGCGCATCAAGAACCTCATGCTGGCGCCGCAGGCCGATGGCTCGCGCGAGGAGGGCGGTTGGACGCTGCACCAGCCCTCGGGCGACAAGCTGTCCATCTTCGACGCCGCCCAGCGCTACCAGGCCGAAGGCGTGCCCACGGTGGTGTTTGCGGGCGAAGAGTACGGCACCGGGTCGAGTCGCGACTGGGCTGCCAAGGGCACGCAGTTGCTGGGTATCCGCGCGGTGGTGGCGCGCAGCTTCGAGCGCATCCACCGCAGCAACCTGGTGGGCATGGGCGTGCTGCCGCTGCAGTTCAAGGCGGGCGAATCCTGGGAAGCGCTGGGCCTGACGGGGCAGGAGCGCATCGACATCCTGCCCGACCCCGCGCTCACCCCGCGCAGCGCGGCGCGGCTCGTGGTGCACCGCAGTGACGGTACGCGCCTGGAGACCACGCTGTTGCTGCGCATCGACACGCCCATCGAGGTGGATTACTACCGCGCGGGCGGCATCCTGCCTTATGTGCTGAGGTACTTGTTGGAGTAACGCTCCATCAGCGCTTGGCGGCCGCCTCGGCGTCCACGGCCTGCTGCACGGCCTTGTAGAAGGCTTCGCGCGCCTCGCTCTCCTTGGGTGCGCTGGCGCCCCCGGCCCAGTTGGCGTTGGAGGCAATCACCAGCTGGCGTTTCGGGTCGATGAAGATGCCCTGGCCGAAGATGCCGCGTGCGGCAAAACTGCCGTCGTCGTAGGTCCACCACTGGTAGCCGTAGCCACGTCCGGGTTTGCCGATGTCGGCGCGCTTGGTGGTGGCGTCCTGCAGCCAGCCTTCGGGCAGGATGCCCTGGCCCTGCACCTTGGCGCCCTCCAGGATGAACTGGCCCATGCGCGCGTAGTCGTGCGCCGCCGCCTGGATGCAGCAGCCGCTGATCTCCTGGCCCGTCTTGCTCAGAATCCAGGTGGCCTGCTGCTCCATGCCTGCAGGCTTCCAGATCTTTTCTTCCAGGTACTGCGCCAGCGGCTTCTTCGTGGCCTCGCTCACGAGGATGCCCACCAGATTGGTCTCGCCCGTGCTGTAGAGCCAGCGCTCGCCCGCCGGGGCCTGGCGCGGCAACTGGCGCAGGTAGCTCACGATGGCGGGCACACCGGCTTCGGGCTGGTGGTTGTTGAATTTGGCGACATCAGAGTTGGGGTCGCTGTAGTTCTCGTTCCAGCGCACGCCCGAGGTCATGGTGAGCAGCTGGCGGATGCTCACATCGTCGTAGGCCGAGCCCTTCATGCTGGTGATGTAGTCGCTGACCTTGTCGTCCATGCTCTTGATGTGGCCGTCTTTGAGCGCGGCGCCCACCAGGGTGGAGGTGAAGGACTTGGCCACGGAAAAGCTCGTCCAGCGGCCGTCCGGGCCGTAATCGAGGCCGTAGCGCTCCACGCGCAGTTTGCCGCCCTGCACGATGAGGATGGCGCTGCTGCGCTGGCCCGCCATGTAGGCGTCCAGATCCAGCGGCAAGGCCAGCGGCGGCCCAGGGGGCAGGGCGCGCGGCGTGCTGCTGGGCTGCACCACACGCCACTTGGCCAGCAGCGGAATGCGGTCGAGGGCGCGGAAGGCGGCGTCGCGCTGCGGCACGCTCCAGAACAGAAGGTCGCGGTTGGTGGGCACGGTCTTGAGAAGGCCGCGGGTTTCCTTGTCCAGGCTGAACCAGCCGGCCGTGCCGGCAACCACCAGGGCCGCCAGCGTACCCAGCGCGATTTTTGGGAGGGTTTTCAACGGTGTATTCCTCGTGCAGTGAAAAGAGTGCAAGCATTGAACACCAAGCGCCCAGTGCAGGGCAGCGGGTTTCCCCGGCTGACGCGGACGCGCTTTGCGTCAGGGGCGCGGGCAGGCACCGGCCGTGCACTTGACCGTGTACTTGCCAATAAAGGTGCGGAAGTTCTTGCCCAGCTGGCCCATGCGCTCGCAGACATCGCCGCGTGCATCAAAGGCAAAGCCCTGGCTGCCGTCGGTGTTGAGCAGCTCCACCCGCTGGAGCCCGAACTGCGTGAACTGCTGCGGGTTCATCCACTGCTCGCCGCAGATGTTGTGGAACACAAAGGTGGCATACACCAGCTCGGACACCTCGGCCTTGCTGGTGTGCAGGCGCAGCACGCCGTCCTCCATGTGCGCCGACTTGAGCGCGTTGCCGTGCAGCGCCTTCTGCAGGGGCGGGGGCACGTTCTTGAAATCGGTGCTGGCCAGGGCCAGCGGGCAGGCGGCGGCCATCATCAGGGTGGTGAGCAGGGCTTTCATGGCAGTGTCCTCGGGGTCATTTTGGCGACATTGTGCCGGTATCGGCCCGGCCCGGCGGAGCCTGGGGCCAGAACCCCCGCCATGTGTGCACAATCGCCCGCATGAGCGACAAAAAGACCTTGCTGCTGGTGGACGGCTCCAGCTACCTCTACCGTGCCTTCTTCGCGGGCGGCGAAACCATGAGCACCACCCTGCCCAACGGCACGGTGCAAAAGACCGGCGCCATCCGCATCATCATCAACATGATGCAGAAGCTCCTCAAGGACTACCCCTGCACCTACGCGGCCTGCGTGTTCGACGCCAAGGGCCCCACCTTCCGCGACGCGCTCTACCCCGAATACAAGGCGCAGCGCAGCCCCATGCCCGACGACCTGCGCAGCCAGATCGTGCCCATCCATGAGGTGGTGCGCCTCATGGGCTGGCCGGTGCTCGACGTGCCGGGCGTGGAGGCCGACGACGTGATCGGCACCCTGGCCGTGGCGGCCGCGCGCCAGGGCATTGACGTGCTCATCTCCAGCGGCGACAAGGACCTGGCCCAGCTGGTGAACGAACACATCACCATCATCGACACCATGAGCGGCAAGGTGCGCGACCTGGCCGGGGTGGAGGCCGAATTCGGTGTGCCCGCCCGCCAGATGCTGGACTACCAGATGCTGGTGGGCGACACGGTGGACAACGTGCCCGGTGTGCACAAGGTAGGCCCCAAGACCGCCGTGAAACTGCTGCAGGAATACGGCTCGGTGGACGCCCTGGTGGCGCGGTCCAGCGAGGTCAAGGGCGCCGTGGGCGAGAACCTGCGCAAGGCGCTGGACTGGCTGCCCACCAGCCGCCAGCTGCTCACCATCAAGACCGACTGCGACCTGAACGGCTGGGTGCCCGGCATGCCTGCGCTGGACGCCATCCGCATCGGCCAGCCGCAGACCGCGCCGCTCATGGCCTTCTGCGACACCTACGGCTTCAAAGGCCTGGCGCGCACGCTGGGCGGTGATGCCGCCGCCGCGCCCGCGCCCATCGTGGCCATGCCCGGCGAAAGCGGCGACCTGTTTGCCGACCATTCCGCCAGCCCCGTGGCCGAGGCCGCGCAGCACCGCACGGTGGTGTACGACACCATCCTGAACTGGACCGACTTCGACCACTGGCTGCAGCGCCTGATGAAGGCCGAACTGGTGGCGCTGGACACCGAAACCACCTCGCTCGACGAAATGCGCGCCGAAATCGTGGGCATCAGTTTCAGCGTGCAGCCGGGCGAGGCCGCCTACATTCCGCTGGCCCACGCCGGGCCGGACGCCCCCGCGCAACTGCCGCGCGACGAGGTGCTGGCGCGCCTCCAGCCCTGGCTGGAAAACGGCAAGCACCACAAGCTCGGCCAGCACGTCAAATACGACCGCCACGTGTTCGCCAACCACGGCATCGAGGTGCAGGGCTACGCGCACGACACCATGCTGCAAAGCTACGTGCTCGAAGTGCACAAGCCCCACGGCCTGTCCAGCCTGGCCGAGCGCCACACCGGCCGCACCGGCATCAGCTACGAAGACTTGTGCGGCAAGGGCGCGCACCAGATCCCGTTCGCCCAGGTGCCGGTGGACAAGGCGGCCGCCTACTCGTGCGAAGACTCGGACCAGACGCTGGACGTGCACCTGGCGCTGTGGCCGCTCTTGCAGGCCGACGACAAGCTGCGCTTCATCTACGAGCTGGAAATCGCCAGCAGCGAGGCGCTCTACCGCATCGAACGCAACGGCGTGCTCATCGACGCGCCCACGCTCGCGCAGCAAAGCCACGAGCTGGGCCAGCGCATCGTGCAGTTGGAAACCGAGGCGTACGAGATCGCGGGCCAGCCCTTCAACCTCAGCAGCCCCAAGCAGCTCGGCGAGATTTTCTTCGACAAGCTCGGCATGCCCGTGGTCAAAAAAACCGCCACCGGCGCGCGCAGCACCGACGAGGAGGTGCTGGAAAAGCTCGCCGAAGACTACCCCCTGCCCGCCAAGCTGCTGGAGCACCGCAGCCTGGTCAAGCTCAAGGGCACCTACACCGACAAGCTGGCCCAGCTGGCCCTGCCGCGCACCGGCCGCGTGCACACGCACTACGCGCAGGCCGTGGCCGTTACCGGGCGCCTGTCGAGCAACGACCCCAACCTGCAGAACATCCCCATCCGCACCGCCGAGGGCCGGCGTGTGCGCGAGGCCTTCGTGGCGCCGCCCGGCTGCGTCATCGCCAGCGCCGACTACAGCCAGATAGAGCTGCGCATCATGGCCCACATCAGCGGCGACCACGCGCTCTTGCACGCCTTCCACGCCGGACTGGACGTGCACCGCGCCACCGCCGCCGAGGTGTTTGGCGTGGCGCTGGACCAGGTGACCAGCGAGCAGCGCCGCTACGCCAAGGTCATCAACTTCGGCCTGATCTACGGCATGAGCAGCTTCGGCCTGGCCAAGAACCTCGGCATCGAAACCAAGGCCGCCGCCGCCTACATCGACCGCTACTTCCAGCGCTACCCTGGCGTGAAGCAGTACATGGACGAAACCAAGGCCGCTGCGCGAGCCATGGGCTACGTCGAGACGGTGTTTGGCCGCCGCCTGTACCTGCCCGAAATCGCCGCGAGCGGCCCGCGCCGCGCCGGTGCCGAACGCGCCGCCATCAACGCCCCCATGCAGGGCACGGCGGCCGACCTCATCAAGATGGCCATGGTGGCCGTGCAGAAAGAACTGGACGCCCACAAGCCCGGCATCAAGATGATCATGCAGGTGCACGACGAACTGGTGTTCGAGCTGCCCGAGAGCGAGGTGGACTGGCTGCGCTCACACATCCCGCGCCTGATGGCCGATGTGGCTGCGCTCAAGGTGCCGCTGCTGGCCGAGGTGGGCGTGGGGCCGAACTGGGACAAGGCGCATTGAGGCCCCAGCGCCGGAGCAGACGCGGCGCAGGCAAAGCGCAGGAATGGGGTCAGATCACGATTTCGCGCAGCGAAACTCGTGCTCTGACCCCATTCCGGACCACCGGACGCGGTATGACCCAGCGCCCCCATGTCGGCCCCTGGGCTGCAGTCTTGCCGGATCGCCGGGCAAGCCGGCCATTCACCCACCGCCACAGCGTGTTGAGGTGATGTTTTAAGTGTTTTTGGCCTCCGGCGCTTATCCAGCAAGCGCAACCAGCTATCAAATTTGAAGTCGATGAACCCCCGCCCACCCACCTTGCGCCCTGCCACCTGGACCCCCGCCATCCGCATGGGCCTGTCGATTGCCGTGGCCACCGGCCTCTATGGCATCTCGTTTGGCGCCCTGGCCGTGGCCGCCGGGCTCACCGTGTGGCAGGCCATGGCGCTGAGCCTGCTCATGTTCACGGGCGGCTCGCAGTTCGCCTTCATCGGCGTCATCGCGGGCGGCGGCGCGGGCTCTGCGGCCCTGGGCGCTGCCGCGCTGCTGGGCGTGCGCAACGCGGTCTACGGCATGCAGCTCAACGCCATGATCGCCCCCACCGGCTGGCGCAAGGCCGTGGCCGCGCAGCTCACCATCGACGAATCCGCCGCCACCGCCGCAGGCCAGACCACGCCCGATGAACAGCGGCGCGGCTTCTGGACGGCGGGCATCGGCGTGTTCGTGCTCTGGAACCTGTTCACCCTGCTCGGCGCCATGTTGGGCGACGCCCTGGGCGACCCGCGCCGCTGGGGCCTGGACGGCGCCGCTGTGGCCGCCTTCCTGGCCCTGCTGTGGCCGCGCTTGCAACAGCGCGAACCCGTGGCGCTGGCGGTGCTGTGCGGAGTGGCCACCGCCCTGGCCGTGCCGTTGCTGCCACCGGGCCTGCCCATTTTGCTGGCGGCCGTGGTGGGCGCCGCCTGGGGCTGGTGGGTGCGCAGCCCGGATGCGCCTTCCGTGCGCGAGGAGGCCGCGCCATGACGCTCTGGACCGCCATCGTGCTGGCTTGCGCCGCGACCTACCTCACCAAACTCGCGGGCTACGCCGTGCCGGCCCGCTGGCTGCAAAACCCGCGCATGACCCGCGTGGCCGGTGCCATCACCGTGGCCCTGCTGTCGGCGCTGACGGTAATGAATACGTTTGCTGCGGGCACCGCTTTGGTGCTCGATGCCCGCCTGGCCGCGTTGGCCGTGGCCGCGCTGGCCCTGTGGCTGCGGCTGCCGTTTTTGCTGGTGGTGGTGCTGGGGGCGGCAGCGGCGGGGCTGGTGCGGTGGTGGGGGTGAGGGGAGGCTGGGCTGCTATCGGCCAAGAGCGGAAATTCACCTGGCAAATGGCGAAGTACAGACGGGCTGGATCCGGCACTTAGCCATGAGGTGGAGGTGCCTTATGAGACCGAAGGCGCTATATCTCCGTGGTTACAGCAACGGCTGCCTTATCGACGGTGACAATACCTGTGTCGAGTTCATATTCCTCGCCCGCGACAAATCTCTTGAAGAGGTCAACTGCAGCGTCCGTGTAGCGGTGAGTCAGTTGGGGCGACTTGTGTCCCAGCTTCAAGGCAATGTGGTACTTGTTGTCCGTCGCAGTGATGTCAAAACCGGTCTTATCCTTGATTTGGTTGATGATCTTGCGAACCTCGTGCCATGTGTCGTAACCGAGTTGCAGACCTACGCCTGTGGCGGCGTACTTGTAGTCGAGATTGACCTTTGACGGGTCAGCAAGAGAGGTAACGCCGAACAGCTTCGCAAAGTTCTCGCCCGACTCGACAGCATGCTCCAACTGCTCAAAGTTGATCTCGACGTGCTTCTTCGGGATGTCTGATCGAACCAATTCAACGGAGCGAGCCATCAGGGCACGCAGCAGCTTCGTATTGATCTTCTCAAGGTTGCCAGCCTGACCCAGGGCCTTGAACACCCACTCAAACGAGTTCGCCGCGATGCTTTTTATTCGGATGTTGATGTCGGGCGCGACCGAGATGACGTACTCACGGGCCGGGTTAGATGCATCAGTAATGGATGGGTCCCACTGCAGAATGTAGATGTTCGGAACAAGGTCAGTTGTTGATGCACGCACCATCCGATACACATCGTAGAGAATCGCTTTAATGTTTGGGTCGTCGGCACGGTAACCGATGAAAATGAGCGGGTGCTCGATAAAGTAAGTCAAGAGCTTAGCGCTGAGGTACTTGTGATCCTCTTCAAAGCGTAAATAGTCAGCCTCGTTAACGACTATCGACTGGGGCACGGTTCGACAACCGTGAATCTTGAATATTTCACCAATAGCGAGGTAGGCCTTCCGCATGATCTGTTGACCGATTACAGGCTCGTAGTCGGGGAATAGCGGTTCGATTACCTGATCGTAGTTTGTCGTGATGATCGCGTGGGCGCTGATGTTCATGAGCGCCGCGACCTCACCGTCGAGCTCCTTCGATCCATAGGAGCCCTTGTCATCCGGCCCAAGGCCCTTCAGCAGTTCGGCAATAGTGTGCTTAATAAAAATATCGGCCGGTGCTTCGGCGCTAAAGTAGTCAGCGGGGAATCCGTTCTTTCCCTTGCCCCATGCCCATTCGCGATAGAGATCGGTAAAAACCGTCCCGATAGTTTTGAGATCGCCGTTGTACGTCTGTTTGTAGTACGCAAATTCTTTGTCGATTAGCGGGCACTTCGCCGCAAGAATGGTGAGCAATTCTTCCCAACTCGGACCCTTGGCATACCGTTTCGAAAATCCCGATCCGATGAAGAGGATTGGCTGGCATTCTGCGTCACCAAGGACCTTGGCGATATCAGCGCTGACTTCTTCTTGATATTGTTTGTAGTGCATCGGCATAGACGACTCCCGCATGGCATCTCAATCAGTATGCCCGAAGCCAGTGAGGGCTTCGGGCAGCCGGGCCGTTCGCCTGATCCATGCCAATACCCGCACTGGGTCGATTTCGGTCCTTCACATATCTTGTCCTCCCTGCAATGGTTCCCAATGCAGTCCTCGCAGCCGGAAGGCCGCAGGCAAAGCACATTCCGGCCCGCGTCAGTACACTCGTTCAGCACCAGGCCACGCAGCCCGTGGCCCACCGATTTGCCTGAAGGAGCACCCGCATGACCGATTCGTCCCCCTACACCCCGCCCGCCATCTGGCAATGGAACAAGGAAAACGGCGGCAAGTTCGCCAGCATCAACCGCCCCATTGCCGGTGCCACGCACGACAAGGACCTGCCGGTGGGCAAGCACCCGCTGCAGCTCTATTCCCTCGCCACGCCCAACGGCGTCAAGGTGACGGTCATGCTGGAAGAGCTGCTGGCGCTGGGCCACAGTGGCGCCGAGTACGACGCCTGGCTGGTTCCCATCCAGGAGGGGGCGCAGTTCAGCAGCGGTTTTGTGGCGGTCAACCCCAATTCAAAGATTCCGGCGCTGATGGACCGCAGTGGCGCCGAGCCTGTGCGCGTGTTTGAGTCCGGTGCCATTCTTTTGTACCTGGCAGAAAAGTTTGGCGCCTTTCTGCCCCAGAAGCCCGCCCAGCGGGCCGAGTGCCTGTCGTGGCTGTTCTGGCAGATGGGCAGCGGGCCATTTTTGGGCGGGGGGTTCGGGCATTTTTATGCCTATGCGCCGATCAAGATCGAATACGCCATTGACCGCTATGCGATGGAAGTCAAGCGTCAGATGGATGTGCTCAACCAGCGCCTGGCCGCGCACGAGTATCTGGCGGGCGACGAATACACCGTGGCCGACATGGCGGCCTGGCCGTGGTACGGCGCTCTGGCCAAGGGCCAGCTTTATGAAGCGGGCGAGTTTTTGCAGGTGCATGAATACACCCATGTGGTGCGCTGGGCCGACCAGATTGCCAGGCGCCCGGCCGTGCAGCGCGGCCGCAAGGTCAACCGCACCTGGGGCGAGCCTGCCAGTCAGTTGCATGAGCGGCATGACGCGAGTGACTTCGATACCCGCACGCAGGACAAGCTGGCGGCGGCCACTTGATTTTTGGTGGCTGATGCGCGTGCAAGGTCTGGCTGAACGGGGGCACGCGGCTGATGGCTGCGGTGCGTCGTCAGGGCGGGGTTGCCCAGGTGCTACGCAACCCAAGGATTGATGAGCGCCACGCCTGTATCGGCAAAGTCGGACACGTTGCGAGTGACTACGGTAAAACCGTGCTCAATGGCCGTGGCCGCGATCATGGCGTCGCGCTCAGAGCGGCGGTCTGGTATGTGCAGTGAAGCGCACACGGGCGCGGTGTCTTCGGTGAATGGCAGGATGCGGCCCGCAAAGGCCACACGCACCCCGGCTAGCCAGGCGCGCAGTGCACTGCCCTGGGGCGGCATGCGGCGCTCCAGCGCGCGGATGCCGATCTCCAGCTCCAGGATGGAGATGGCCGACAGAAAAAGCCTGTTGCTGGGCTGCCCTGCCGCCCAGGCACGTACCTCGGCCGACTGATGGGGCTTGCCATGGCGCAGTTCGGAAATGACGTTGGTGTCCAGGATGAACATGGATGCCTTTCAGTCGAACGACGCATCCTGGATCTGGAGTTGCAATCGCGGTGGTTCGAAATCAATGCCTTCCCCCCCGAGGATGCCATCCATCACGTCAAGAAGCGAGCGTTCGCTTTGCCCTGCGATGCGGTAGTAGTCGTCGATCTTGAGCAGTGCAAAAGCAGGGCGCCCCCGGTCGGTAATAAACACCGGGCCATCCACCGTTGCGCGCTTGGCAGCGGATACATCGCGCGTGAAGTCACGGCTGGAGAACGTATGGATGCTCATGCTGACCTCCGGAATTCAAGCAATGTTTGTATGTTATGACAAGCCTGTCGGATCGTCAATTCGCGGAGGCCGAAAGAAGAATACTCAACCTTGACAGTGACTTGGGATGGCTTTGCCCCTGCCGATCTTCGGGGTGCCTTTGGGAATCGCATCAATTTGCTATTTTTTTAATAGCTGTTAGCGCTTGTTTCGTAAGCGCTAGAAGCTGATTTGACTTGAATTTTGGGGGCGCAGCCTCAGCGCCAGGCCCCTGCCACCAGCTGGCTGAAATGCACCCCCGGTCGGCCCAGCAATGGCTCGAAGGCCGCCGGATCGCCCACGTTGTCGCTGTCCAGCAGGGCCAGCGATTCGCTGCACCAGGGCACCGAGGCGGGCAGCAGGTCGCCCAGGCGGGCGCTCAGGCGGGTCAGCGGCAGGGGCAGGCGCAGCACCAGCGCGGGGCCGTGGCCTTGCTGCTGGCGCAGGCTGGCGACGAAGTCGGCCATGCGCACGGGTTCGGGGCCGGTGCAGGCCACGGTGCCGGTGTGCTGCAGGGCCGGGCCGAGCAGGGCCACCACGGCGGCGGCCAGGTCGTGCACCGACACGGGCTGGATGCGCGCCGTGAGCATGGGCGCGGGGAACACCGCCACGGGCAGGCGGGCCAGGTTCATGAACAGGGCGCTGCTGTCGCCGCCTTTGCCAAACACCACGCTGGGCCGCAGGATGACGGGGTCGAGCTTGCCGGCCTCGGCCAGGTTGCGCAGGCAGGCCTCGGCGGCGAGCTTGGTGCGGGCGTAGCGCGTGGCGCTGCCCTCGATGCCCAGCGCCGAGATCTGCACCACACGGCGCACGCCCGCCCGGGCGCAGGCTTCGAACAGGGCGCAGGGGGTGTGCTGGTGCACGGCGTCAATGGGGCGCGCGGCGCTGTCGCGCAGCACGCCCACGGCGTTGACCACGGCGTCGATGCCCTGCAGCCGGGGCAGCCAGGCCTCGGGCGTGGTGTCGCGGGCAAAGTCCATGGGCACCTGGTCTGGCTGGAGCTTGGCCTGGGCGCTGCGGGGGGATACCCCGGCGTGCACCTGGTGCCCGGCGGCGCGCAGGGCGGCATGCAGGGTCTGGCCGATGAATCCGGTGGCGCCGGTCAGAAGGATGTGCATGGTGGTGTGGGCTGGGCTTCGGATGCGGTCACCTTACACCCATGGCGTGGTGTGTGGCTCGGTGGCGGGTGGATTCAGGGGTTGGTAACACGGATATTGCCCTGGCGGACGGGGCTGGGTGCTTGACAGGCTTGCTAAGATCAAAATGCATGCCTTGCCAGCGCTCGCCAGCCAGCGCATTCTTCGCAGATCCCTGTTTGGGGATATTGATAAAAATACTTTCTATGGCAAGCGCAATAAGCGCTAATAGCTATGATTTTGATAGCAATCATCACGGCCACTCTGGCTGCCGGGATCGGCAGCGTGTGGCTTGCCGCCGGGCTTTTGAACACCGGGTTGGGCACGCGGCCCGACGGTGTGGGCACGCGCCATCTGCTGAGCCTGGCCGCAGGTGCGCTGCTGGCCACGGCCTTCATGCACCTGCTGCCCGAGGCGTTCGAGAGCCAGGCCGGGGCGCATGAGCTGTTCACCACGCTGCTGGTGGGCCTGGTGTTCTTCTTTTTGCTGGACAAGGCCGAGCTGTGGCACCACGGGCACGAGCACCACGACCCGGTGCAGGGCCAGCACGACCATGCCCATGGCCACGGGCACGACCATTCACACGGCCACGCGCATGGCCATGAGCACCATCACCACCACGCCGCGTCGCAGGGCGGTGGCTGGGCGGTGCTGACCGGCGACAGCGTGCATTGCTTTGGCGACGGGGTGCTGATCGCTTCGGCCTTCCTGGCCGACATGCGCCTGGGGCTGGTGGCGGCGCTGTCGGTGCTGGCGCACGAGGTGCCGCACCACATGGGCGATCTGGTGGTGCTGCGCCAGAGCAGCGCCAGCCGCCGCATCGCGTTGGTCAAGGTGTCGCTGGCAGGGGCCGTCACGGCGCTGGGCGGGGTGGCGGGCTACTTTCTGGTGGGGCAGTTGCACGACTGGCTGCCGTTCTTTCTGGCCGTGGCGTCCAGCAGCTTTGTCTATGTGGCCCTGGCGGACCTGATTCCGCAACTGCAGCGCCATGTGTCTGCGCGCGAGACGGCGTTTCAGATTTTCTGGCTGCTGCTGGGGATGGCGGTGGTCACCCTGGTCAGCGGCGCGGCGCACAGCCACTGACGGTGGCAGGGGCTGGCGCACCGCGCTGGGCGGATGTCGATATGGTCAGCGCCCGATGGCAAACACGGCGGGCGTGTGCTTGTCGGGGCCGTCGGGCTGTGCGCGCCACTGGCGCACGGTCTGGCTGCGCGTGCGGGCGCTGGCCAGGGTCAGGCCGCTGCTCACGGCCAGGTGGGTGCCCGGCTGCAGGGTTTGCAGCAGGGCCTGGAGCAGGGCGGCATTGCGGTAGGGCGTCTCGATACACAGTTGCGTTTGGCCGCTCTTGAGCGCCAAGGCCTCCAGTGCGCGGATGCGCTGGGCGCGTTCGTCGGCGTCCTGCGGCAGGTAGCCCACAAAGGCAAAGTTCTGCCCGTTGAGCCCGCTGGCCGCCAGCGCCAGCAGCAGCGACACCGGCCCCACCAGCGGCACCACCTGCAGCCCCAGTGCGTGCGCTGCACGCACCACCGAGCTGCCGGGGTCGGCCACGGCGGGCATGCCCGCTTCGCTGACCAGGCCCATGTCGTGCCCGGCCAGGGCGGGGGCGAGCAGGGGGCGGGCGTCAAACGGCGCTGAGCCTTTGTCGCCGTGGTCGCCTTTCTTGTGCACTTCACGCGGCAGCTCGGTGATGTGCTGTTCCTGCAGGGGCCACGCCAGCGGGTGCAGCGCGCCGATGCGCTTGAGGTAGGCGCGCGTGCTCTTGGCGTTCTCGCACACCCAGTGGGTGATGCGGGCGGCCGTGGCCAGCGTGGCGTCGGGCAGGGCGTCGCGCAGGGGTGCTTGTGGCTCGCAGCCAAAGTCCAGCGGTGCGGGCACCAGGTACAGACGGCCGGGGGTAAGGGCGGGCGTGTTCATGGCAGCGTGAGGCCTGCGGCGCGCAGCATGCGGCAGGTGCGGATCAAGGGCAGGCCGACCAGGGCGGTGGGGTCGTCGCTGAGGATGGCGTCCAGCAGGCTGATGCCCAGGCCTTCGCTCTTGGCGCTGCCGGCGCAGTCGTAGGGTTGCTCAATGCGCAGGTAGCGTTCGATCTCATCACCCGTCAGCGTGCGAAAGCGCACTTCCACGGGCGCCAGGTCCACCTGTTCAAAGCCGGTGGCCGCGCAGACCACGGCCACGGCGGTCTGAAAGATGACGGTTTCACCGCTCATGCGTTGCAACTGTGCGCTGGCGCGCTCGTGCGTGCCGGGCTTGCCCAGGGGCTGGCCGTGCAGGTCGGCCACCTGGTCGGAGCCAATGACCACGGCGTCGGGGTGCTGTGCCGCCACGGCTCGGGCCTTGGCCAGCGCCAGGCGCAGGGCCAGTGCGCGTGGGGCTTCGCCTTGCAGGGGGGTTTCGTCCACGTCGGGCGCGGCCACCGTGAAAGGCAGGCCCAGGCGCTGCAGCAATTCGCGCCGGTAGCGCGAGGTGGAGCCCAAAACCAGAGTGCGAACAAGGGGGGGGGATTGATGCATGGCGCGATTCTCTTACACTGCACGCATGACCAAGGAATTCCACCCCGACCGGCTCGACGCCAAAGCCTTTGTGCTGGCAGGTGCGCGCCTGGAAGGGCACGAGTCCCTGCTCAAGTACGAGCGCCTGGCGCAGGAGGCCAAGGGATTGCATCCCGACCTGCGTGTCGATTGGGTGGCGGTCGGCGAATGGCGCCCCGAAGTCGGCAACGAAGCTGGGCAGCTCTGGATGCATTTGCAGGCCCGCGCGGACTTTCCCATGGTGTGCCAGCGCTGCCTGGGGCCGGTTGATGTGCCGCTGCAGGTAGACCAATGGTTCCGCTTTGTGGCCGACGAGGCCACGGCCGAGGCGCTGGACGACGAGGTGGAAGAAGACCTGCTGGCCCTGAGCCGCGAGTTTGACCTGCACGAGTTGATCGAGGACGAACTCCTCATGGCCCTGCCGCTGGTGCCGCGCCACGACGAGTGCCCGGACCCGGTGCAGTTGTCCGCCAGCGACGAGGACTTTGATTCCGCCAGTGCCGAGCGCCCCAACCCCTTTGCCGCGCTGGCGAGCCTGCGCGTTGGCAAAAAAGACACCTGACGGCAGCTTTGGGCTATAATCGAGGGCTTCGCGCGAATCCCCTCGTGTCTTTAATGGGCTGATCGCGTTTTCCACCAACACCTTTTGAAGACCAGGAGCCCATCATGGCCGTTCAGCAAAACAAAAAGTCGCCTTCCAAGCGCGGTATGCACCGTTCGCACAATGCCCTGACGGTGCCCGGTATTGCCGTGGAGCCCACCACGGGCGAAATCCACCTGCGCCACCACATCAGCCCCAACGGCTTTTACCGTGGCCGCCAGGTGCTGAAGAACAAGTCCGAAGCCTGACCCTGTCTCTGCCCGAGGCCGAGTCTCTCAGGGCCCGTAGCTACCGTTTCGTAGCACGGGCCTTTGTCGTTTGTGCGCCCTGCGCACCCCACCGGGCCGCTGAACCGGCCAAGACCCTGTTGCATGATCACACTGGCTGTTGACTGCATGGGGGGCGACCACGGCCCCCATGTCACATTGGCGGCGTGCCGCCACTTTCTGGACGCGCACGCCGATGCGCGCCTGCTCTTGGTGGGTCTGCCCGAGGCCTTGCAGGGCTTTGCCCATGAGCGCGCCACCCTGGTGCCTGCCTCCGAAGTGGTAGCCATGGACGACCCCGTCGAAATTGCCCTGCGCCGCAAGAAGGACTCGTCCATGCGCGTGGCCATCGTGCAGGTCAAGGAAGGTGCGGCTGATGCCGCCGTGTCGGCCGGCAATACGGGCGCCTTGATGGCCATTGCACGCTACGTGCTCAAGACGATGGACGGCATCGACCGCCCGGCCATTGCCTACCCGCTGCCCAATGCGTTGGGCGGTTCGACCACGGTGCTGGACCTGGGTGCCAACGTGGATTGCACCGAGCGCCACCTGCTGGAGTTTGCCGTGATGGGCTCGGCGCTCGATACCGTGCTCAAGGGCAAGGAGCAGCCCAGCGTCGGTTTGCTCAACATTGGTGCCGAAGCGATCAAGGGCAGCGAAGTGATCAAAAAGGCGGGTGAATTGCTGCGATCTGCGGCCAACTCCGGCGATTTGAACTTTTTCGGCAACGTCGAAGGCAACGATATCTTCAAGGGAACGACCGATATCGTGGTCTGTGACGGCTTTGTTGGCAATGTGGCGCTCAAGACCAGTGAAGGCTTGGCGGCCATGGTGGGCGGATTCCTCAAGCAGGAGTTTTCGCGCAACATTTTCACAAAAATCGCAGCGATCGTCGCCTATCCGGTGCTATCTGCATTCAAAAAACGCGTGGACTACCGTCGCTACAACGGTGCGGCGCTGCTGGGTTTGCGTGGGCTGGTTTTCAAGAGCCACGGGTCTGCCGATGAGATGGCTTTTGAGCAGGCTTTGAACCGGGCGTATGATGCAGCCCGCAACAACCTGCTGGATCGCGTCCGTCGGCGGATTGCCAGTGCAGCACCTTTTCTGCTGCCGGAGGCAGACAAGACCGAGGCCGACGTGGCGCCAGCGCCACTTCAATGACACGCTATTCCCGAATTACCGGCACCGGCAGTTACCTTCCGCCGCGCCGGGTGACCAATGCCGAACTGGTGGCCGACCTGGCCAGCCGCGGCATCGAGTCTTCCAACGAATGGATTGTGGAGCGCACGGGCATCCAGGCGCGGCATTTCGCCGACGCTGCAGTTGCCTGCAGCGACCTGGCGCTGGAGGCGGCGCGCCACGCATTGCAGGCCGCCAGCCTGCGCGCACAAGATATTGACCTCATCATCGTCGCCACGTCCACGCCGGACATGGTGTTCCCCTCCACTGCCGCCATCCTCCAGCACAAGCTGGGCGCCTCGGGCTGCCCGGTCTTTGATGTGCAGGCGGTGTGCAGTGGCTTTGTCTATGCGCTGACGGTGGCCGACGCCATGATCCGTGCCGGCACGGCCCGGCGTGCGCTGGTGGTGGGATCCGAAATCTTCAGCCGTCTGCTGGACTTCAACGACCGCACCACCTGCGTGCTGTTTGGCGATGGTGCGGGCGCTGTGGTGTTGGAGGCGTCCGAGACGCCGGGCATTCTGGCTTCGGATCTGCATGCCGATGGACGCCATGTGGGCATTCTGTGCGTGCCGGGCCATGTGTCCGGCGGTCAGATCGCAGGGCGCCCCTTGCTCACCATGGACGGCCCCGCCGTCTTCAAACTGGCCGTGGGCGTGCTGGAAAGCGCGGCGCGTGCCACGCTCGACAAGGCAGGCCTGAAGGAATCCGACATTGACTGGCTGATACCGCACCAGGCCAACATCCGCATCATGCAGGGCACGGCACGCAAGCTCAAGCTCCCGCTGGAGCGCATGGTGGTTACCGTGGACCAGCACGGCAACACCTCGGCGGCCTCCATCCCCCTGGCGCTGGACTATGCCGTGCGCGCCGGGCAGATCCGGGAGGGCGAGACCGTCATGCTCGAAGGCGTGGGCGGCGGCTTTACCTGGGGTGCTGTGCTACTAAAAATGTAGCTACTAGCGCTTTCTGCATAAGCGCTGGAGCCTATTTTTATCTATTTTTTCTGAACGGCAATGAAGAACTTTGCATTTGTCTTTCCGGGCCAGGGCTCGCAGGCCGTGGGCATGCTCGATGGCTGGGGCGATCATCCCGCCGTGGTGCAGACGCTGAAGGAAGCGTCCGACGCCCTGGGCGAAGACGTGGGCCGCCTGATCCATGAGGGCCCCAAGGAGGCGCTCGCCCTGACCACCAACACCCAGCCGGTGATGCTGGTGGCAGGCGTGGCGGCATGGCGCGTCTGGCGCGCCGAGGGCGGCGCGCTGCCTGCGGCGGTGGCGGGGCACTCGCTGGGTGAATACTCGGCGCTGGTGGCGTCCGGCGTGCTCACGCTGGCCCAGGCGGCGCCGCTGGTGCGCTTGCGCGCTGCCGCCATGCAGGAAGCCGTGCCCGTCGGCACCGGCGCCATGGCCGCCATTCTGGGGCTGGATGCTACAAAAGTGATAGCTGGTTGCGCAGAGGTGACGGGCGCCATGGGCCAAAATGGCACTGAAGTGGTAGAGGCTGTGAATTTCAACGACCCGGCCCAGACCGTGATTGCGGGCAGCAAGGCTGCCGTTGAAAAGGCCTGCGAGTCCCTCAAGGCCGCTGGTGCCAAGCGCGCGCTGCCGCTGCCGGTGTCGGCGCCCTTCCATTCCAGTCTGATGAAGCCTGCCGCCGAAAAGCTGCGCGCCGCCCTGGCTGCCACGCCATTGGCCGCGCCGCAGATCCCGGTGCTCAACAATATTGACGTGGCCGTGCAGCAGGACGCCGACGCCATCCGCGACGCCCTCTACCGCCAGGCCTTTGGCCCCGTGCGCTGGGTGGAGTGCGTGCAGGCCCTCAAGGCCCGCGGCATCACCCACCTTGTCGAGTGCGGCCCGGGCAAGGTGCTCATGGGCCTGACCAAGCGCATCGACGCTGAACTGACCGGTGCCGCCTTGTACGACCCGGCCACGCTGAACGAAGTGAAGGAGCTGCTGGCATGAGTCAAACCCCTGTTACCCCCACCGTGGCGCTGGTCACCGGTGCCTCGCGCGGCATTGGCGCGGCCATCGCACTGGAACTGGCCGCGCGCGGCCACCAGGTCATTGGCACGGCCACCACCGACGAAGGCGCGGCGCGCATCACCCAGGCGCTGGCCGCGTACCCAGGCTGCCGGGGCGCCAACCTGAATGTGACAGATGTTGCCGCCGTCGAGGCGCTGATCGACAGCATCGTCAAGGGCCAGGGCGGCCTGCATGTGCTGGTGAACAACGCCGGCATCACGCGTGACCAGCTCGCCATGCGCATGAAGGACGACGACTGGGACGCCGTGCTGGACACCAACCTCAAGGCCGTGTTCCGCGTCAGCCGCGCCGCCATCAAGCCCATGATGAAGCAGCGCTATGGGCGCATCATCAGCATCACCAGCGTGGTGGGCGCCTCGGGCAATCCCGGCCAGGCCAACTATGCTGCCGCCAAGGCGGGTGTGGCGGGCATGACGCGCGCGCTGGCGCGCGAGCTGGGCAGCCGCAACGTGACCGTGAACTGCGTGGCGCCAGGCTTCATCGACACCGACATGACCGCTGGCCTGCCCGAGGCGCAGCAGAAAGCCTTGCTGGACCAGATTCCGCTGGGCCATCTGGGCAAGCCTGCCGACATCGCCCACGCCGTGGCCTACCTGGCTTCGCGCGAGGCTGGCTATGTGACCGGGCAGGAGCTGCATGTCAACGGCGGCATGTACATGTAACCAAGAAACACGCCGGTTCATCCGTGCGGCGGGCGGTTCGGGGGAGGCTTCCCTTGAGCAGCTAGAATCGCGGATCTATTCACAACCCCCAGAGGGAAACCATGAGCGATATCGAAGCACGTGTCAAAAAGATCATTGCCGAACAACTCGGCGTTGAAGAGTCCCAAGTCACCAACGAAAAGGCCTTCGTGGCCGATCTGGGTGCCGACTCGCTCGACACGGTGGAACTGGTGATGGCGCTGGAAGATGAGTTCGGCATCGAGATCCCCGACGAGGACGCCGAGAAGATCACCACGGTGCAAAACGCCATCGACTACGCACTGGCCCACCAGAAGTCCTGAGCGGCGCGCCAGGCGCAGCCCCCTCCCTAGCGATCAGCACAAGGTTTTCACGCATGAGCCGTCGTCGCGTTGTCGTGACCGGCCTGGGTTGCATCTCCCCCGTGGGTAATACGGTGGGTGATGCCTGGGCCAACCTCCTGTCCGGCCAGTCCGGCATTGACCAGATCACCAAGTTCGATGCATCGAGCTTTGCCTGCAGGATTGCGGGCGAGGTCAAGGGGTTCGACCTGGAGTCCTACATCAGCGCCAAAGAGGCGCGGAGCATGGACTCGTTCATCCACTACGGCATCGCCGCCGCCGACCAGGCCGTGCGCGATGCGGGCCTGCCCACGGGCGAGGCCCTGGGGGAGGAGCAGGCCACCCGCATTGGTTGCATCATCGGCTCGGGCATTGGTGGCTTGCCGCTGATCGAGAACACCCATACGGAGTTCATCAACCGGGGGGCGCGGCGCATCACGCCGTTCTTTGTGCCTGCATCCATCATCAACATGGTGGCAGGCCATGTGTCCATGCGTTTTGGCTTCAAGGGGCCGAACCTGGCCGTGGTCACGGCCTGCACCACGGGCCTGCATTGCATTGGTGAAGCAGGCCGCATGATCGAATACGGCGATGCGGACGTGATCGTTGCAGGCGGCACCGAGGCCACGGTCTCCGCGCTGGGCATTGGTGGCTTTGCCGCCATGCGCGCGCTGTCCACCCGCAACGACGACCCCAAGGCCGCGTCCCGCCCCTGGGACAAGGACCGCGACGGCTTTGTGCTGGGCGAAGGTGCAGGCGTGATGGTGCTGGAAGAGTACGAGCACGCCAAGGCGCGCGGCGCGCGTATCTATGCGGAACTGAGCGGTTTTGGCATGAGCGCCGACGCCGGTCACATGACCGCCCCCAACATGGACGGCCCACGCCGCGCCATGGTGGCTGCGCTGCGCAACGCTGGGATCAATGCCGACGAAGTGCATTACCTGAATGCCCATGGCACCTCCACACCGCTGGGCGATGTGAACGAAAGCAATGCCATCAAGGCAGCGTTTGGCGACCATGCCCACAAGCTGGTGGTCAGCTCCACCAAGTCCATGACCGGGCACTTGCTCGGTGGGGCGGGGGGCATCGAGAGCATTTTCACGGTGCTGGCGCTGTACCACCAGAAGGTTCCGCCCACCATCAACCTGGACAACCAGGATCCCGAGTGCGACCTCGACTACTGCGCCAATACGGCGCGGGACATGAAGCTCGATGTCGCCGTGAAGAACAATTTCGGCTTTGGCGGCACCAACGGCACGCTGGTGTTCCGCAAGGTCTGATCCTCTCCCCCTTCGCATGCCCGCCCTGTGATGAACCCGGCGGCTGCGCGCTGGCATGCGCCTGCGGTGCTGTATCCCGTGGGGCGCCGCGCCGCCCTGGCGGTGGGGTGCGGGCTGCTGGTTTTGGCTGGTTTTGTGGCCTTGGGTTTCTGGGCCGTGCAGGGCGCCTGGCGCCACCCGTGGTGGCTGCTGGGTGCCGCCGGTTCCATTTGGGTTGGGGCCGTGGCGCTGGCCCTGCGGTTCTGGCGGGCTCTGCCAGCGGGCGACGTGTACTGGAGCGGGGAGCACTGGGAGCTGAGGTGCTCTGGCAGAACCGTCTCGTACGCGCGTGTGTGCATGCATGCCGATTTGCAGCGTTTTCTTCTTTTGCGCTTGGAGTCGGCGGATCAGCCCCCATGTTGGCTCTGGTTGGAGCGCGCTGCCCAGCCCGAGCGCTGGAGCGATCTGCGCCGTGCGGTATATTCGCGCGCGCAAGCAGCGGCCCCCGATGCGCCCACCTCTTCCCCGCCTGCCAGGCCGGGCCAGTGAACTCTTTTTCCCATCCATGACCGATCCCACGCCCACCTTGCCGCAGGATTCCCCCACCGACAGTGACCTGCTGTTGGTCGAGCGCACTGTGGCCGGGGACTTGCGCGCCTACGACTTGCTGGTCATCAAGTACCAGCGACGCATCGAGCGTCTGATCGGCCGCATGGTGCGCGACAGCGACCTGGTGCAGGACATTGCGCAGGAGACCTTTCTGCGCGCCTACCGGGCGCTGCACCAGTTCCGGGGCGAGGCACAGTTCTACACTTGGCTGTACCGCATCGCTGTCAATACGGCCAAAAAGGCCTTGATGGATCTGCGGCGCGATCCGGTGGTGTTTGAAGGCGCCCTGCGCACCGATGGTGAAGAAAATGAAACTTCCCGTATCGGTCCGGAACCAATCAGTGAAGAAACCCCCGAGACCGTGCTGGCTGCGCAGGAAATTGCTGCTGCCGTGAATGCGGCCATGGAGGCATTGCCTGAGGATTTGCGCCAGGCAGTGACCCTGCGCGAGCTCGAGGGCTTAAGTTACGAAGAAATTGCCACTGCCATGGAATGCCCGATTGGAACGGTCCGATCGCGCATCTTCCGGGCGCGTGAGGCGATTTCGGCGCGTGTGCGCCCTTTATTGGAAAGCCGCAGTGGCAAGCGCTGGTAGAGCGGACGCTGTGGCATGGCGACCGGACTGAGAAGCAGGTGAGAGCATGGATCAGGAACTGAAAATGCGTGAACACGTATCTGCCTTGGCAGATGGCCAGTTGTCTGCTGGGGAGCTGCCCCAGGTCTTGCAGTACGCGGCGCAGGCGTCTGGGCGCCAGGCATGGCAGGAATACCACCTCATCGGCGATGTGCTGCGCTCTCCAGAGCTTGCACACCATGCGCACAGCCAGGCGTTTCTTGCCCGTCTGCACCAGCGCATGGATCACGAAGGCTTGTTGCAGCCTCAGCGTCCGGCGACTCAGCCGACAGTGTCTTTGGAATCCCGCCCTGGCGTGGCCCGTGGCGAAGCCGCAAACCAGGCCTTGTTCCGCTGGAAGATGGTGGCTGGACTGGCCTCTCTGGCCGCCGTGTCGGCCATGGGCTGGAATGTGTTGGAGGCCACACGGGCCGGTACTGCCGGTCCCCAACTGGCAGTCGCTCCGCCTGCACAAATGGCTGCAGGAACCCAGATGGCGGTGCAGCAGTCGCCGCAGGATCCCGTGATGTTGCGCGATCCTCGGCTCGACGAACTGGTGGCCGCACACCGCCAGTCACGTGGTGCGGCTGCACTGCAAATGCCTGCGCGCTTTCTGCGCAACGCCCCGGTGGAAGAGCCTCAGCGCTGAGCGCCGGAGTGGCGCTTGGCAGTGTTTCTGGCGTGCGCGCCTTCCTGAGAACTCGCACGGTGCGCACACTCGGTGCACTTTGGCGGAACCATTGGGTTGCGGGGCTTTCTCATGGTGCGTGCCGACCCTGGCGTCGGCGTCTGTTTCTTATCGAAAGGCAATCCATGAATCCGACATTGGCAAAGCAATGGAATGTGTTGGCCCTGGCAGGTGCTCTGGGCCTGGGGTTGGCGCTGGGTGCGCCTGGGACGGTTCAGGCGCAGGGCGCAGGTTCCGCTGCTCCCCTGGTGCGTGGCCTGCCCGACTTCACAGACCTGGTGGAGCTGGTAGGTCCCTCGGTGGTCAATATCCGCACCACAGAAAAAGCGAGTGCCCGGGGGGCGCTCAATGGCATGGACGAAGAGATGCAGGAGTTCTTCAAGCGCTTCGGCATTCCCATGCCCAATGTCCCGCGGCAGCAGCGCCCGCAGCGCCCGCAGGAAGAGGAGCAGCCGCGCGGCGTGGGTTCGGGCTTCATCCTGAGCGCTGATGGTTACGTGATGACCAATGCCCATGTGGTCGAGGGGGCGGACGAAGTCATTGTGACGCTGACCGACAAGCGTGAGTTCAAGGCGCGTATCGTGGGCAGCGACAAGCGCACGGACGTGGCGGTGGTCAAGATCGAGGCCTCGGGTCTGCCTGCCGTGCGGATTGGCGATGTGAGCCGCTTGCGCGTGGGCGAATGGGTCATGGCCATCGGCTCACCTTTCGGCCTGGACAGCACAGTCACAGCGGGCATCGTCAGTGCCAAGCAGCGCGATACGGGCGACTATCTGCCCTTCATCCAGACCGATGTGGCGATCAACCCTGGCAACTCGGGGGGGCCGCTCATCAACATGCGTGGGGAGGTGGTGGGCATCAACAGCCAGATCTACTCGCGCTCCGGGGGGTTCATGGGCATCTCGTTCGCCATTCCCATCGACGAGGCCACGCGTGTGAGTGAACAGCTGCGCGCCAGCGGGCGTGTGACGCGTGGGCGCATCGGTGTGCAGATCGGGCAGGTCACGCGCGAGGTGGCGGAATCGCTTGGCCTGGGCAAGCAACAGGGCGCCCTGGTCACGGGTGTGGAGAGTGGTTCGCCTGCAGAAAAGGCAGGTATTGAGGCGGGAGACATCATCGTCCGCTTTGAGGGCAAGCCCATCGACAAGGTGGCCGACCTTCCGCGCCTGGTGGGCAACACCAAGCCGGGAACCAAGAGCACGATCACCGTGTTCCGCAGGGGGCAGTCCAAGGACTTGTCCATCATGATTGCGGAGGTGGAGCCCGACAAACCAGCGGTGAAAACCGCAGAGCGCGACAGCAAGTCCAAATCCACGGCGGCAGCACAGCAATTGGGACTGACGGTATCGGATCTCAGCGACGCCCAAAAGAAGGAGCTGAAGCTGCGGGGCGGGGTGCGTGTGGATGCGGCCAGCGATGCGGCCGCCCGTGCCGGGTTGCGCGAGGGCGATGTGATTCTGGCGATTGCCAACAGCGAAGTGGTCAGCGTCAAGGATTTTGAATCCGCTGTGGCGCGTGCCGACAAGGGCAAGCCGGTGAACGTGCTGTTCCGACGGGGCGAATGGGCCCAGTACGCGCTGATCCGCCCGGTGCGGTGAGGGTGCCGTCGCCGTGACGTGGGTGTGGCAAATTCCCGATGCCCCGGCATGGTGCCAGGGCTTTTCAAGGCACTGCGGTCACGGGCCCCTACAGGTGATTTGTTAGAATGAACGCTGCTATTGGGGGGCGATGGGTATATCAGCGTCTTCGAATTTTGCATCCTGGAATGCCAAATTGTGCTGCACAGGTAACCCACAGGACAATCACAGCTTAGTCCCAGGATGCCCTAGGGGTTGTGGAGAATTTGTTGATAAGTCTCTGTTGTCGCTCTGCAACGTCCTGGCGAGGCTGCGAGTTCGTCATTTTCTGCGAGGCTTTTTGCCTACAATGAAGCTCCAACCATCGCAGTTGCCACAGATTGTTGGTTCAGGGCGCGTCTCCGTTCGACGCGCCCTTTTTTCTTGCCTGGCCTGGTGGCCGGCTTCTTTTTGACTTCTGTCCCGTTGATGAAACACATCCGTAATTTCTCCATCATTGCGCACATCGACCATGGCAAGTCCACGCTGGCCGACCGCCTGATCCAGCGCTGTGGAGGCCTGGCCGAACGGGAGATGGAGGCGCAGGTGCTCGACTCCATGGACATCGAAAAGGAGCGCGGCATCACCATCAAGGCGCAGACGGCGGCCTTGCAGTACAAGGCGCACGATGGTCAGGTATACAACCTCAACCTCATCGATACCCCCGGCCATGTGGACTTCTCGTATGAAGTGAGCCGCTCGCTATCGGCGTGCGAAGGGGCTTTGCTGGTTGTCGATGCATCCCAGGGGGTCGAGGCGCAGACGGTGGCCAACTGCTACACCGCGCTGGATCTGGGCGTCGAAGTGATGCCGGTGCTCAACAAGATGGATTTGCCGCAGTCGGACCCGGAGAACGCCAAGGCGGAGATCGAAGATGTGATCGGCATTGACGCGGGCGATGCCATTCCCTGCTCCGCCAAGACCGGCATGGGCATTGATGAGATTCTGGAAGCCATCGTGGCCAAGGTGCCTGCGCCGCGCGGCAACCCGGATGGTCCGCTGCGGGCGATGATCATCGACAGCTGGTTCGACACCTATGTGGGCGTGGTGATGCTGGTGCGCGTGGTAGATGGTCAATTGCGCGTGGGTGAGCGCATCAAGATGATGGCCACGGGTGCCGCCTATGAGGCGGGTAGCCTGGGCGTTTTTACCCCTGCCAATGCACCCCGCGATGCCTTGCGGGCGGGTGAAGTGGGCTACGTGATCTGTGGCATCAAGGAGCTGCAGGCGGCCAAGGTGGGTGACACCATCACGCTGGAGAAAAAGCTGCCCAACAATGCAGGGCCAGCGACGGAGGCCCTGCCGGGCTTCAAGGAGATCCAGCCCCAGGTGTTTGCAGGGCTCTACCCGACCGAAGCGAGCGCCTACGATCAGTTGCGCGATGCGCTGGAGAAGCTCAAGCTCAACGACGCTTCGTTGCACTACGAGCCCGAGGTGAGCCAGGCGCTGGGCTTTGGCTTTCGCTGTGGCTTTCTGGGCCTGCTGCACATGGAGATCGTGCAGGAGCGCCTGGAGCGTGAGTTTGACCAGGACTTGATCACCACTGCGCCCAGCGTGGTGTACCAGGTGGTCAAGCCTGATGGCGAGGTCATCATGGTGGAAAACCCCGCCAAGATGCCCGAGCAAGGCAAGCTTCAGGAGATTCGCGAGCCCATCGTGACCGTGCACCTGTACATGCCGCAGGACTACGTGGGGCCGGTGATGACCTTGGCCAACCAGAAGCGCGGTGTGCAGATCAACATGGCCTACCATGGCCGCCAGGTCATGCTGACCTACGAGATGCCACTGGGCGAAATCGTGCTGGACTTTTTCGACAAGCTTAAATCCGTGTCGCGCGGGTATGCGTCCATGGACTACGAGTTCAAGGAGTACAGAACCTCCGACGTGGTGAAGGTAGACATTCTGCTCAACGGTGAGAAGGTGGACGCGCTGTCCATCATCGTGCACCGCACGCAGGCCCAGTACCGTGGGCGTGCCGTGGCGGCCAAGATGCGCGAGATCATCTCGCGCCAGATGTTCGATGTGGCCATCCAGGCGGCCATTGGCGCCAACATCATCGCGCGTGAGACCATCAAGGCCATGCGCAAGAACGTGCTGGCAAAATGCTACGGTGGCGACATCACCCGCAAGCGCAAGCTCCTCGAAAAACAAAAGGCAGGCAAAAAACGCATGAAACAGATCGGTTCGGTCGAAGTGCCGCAGGAGGCTTTCCTGGCCATTTTGCAGGTGGAAGACTGATGCAGGCGGTACAGATCTTCACGTCGCTGGTGCTGGCGGCGTTTGCTGGGTACATCGGTGCTTGGTACTTCGGCGCCATCGAGGGCAACTTCGCCTTGCTGCTGTTTTTGGCCACGGTGGTGACCGGCGCCTATTGGTTGGCCGAGCGGTTTTACTTTCTGCCCCGGCGCAAGCGTGCGGCCCAGGCTGTTGAAGATGCGGCCGCTCAGCGCCGTGCCGAGCTGGACCGCATGGGTATCGCGCAGGTGGATATCGATGTGCGCGAATCCAAGGAGCGCCTGCTCATGCAGCCCTGGTGGCTGGACTGGACGGCGGGGCTGTTCCCAGTGATCGCTGCCGTGTTTGTGTTGCGCTCGTTCCTGTTCGAGCCGTTCAAGATTCCCTCGGGCTCCATGATTCCCACGCTGTTGGTGGGCGACCTGATCCTGGTAAACAAGTTCACCTATGGCGTGCGCCTGCCCGTCATCCACACCAAGCTCACCGAAGGCAATGCGCCGCAACGGGGGGACGTGGTGGTGTTCCGCTACCCCCCGCAGCCCAGCCTGGATTACATCAAGCGCGTGGTGGGCGTGCCTGGGGACGAGGTGGCCTACCTGAACAAGCGGCTCACCGTGAATGGCCAGCCCGTACCCACGCAGGAACTGCCAGATTACCTGGAAGACAGCAGCCTGCGCTATTTCAGGCATTTTGAAGAGCAGTTGGGGCAGCAAGCGCACCGAGCGATCAGCAACCCAGAGGCCCCTGCCTTTGTGCAAGGGGTGAGCAAATTCGCGCACCGCGACCAATGCCGCTACAGTGTTGAGGGGGTTGTCTGCAAGGTGCCGCAGGGCCACTATTTCATGATGGGCGACAACCGCGATAATTCGCTCGATTCGCGTTACTGGGGGTTTGTCCCCGAGGGCAACATCGTGGGCAAGGCCTTTTTTGTCTGGATGAACTTCGGCAACCTCAAGCGAATTGGTTCGTTCAACTGACGGCCGCACCGCAGCGGCTCCATTCCAAAGAGGGGGTGACACATGCAAGCTCAACGTACCACCAGCCGCGCACGCCAGCGGGGACTGTCTTTCATCGGGGTGATCTTTATCGGTTTGCTGGCCGTGGCTGCTTTTGCCATTGGGGGGCAGTCGGTTCCGATCTTTATTGAATACCAAGCCATCAAGAAGGCCGCGACCAAGGCAGCGCGTGAGAGCTCAACCGTACCAGAGGTGCGTGCTGCATTTGATCGCGCTGCTGCCATCGATACCATCAACTCTATTTCCGGCAAGGATCTGGAAGTGACCAAGCGCGGCGACAAAGTCGTCGTGTCCTTCAAGTATTCGCGTGAAATCGACTTGGCGGGCCCGGCCTATCTGGTCTACCGCTTTGAAGAGTCGGTTCAATAGGTGTTCTCTCCCGCGCTAGCCTCGCTGCAGTCCCGGCTGCAGCACCCGTTTTCTGATCCTTCCCTTTTGCACCGGGCCGTCACGCACCGCAGCTTCAGTGCCGAGCACAACGAGCGGCTGGAGTTCCTGGGCGACTCGGTGCTCAACCTGGCAGTTTCCACGCTGCTGTACCGCCGTCTGCAGGCGCAAAGCGAAGGCGATTTGTCGCGTGTGCGTGCCAACCTGGTCAAGGAAGACACGCTGCACCAGTTGGCCAAGGGCCTGCGGCTGGACCAAGTGCTACGTCTGGGGGAGGGCGAGGCCCGCTCTGGCGGGCACCAGCGTCCCTCCATACTGGCCGATGCACTGGAGGCCGTGATTGGCGCTGTGTACCTGGATGCGGGCTATGCTGCCGCCGAGGCGCTGGTGCTGCGGCTGTACGAGGCGGTGGAAATCAACCCGCAGATGCAGGCCGCCGCCAAGGATGCCAAAACGGCATTGCAGGAGTGGCTTCAGGGTCGCAAAATGCAGTTGCCCCAGTACCGCGTGGTGGGCACCGAGGGCGTGGCCCACCGGCAGACCTTTGAGGTCGAATGCGCGATTGCCGAACTGGCGCTGGCGCAGCGCGGCTCGGGCGCATCGCGCAGGGCGGCAGAGCAGTCTGCCGCAGCGGCCATGTTGGCCACATTGAAAGCACCAAGACCATGAACCAAGATGCTACAAAAAATGTAGCTGCCGACGCCAAACTGACGGGCGCTCAGACCACTGATGATCTGAATGCAATGCTCGCCGCCGCAAGGCCTGGGGGGCAGATTGCCGTGGCGCCTGCGGCCGATGCGCCGGGGGGCGCGGCGCAGTGCTGCGGCCTGATTGCCATCGTAGGCAAGCCCAATGTGGGCAAGTCCACCTTGCTCAATGCGCTGGTGGGGCAGAAGATCAGCATCACCTCGCGCAAGGCCCAGACCACGCGCCACCGCATCACCGGCATCCGCTCTGTGGGCGCCAGCCAGTTCGTGTTTGTCGATACGCCGGGTTTCCAGACCAAGCACAGCACGGCGCTGAACAAGTCGCTCAACAAGACGGTGATGGGAGCCATCAGCGACGTGGATCTGATCCTCTTCGTGGTGGAGGCTGGCAGCTTCACGCTGGCGGATGCCAAGGTGCTCTCGCTCTTCAAGCCAGGCATTCCCACGCTGCTCATTGCCAACAAGCTCGACACCGTGCACCGCCGCGCCGAGATCGCGCCCTGGCTGCGCGACATGCAGGAGCGCCATCCCTTCGCCGAGTTCGTGCCCATGTCGGCCAAGAGCAAGGGTGATATCGAGCGGCTCCACAGAATTTGCGAGAAGTACCTGCCCGAGCAGCCCTGGTGGTATGCCGAGGACGAGCTGACCGATCGCAGCGAAAAATTCCTGGCTTCCGAAACCGTGCGCGAGAAGCTCTTTCGCTTCACGGGGGACGAGCTGCCCTACACCTCCACCGTGGTCATCGACAAGTTCGAGGAAGAAAATAGCAAGCAGCACAAGCGCCTGGTGCGCATTGCCGCCACCATTGTGGTGGAGCGTGACGGCCACAAGGCCATGGTGATTGGCGACAAGGGCGAGCGCCTCAAGCGCATTGGTACCGAGGCCCGCCAGGAGCTGGAGAAGCTCCTGGACGCCAAGGTTTTCCTGGAACTATGGGTCAAGGTGCGCTCGGGTTGGGCCGATGACGAGGCGCGCGTGCGCTCGTTTGGGTATGAATGAGGAGCACTCCCCTGAGGCCCTGCGGGCCTTCCCCCCGCTCTCGAATCGCTGCGCGATTCGGGCAGGGGGACGCTCCCGGCGCGGCGGGGCGGCCCTTGCGCGGGAGCCCTGGCTTGGGCGGGATCTTAGCCCTGGGACGGGCTCCAGCGCCCATTTATAGGGTGCTATTGCTGCAGATTTGATAGCATTTTCATGCCCCAGCAACGTGTCACCCACGAGCCTGCCTACGTGCTGCACCGCTACGACTGGAGTGAATCGAGCCTGATCCTGGAGGTGTTCACCCGCCACCGCGGGCGCACTGCGCTGGTGGCCAAGGGCGCCAAAAGGCCCAGTTCCAACTTCCGGCCGGTGCTGCTGCCCCTGCAGCCTTTGCAGCTGAGCTGGACCCAAGCTGCATCGGACTCGGCCGAGATCCACCCGCTCAAGGGCGCGGAGTGGGTTGGCGGCCACACCATGCCCACGGGAGAGGCCTTGCTGTCGGGCCTGTACCTCAACGAACTGCTCATGCGCCTGCTGGCCCGCGACGACGCGCACAGCCTGCTGTTCGACCACTATGCTGCCGTGGTGCGCATACTGGCCACCGAGCACGGCGAAGTGCTCGAACCCTTGCTGCGCAGCTTTGAGCTGCTGTTGCTGCGCGAGGTGGGCCTGCTGCCCGCGCTGGATGTGCAGACCCTGGCCTTGGCGCCGCTGGAGCCCCAGGGCCGCTACGCCTTGGTGGCCGAGGCGGGCCTGCGCGCCGTGCCCGCAGCCGAGCGGGCCAGCCTGTCGGGCGCGCAGTGGCTGCTACTGCACGCCGCCTTGCGTGATGGCGTGCCTTTCACCACCCTGCTGCGCGAATGCGCTGCCGTGGCTGGTGAACTCAAACCGCAACTGCGCGGGCTGTTGCAATACCATTGCGGCCACCCGGTGCTGCGCACGCGCCAGTTCATGATGGACCTGCAATCGCTATGACCTCTTCACCCCATCCCCGCACCGCGCTGTCGGTCAACGTCAACAAGGTGGCGCTGGTGCGCAACACGCGGCACCTGGGCATTCCCAGCGTCACGCGTGCGGCGCTGCTGTGCCTGCAGGCGGGCGCGCAGGGCATTACCGTGCACCCCCGGCCCGATGCGCGCCACATCCGGCCCCACGACGTGCACGAACTGGCCGAACTGCTGCAGGCCTGGCCCGAGCGCGAATACAACATTGAAGGCAACCCGTCGCAGAACCTGATGGACTTCATCCGCCGCGTGCGCCCCCAGCAGGCCACCTTCGTGCCCGACAGTGAAGACCAGTTCACCAGCGACCATGGCTGGAGCTTTCCGCAGGACGCCGCCCGGCTGGCGCCCCTGATCGCCGAATGCCATGACCTGGGCGTGCGCGTGAGCCTGTTCATGGACCCGGTCCCCGAGCAAATGGCCCAGGCCCGGGCCGTGGGCGCTGACCGCATCGAGCTGTACACCGAGCCCTACGCTGCCGCCTGGGGCTCCGAGCGCCAAGCCGCCGAACTGGGGCGCTACCGCGCCGCTGCCCAGGCTGCGCTGGACGCCGGGCTGGGCGTGAACGCAGGGCACGATCTGAACCGCGGCAACCTCACGGACTTTCTGCGCAGCGTGCCCGGTGTGCTGGAAGTGTCCATCGGCCACGCGCTCATTGCGGACGCGCTGGAGCTGGGCTACGCCGCAACGGTGCGCGCCTACCAGGCCTGCATCGATGCAGTGTGCTCCTGATTTTGTAGCTACTGGCGCTTGCTGCATAAGCGCTAGAGGCCAATTTCATTCAAAACCATGATTTACGGCATCGGCACCGACATCTGCGACGTGCGCCGCATCCGCGCCAGCCTGGAGCGCCATGGCGACCGGTTCGCCGAGCGCGTGCTCAGCGATGCCGAGCTCGCCATCTGGCGTGAGCGCAGCCAGCGCTGGAGCGAGCGCGGCGTGCGTTACCTGGCCACGCGCTTTTCCGCCAAGGAGGCCTTCAGCAAGGCCATAGGTCTGGGGATGCGCATGCCCATGACCTGGCGCCACTGCGAGGTCGGCGCGCTGCCCAGCGGCCAACCCATCATCGTGCTGCACGGCGACTTGCGCCAGTGGTTCGAGGCCCGGTCGCTGCGGGCGCACCTGAGCGTGACCGATGAATCCGACTACGCTGCCAGTTTTTGTGTGGTCGAAATGGACCCTGGCGCCCATGAATCAAGCGCGAATAGCTATCAAAATAATAGCAAAATGACTGGAGCATACGCATGACCGGACACTCCCCCCTGATCCTCGACGTGGCGGGCACTGCACTCAGCGCCGACGACCGCAGGCGCCTGGCCCACCCGCTGACGGGCGGTGTGGTGCTGTTCACGCGCAACTGGCGTGATCGGGCACAGTTGCTGGAGCTCACCAGCGCCATCAAGGCCGTGCGTGAGGATCTGCTCATCTGCGTGGACCACGAGGGCGGCCGCGTGCAGCGCTTTCGCTCCGATGGCTTCACCCAGCTGCCGCCCATGCGCGCCCTGGGTGCGCTGTGGATGCAGGACGGCAAGGGTGGCCCAGGCAGCGGGGCCATGGCGGCCACCAATGCGGCCACGGCGGCGGGCTATGTGCTGGCCAGCGAGTTGCGGGCTTGCGGCGTGGATTTTTCCTTCACGCCCGTGCTGGACCTGGACTGGGGGGGCAGCAGCGTGATCGGCGACCGCGCTTTCCATGCCGACCCGCGCGTGGTGGCGCTGTTGGCCAAGAGCCTGGCGCACGGCCTGCTGCAGGCGGGCATGGCGCACTGCGGCAAGCATTTTCCGGGGCATGGCTTCGTGCGCGCCGATTCGCACACCGACATTCCTGTGGACCGGCGCAGCCTCAAGGCCATTGTGCAGGACGACGCCGCGCCCTATGCCTGGCTGCGCAGCACGCTCACCGCCGTCATGCCCGCCCATGTGATCTACCCCAAGGTGGACAGCCGCCCGGCGGGCTTTTCGCGCCGGTGGCTGCAGGACATCTTGCGCACGCGCCTGGGTTTCGAGGGTGCCATCATCAGCGATGACCTGAGCATGGAGGGCGCACGCCATATCGACGGCCACCTGGCCAGCCACACCGACGCCGCACTGGCGGCATTGCAGGCGGGGTGCGACCTGGTGCTGCTGTGCAACCAGAGCCTGGGCGACGGGCGGGCCGTGGATGATCTGCTGGACGGCCTGGCTGACGCGCTGGCACAGGGCCGCTGGCAGCCCAGTCCGGACAGCGCTGCGCGCCGCCTGGCGCTGTTGCCTGAAACCGTGCCGCAGGCGTGGGATGAACTGATGTTCCAGCCTGCCTATCTGCAGGCGCTGGAGATGCTGCCCTGAGGCAGGCTTGGCTCGGGTTTCAGGGGACGGAGGGTGTGTCTTGCAAACGCTCTTGCGGGGCTGGAGCCGGGGTGCCTGATGGGACGATCGCCGGTTCCCAGCGGCGCAGAACCCGCTGAAAGATCAGCGCATTGGGTATCTGCAGCAAGACACCGGTCTGCCCACGCGTTGCATCTTCCAGCGTGGTGTAGAGCAGGTTGATGTCCACCACCCGACCCTTGGCGCCGGGTTTCTCGGCCGTGTCGAGCAGTTCGATGGTGTCCCCCAGGCGGAAGGGGCCCACGGTGAATATCAGGAACGCGCAGAACAGGTTGGACAGCACGCTCCACGCCGCAAAGAAGGCCACGGCTCCCACGGTGGCAAAGCCGGTAAAGCCGGTCCACAGCACCGTGGCCGACACGCCCAGGCGCTCCAGCACCAGCAGCAGGGTGGCGGCAAAAATGGTCCAGCGCATCAGCCCGTGGATGGGCATCTGCAGTTCCAGGGGAATCTGGTAGTGGCGCCCGGCACGGGTCAGCAGGCGCCCCAGCAGGTTCTGCAGCAGCCAGGCCGCCACAAGGATGAGTGCAATCTGCACCCCCGGAACGATGATTTCCAGCCAGTCCTGGGCCCATTCCGGCAGGTAGAGAGTCAAGGAACGTCGCATGGGAGATGTGTCAGCCGTGGCGCTGCTCCACCGTGTCCATCTGCATTTCAAAGCTGAAAAAGCGGTCGCGCCCCTGGGCCTTGGCGGCGTAGAGCGCCTGGTCGGCGCGCATGAGCATGCTCTCGGCGCTGGTGGCCTCGTCGGGCACGCAGGTGGTGATGCCGCCCGAGATTGTGACAAAGCCCGCTACGGGCGACGCAGGGTGGGCAATGGCCAGGTTGCGCAGCGTTTGCCCCAGCGCCCGTGCAAAGGTCATGGCGCCCGAACGGGGCGTGCCCGGCAGGATGAGGGCAAATTCCTCGCCGCCGTAACGCGCGGCAGTGTCGCGCGGGCGCATGCACACCTCGCGCAGCAGGCGGGCCACCTGCTGCAGGCAGGCATCGCCCTGCACGTGGCCCAGGCTGTCGTTGTAGGTCTTGAAGTGGTCCAGGTCGCACAGCATCAGCGTCAGTGGTCGCTGGTCGCGCCGAGCGGCCAGGATTTCGCTGTGCAGCCGCTGGTCGAAACCGCGCCGGTTGATCAGGCCCGTCAGGGCATCGACCTCCACCATGGCGTTGAGCCGCTGGTTGGCCAGGTGCAGTTCGTCGGACAGGGACACCAGGCGGCGGCGCATGTCGAGCAGGCGGCGCATGGCGCGCAGCTTGGCCACCAGCACGATGGGCTTGACCGGCTTGGTCAGGTAGTCGTCGCCCCCGGCCTCGATGCCGCGCCAGACATCCAGCTCGTTGTCCAGGCCCGAGAGGAAGATGATGGGCGTCCAGTCGCCGGGTTCGGCAATGCGCATCTGCTGGGCCAGCCAGTAGCCGTCCTTGCCGGGCAGTTGGATGTCGAGCAGCACCAGGTCCGGCCGCTGTTCAGTGAAAAGGCGCAGGGCCGTATCGCCTTCGCTTGCCTCCAGCACTTGCGAGACGCCTGCGCGCCGCAGTTCTGCCACCAGTGCGGCGCGCAGCGAGTCCATGTCCTCCACCACCAGCACGCTGAAGGGCTGGGTGGCATCGGCGTCGTTCAATGTCGTGGGCAGGGACATGGGGCCACTGTGCCAGATCAGCCCTCGCGGCGCAATGCCGGGAACAGGATCACGTCGCGGATGCTCTGGCTGTCGGTCAACAGCATCATCAGGCGGTCGATGCCGATGCCGCAGCCGCCTGCGGGCGGCATGCCGTATTCGAGCGCACGCACGAAGTCGTGGTCGAAGTACATGGCCTCGTCGTCGCCGCCGTCTTTGGCGGCCACCTGGGCATGGAAGCGCGCGGCCTGGTCCTCGGCGTCGTTCAGCTCCGAGAAGCCGTTGCCGAATTCGCGGCCCGTGATGTAGAGCTCGAAACGCTCGGTGACCTCGGGGCGCGTGTCGTTGGCGCGGGCCAGGGGCGAGATTTCGGTCGGGTGCTCCATGATGAAGGTGGGCTGCCAGAGCTTGTCTTCCACCGTTTCCTCGAAGTACAGCACCTGCAGGCTGGCCAAGCTGCGGGTGGAGAGCTTGTTCTTCGCCTCGCTCATGCCCAGCTTCTTGAGCGCGCTGATGAGCCAGGCGGCGTCATCCACATGGGCGCCTGCCTCGGTGTACTGGAAGATGGCTTCGCGGATGGTCAGGCGCGCGAACGGCTGGGCCAGATCCACATCGCGGCCCTGGTAGCTGAGCTGCAGCGTTCCGGCGGCCTTCAGGGCTGCGTCGCGCACAAGCTGTTCGGTGAAGCCCATCAGATCCTGGTAGTTCCAGTAGGCCGCGTAGAACTCCATCATGGTGAACTCGGGGTTGTGGCGCACCGAAATGCCTTCGTTGCGGAAGTTGCGGTTGATCTCGAACACACGCTCGAAGCCGCCCACCAGCAGACGCTTCAAGTACAGCTCGGGCGCGATGCGCAGGTACATCTCCTGCTCCAGCGCGTTGTGGTGTGTGACAAAGGGCTTGGCGTTGGCGCCGCCTGGAATGGGGTGGAGCATGGGCGTTTCCACTTCCAGGAAGCCGTGCTGCACCATGAAGTCGCGGATGCCGCTCACGGCCTTGCTGCGCGCCACAAAGCGCTGGCGTGCGGACTCGTCGGTCATCAGGTCCACGTAGCGCTGGCGGTACTTCACTTCCTGGTCGTGGATGCCGTGGAACTTGTCCGGCATGGGGCGCAGACTCTTGGTCAGCAGACGCAGGCGATCGACCTTGATCGACAACTCCCCTGTCTTGGTCTTGAACAGCGTGCCTTCGGCACCCAGGATGTCGCCCAGATCCCAATGCTTGAAGGCGGCATAGAGTTCTTCGCCCAGGGCATCGCGCGTGATGTAGAGCTGGATGCGGCCGCTGGCGTCCTGCACCGTGGCAAAGCTGGCCTTGCCCATCACGCGCTTGAGCATCATGCGCCCGGCCACGCTCACGGTGGCGGGCTGCGCCTCCAGCGCCTGTGCATCCAGCACACCGTACTGTTGCTGCAGGGCCGCGGCGTGGTGCTGGGGCTTGAAGTCGTTGGGGAAAGCCACGCCCTGGCCCTGGGCCTGGGCTTCGCGCAGGGCGCGCAGTTTCTCGCGCCGCTCGGCGATGAGCTGGTTTTCGTCCTGGGGTGCGGGGGCGGTGTGCTGTTCAGACATAGGAGCCGTCGGTGCGTGGCGTGAAAAAAGGGGGGATGGCCGCCGGACGGCGGAACCTGCCATTTTATGGGCTGTGGCCTGGACCTGGCGGCGCAGGCTGCGGTGCCCCCAGCAGCACCAGCGCCGTGAGGGCCAGAATGCGCAGATCCAGCCACAGGCTGCGCCGCACCACATAGTCGCAGGCATGGCGCAGCTTGATGGGCAGGATCTCCTCCACATAGGTGCGCTCGGGGTCGGCACTGCGCGCCAGCAGCGTGCTTTCGTCGCGAAAGGCGAGCGATGCCAGGTCGGTGATGCCGGGGCGCACGCTCAGCACCGTGGCACGCTGATCGGCTGGGTACAGCGCCACGTAGCGCGGTACTTCCGGGCGCGGGCCAACCATGCTCATCTCGCCACGCAGCACGTTCAGCAACTGCGGCAGCTCGTCCAGCTTGCTGCGGCGCAGCCAGCGGCCTGCGCTGGTGATGCGAGGGTCTTGCCCCACGGTGATCTGCAGCCCGGCGGCCTCGGCGTTCACTTGCATGGTACGGAACTTGAGGATGCCAAAAAGCCGGCCACCGCGCCCCACACGCTGCTGGCGGAACAGCACCGGCCCCTGCGAATCGAGCCGCACCCACAGGGTCACGGCCAGCAGCAGCGGGCACAGCAGCACCAGGGCGAGCAGGGACAACGTGATGTCGAACAGGCGCTTGGCCATCAGCCCAGCTCCTCCTGCAGCGCAGCGATCACGCGGTCCTGGTCGCAGTCCTGCATGGCCGTGAACAGCGGCAGGCTGATCATGGCCTGGTAGGCCGCATCGGCATGCGGAAACTGCTCTGCGCGCAATTGATAGCGGTCGCGCCAGTAGGGGTGGCGGTGCAGCGGCACATAGTGCACGCTGGTGCCAATGCCGCGGTCCGACAGGGCCTGGATCAGCGCATCGCGCCCCAGGCGTGCGCCCGGCGCCAGACGTACCACGTACAGGTGCCAGGCGTGCACATCGCCCGCCGGTGCGCAGGCAGGCAGCACCAGGGGCAGGCCCGCCAGTTGAGTGTGGTAGCGCTGCGCCAGGGTTTCGCGCCGCTGCACGAACTGCGGCAGGCGCTGCAACTGCACCAGGCCCAGGGCTGCGGCGGTGTCGGTCAGGTTGTACTTGAAGCCGGGGGCCACCACCTCGTAATTCCAGGCGGGCGTCTTGGAGGTGAAGCGGTCGAAGGCGTCGCGGCTCATGCCGTGCAGGCGCATCACGCGCATGCGCTCGGCCAGTTTCGGATCACGCGTCACGGCCATGCCGCCCTCGCCGGTGGTGATGGTTTTGTTGGCGTAGAAGCTGAACACCGTCACGTCGGAGTCGAGCTGCCCCACCAGCCGGCCCTGCCAGGTGGTGGGCAGGGCGTGCGCGGCGTCCTCCACCACTTTCAGGCCATGCGCGCGCGCGATGGCCAGAATGGCGTCCATGTCGCAGGCCAGGCCCCCGTAGTGCACCGGCATGATGGCCTTGGTCCGTGGGGTGATGGCAGCGCGAATCTTCTCGGGGTCGATGTTCAGCGTCACCGGATCCACGTCCACCAGCACGGGGTCGGCACCCAGGTAGCGCACCACCTCCACGGTGGCGGTGAAGGTCAGTGTGGGCGCGATCACCTCGTCGGCCGGACCGATGCCCAGGGCCTCCAGCGCCAGGTGCAGGCCGGCCGTGGCGGAGTTGACGGCGATGCTCTGCAGCCCGTCGCCGCCCAGGAAGTCGGTGAAGGCTTGCTCGAAAGCGCGAGCCTTGGGGCCGGTGGTGACCCAGCCTGAGCGCAAGGCCTCGGTGACTGCAGCGATCTCAGCGTCGCCGATGTCGGGGCGGGCGAAGGGGAGGAAGGGAGTGGCGGTCTCAGGCATGGTGGTCGTTCAGGGGGGCGCCACGGCCGATGGCGTGGTATTCGATGTTCAGCGCGCGCATAGCGGCAGGTTCGAACAGATTGCGGCCGTCGAAGATGACCGGCTGGCGCAGCGTGGCGGCCAGATGGGCGAAGTCGGGGCTGCGGAACTCCTTCCATTCGGTCACGATGACGAGGGCATCCGCACCTTCGAGCACGGCATCGGCCTGGTCCAGCAGGCGCAGGCCCGCGCGCTCGCCCAGCGCGATGTGCGCCTGCGCCAGCGCCACGGGGTCGTACGCGGCGACTTCGGCGCCCAGGGCCAGCAGGCGGTCGATGAGGGTCAGGCTCGGTGCCTCGCGCATGTCGTCCGTGCCCGGCTTGAAGGCCAGGCCCCAGAGCGCAAAGCGCCGGCCGCGCAGGTCGAGCCCGAAGCGGGCCACGATCTTGTCCACCAGCACCTGCTTCTGGCGCTCGTTCACGGCTTCCACGGCCTGCAGAATGCGCAGGTCCTGCCCGGCCTCGTGCGCGGTGTGAATCAGGGCCTTCACGTCCTTGGGAAAGCAGGACCCGCCATAGCCCGTGCCCGCGTAGAGGAAATGCGTGCCGATGCGCGGGTCGGTGCCGATGCCGGTGCGTACCTGCTCGATGTCGGCACCCAGTGTCTCGGCCAGCAGGGCCAGCTCGTTCATGAAGCTGATGCGCGTGGCCAGCATGGCGTTGGCGGCGTACTTGGTGAATTCGGCGCTGCGCACGTCCATCACGATCAGGCGGTCGCGGTTGCGCATGAAGGGCGCATAGAGCTGGTGCAGCGTCTGGGCGGCCTGGGGGTCGTCGGCGCCGACCACCACGCGGTCCGGGCGGGTGAAGTCCTGTACGGCCGAGCCTTCCTTGAGGAACTCGGGGTTCGACGCCACCGAGAACGCCAGCGCCGGTATGCCGCGCGCCTGCAGCACCTGCGCCACCAGCTCGCGCACGCGGTCGGCGGTGCCCACGGGCACGGTGCTCTTGTTGACGATGAGCCGGGGCTCCTGCATGCGTTCGGCAATGGCGCGTGCGGCTGCGAGCACATGCTGCAGATCGGCCGAGCCATCTTCGCCCGCAGGCGTGCCCACGGCGATGAACTGCACGCGGCCATGCGCCACGGCATGGTCCACGTCGCCGGTGAAAACCAAGCGCCCGCTGCGGGTGTTGCGCAGCACGATATCGAGCAGGCCGGGCTCGTGGATGGGCAGCTGGCCATTCTGCAGCGTGGCGATGCGCTCGGGGTCGCGGTCCAGGCAGACCACCTGGTTGCCCATCTCCGCGAGGCAGGCGCCCGTGACCAGGCCCACGTATCCGGTTCCGACGACGGTGATTTTCATGGGGCAGCGTTCACAGGGGTTTGACCGCCCAGGTCAGGCGGTGCGTACGTAAAAAGGGCGCCAGGCGCGCGGCGGGGGCGATCAGCGCCGCTGGCAGGCGCCGCGCGAGGGGCGGCGCCAGGGTGAGTCGCAGCGCGTGCAGCCTGGCGTCGGGAAACAAGATGCGCAGTTCGTCCGGCGGGACTTTGCGCACATCGGGATTGTGCGGGTTGTTCACCACAAAGTCATAGACCAGCACTCCGCCGCCCGGCGCCACCCAGCGCCACAGCGTTTGCGCGAACTGCTGCCGGTAGCCGGGGTCGAGCAGCGAGCTGAACACGGTGAAGGCCAGCACGGCCTGCTGGCTGGCGGCTTCGACCGGGGCCGCGCAGGCGTCGCCTTCGAGGACGGCCACCCCACCGGGCAGCACGGCGCGCGCGGCGGCGGCGCGTTCGGGCAGCAACTCGATGCCGGTCAACTGCGTGGGCGTGGCGCCCAGGCGCAGCAGGTCCAGCAGATTGCCGCCGCTGCCGCAGCCCACTTCGAGCAGGGGGCGGTCGGCCAGGTTGGCCCAGCCATGGGCGCGCCACAGGTGCGCCATGGCGCGTAAGCGCTCCTGCTGTGCCTGCAGGGCGGCCGCGTTGGCGTACAGGCTGTAGCGGTTTGCATCGGCTTCGCTGTCGCGGCGCGCGTAGCGTGCCTGCACGGCGCGGGTCTCGGGCGTGCTCATCGCGTGATCCTCGCAAAACGCTGCGCCGGCGTGCGCTTGCGCAGCACATCCCACAGGCCCTGCCAGGTGCCCCAGCCGTAGCCCAGGTGGAAGGCAGCGATTACGGCGGGCAGGCGCGGCAGCAGGCGCCAGGCCCCGGCGGCGCGTGCCGCCGCCACGCTCGCCAGCGTCAGATAGGCGCCATACAGCGCCAGCAGCGCCGTGGCGGGCCAGTGCGTCCAGGGCAGCAGCAGGGCGCAGAGCGCGAGCGCGGCAACGAACAGCGCGGGCACGAGCTGGCGCAGCGAACCCGGCTGCCCGTGCTTGCGCACCACGAAGGGCCGCCAGTAGCCGTACTGCTGGTGCTGGGCGTAGAGGTGGCGCAGCGAGCCGCGCGGGTGGTAGACCGAGCGGATCGTGCCGCTCTGCCAGATGCGGCCGCCGCCCAGGCGCAGGCGCAGGTTGTGCTCGTCGTCCTGGTTGCGCACCAGCGCCTCGTCGAACAGGCCGAAGCGCGCGAACGCCTCGCGCCGCCAGCAGCCCAGGTACACGGTGTCGACCGCGCCCTCGTAGGCCGGGTCGCGCGAGCGCGCGCCGCCCACCACCCAGCGGCACTGGAAGGCCGCCGCGATGGCCGCACCCATGGCGCCGGTGCCCTGCGCGACCCAGGGGCCGCCCACGTTGTCGGCGCCGCTGCGTTCCAGCGTGTCGATGCAGCGTGCCAGGTAGTCGGGCGCGAACTGGGTGTGGATGTCGAGCCGGGCAACCACTTCGCCCTGGGCGCGCGCGATGCAGGCGTTGAGCCCGGTGGAGACGATGCGGCCCGGGTTGTCCACCAGCACCAGCCGCGCGTCGTGCGCGCAGCGCTCCTGCAGGCGCGCGCGCGTGCCGTCGTCGCTCAGGCCGTCGGCGATCAGCACCTCCATGCGCCAGCCCTCGGGCAACTGCTGGCGCAGCACCGAGTCGCAGAAGGCGTCGATGAAGGCGGCCTCGTTGCGGCAAGGAGCGATCACGCTGAGCAGGCGGGGGGCAGGGGCGGTCATGGCAGAAGCTCCCGGTACAGCCGGTCCATGCGCTCCATCTGCGCCTTGCGGTCGCCGTCCCGCGCGATGCGCTCGGCATTGCGCTCGCCCGCCTGGCGCGCCTGTGCATCGTCGCAGGCAAGCCGTTGCAGCACCAGGGCCAGCGCCTGCGCATCGCCCACGGGCACCAGCAGTTCGGGAGTGATCCACTGCCGGTTGGCGGGCAGGTCGCTGGCCACCACGGCCAGACCGCAGGCCATGCTCTCCAGCATGGCCACGGAGGTCGCGTCGCTGGCGGGCGCGCTGACCGAGATCTTGCAGCGTGCCAGCACGGCGGCCATGCCCGCGTCGTCCAGGCGGCCATGGAAGGTCACGCTGGGCACCAGGCCCAGCTCTTGGACCTGGGCGCGCAGCGTGGGTTCGAGCGAGCCGCCGCCCAGCAGGTGCAGCTGCAGCGGTGCACCCGGAAGTTGCCGATGCAGCAGCGCGAAGGCGTCGATCAGCGTGGCGATCTGGTAGTTGGGTTCCCAGGCGCGCAGGCTCACGATGTGCAGGCCGTCCTTGTGCTCCCAGGGCGCGGGGGTGAAGCGCGTGCGGTCCACGCCCCAGTGGATCTCGTGCACTGGGGCGCGCGGCTGGTACTGCCGCGCGGCCTCGACGAGGCTGGCCGAGTCGCCGGTGAGAAGGTCGGCGCGGCGCAGGATCCAGCCCGTGAGCCAGCGCATCCAGGGCCGGGTGTGCGGCGTGACGAGCAGGTCGCTGCCCCAGGCCGTCATCACCAGCGGGTGGCGGTCGCAGCGCGCGGCCAGGTAGCCGTAGGAGGTGAGGTAGTGCGCGTGCACGATGTCGGGCGCCAGCGCGCGCACATGGCGGCGCGCAGCGCCGGCGCGCAGCAGCCAGTCGGCCTGGCGCCGCACCGGCGGCAGGATGCGCTGCTCCACGCCATCGAGCGGCTCGGGCCGCGCGGTGACGAGGGAGACGCGCCAGCCGCGTGCGCGCATCTCCAGCGCCCAGCGCCTGGTGTGCGGGCTGTTGGCGTCGCCCAGCATGCACAGGTGGGGTGCGTCAGCCATGCCTAGCCTCTTTCAGGGGCAAATCTCCCGCCCAGGCGGCGTAGTGGGGTGCCAGTTCGGGGTGCTGCGCCAGCAGGCGGGCGTCGCCCGTGCGCACGTCGCCGATGACGGCGGCGGGTGAGCCGGCGACGATGGCGAAATCCGGCACTTCACCGCGCACGCGCGCGTGGGAACACACCACCACGCCCTTGCCGATGCGGCTGCCCGCCTCGACCACGCTGTGCGGGCCGATGAAGCTGTACGCCCCGATCTCGACCGGGGCGCGCACATAGCCGGGCACCTCGCCCTGGCGGCTGGCGTAGGTGCGGCCGAGCAGCCGGATGCTGCGGTGCGAGCTGTGCGTGACGATGCTGACGAAGTTGGTGATCTGCACCCCCTCGGCGATGCGCAGCCCGGCCGTGGCGTCGAGGAAGTTGAACTGGCCAATGAACACATGGTCCGCCAGCTCCAGTCCGGCCTCGCCCTCGATGCAGGTGCTGGGTGCGATGCGCGTGTGGGGCAACGCTTGGCCTGCACGGCCTTGCTCGCCGAACACCATGCGGTAGAAAAGCTGCCGCCAGAGCCAGCGGCGCCAGCGGTTAAGCAAGGCTCTCATGGGGAATTTCGTTCCAGAAGGCAAGGGCTTGGAAATAGTAGAGGAAGTACGCCGCCATCGCGGCCGAGACGCCCCAGGCCGCGCCCGCGAGCCCGCCCCAGTGAAGCCCTGCCGCCAGCCCAGTGAAGAACACGACCTGCCCGACGAGCGCCAGACGCAGCGCCCAGGGCTGGGCGCGCCAGGCGAGCGTCACCACCGAGAGCGGCGAGGCGATGAAATGCAGGCCGATATAGAGCGCCAGCCCGCGTGCCAGAACGCCGGTGTCACTCCATTGCTCGCCAAAGGCCCAGGCGAAAAGTGCGGGGCCCCACAGCAGCAGTGCGGTCCCCAAGGGCGCGGCCATGAGGGCCAGCGTCAGCATGGTGCGGCGTACCAGCGTACGCGCCTCGGCAGCGCTGCGGGCGTGCACCAACTGCGGGTACAGCGCCTGCGACAGCGCGCCCCCCAACAGGGTGGCAGGGGCCTTGAGATAGCGCAGCGCCAGGGCCCAGAAGCCCGCCGCTGCATCGCCTGACCATGCCGCAATCAACAACAGCGCCAGCGTGTCCTGTAGCGCTCCTGCAAAAGCGTGGGGCGTGTTGTACAACGGAAAGTCGCGGTGCTGCGCGGCCATGGCTTGCAGGCGGCGCAGTGGTTGGCGCAGCAGGCGCCGCCAGCCCCCTTGCGGTGCGGGCCGGGCCAGCAGCCAAGTGGCTGCCAGACCCGCCAGCACGGGACCCAGCCACAGTCCCCACAGCCCGAGTTTGAGCAGCCCCAGAAGTACCTGCATCACCGCGGCTCCACCCTGCTGCACCAGGCGTGCCGTCGCGAGCAACCCGAAGCGGTGCCCGCGTGTGGCCCACAGGCCCAGCCATTGCACGCCGCCTGCGGCCAGCACCGCCAGAGGTAGCAGCCAGGCCTGCTCCAGCCCTTGCCACCACCACAGCGTCAGGCCCACAGGCATGGACAGTGCCGTGACCGCCACCGCAATGCGCAAGCACAGCGCCATCAGCAGCGCGGCCCGCCGGGGCCGAGGCTCCAGCGGAAGGGCAAAGTCATAGCGCGCACAGACCACCACGGCAAGGTTGCTGGCCACCGCCCATAGCAGGGCGAACTGGCCGAAATCCTGTGGTGAATAAAGGCGTGTGAGCACAGGCCCCAGGGCCAGGGGTAAGGCATGCGCCAGCACGCTGCCCGACAGCAGTGTGAGCGTCGCCTTCAGCATCGTGGATCTCATGCTTGCTGGGGCTGGTAGCCGGGCACAAGCCCGTGCAGCAGGGCTTTGATGGCTGTGCTGTCATCGGCCTGAGCTGCATTCTCCAGACGTTCCAGCCATGGCTGCAACGTTTGCCAGGGCAGATGCTCCTCCCTTGCGCGCAGGATGCGCGGGTGCGACGTGGGCAGGGGATGGTCACCAATCAGCAGCTCTTCGTAGAGCTTTTCACCAGGGCGCAAGCCGGTGAATTCGATGGCGATGTCGCCCTGTGGGTGTGCCGCGTCACGTACCGTCAGGCCCGACAGCGCGACCATGCGCTGCGCCAGATCGGCGATGCGCACGGGCTCGCCCATGTCCAGCAGGAATACGTCGCCGCCTTCGGCCAATGCGCCTGCTTGCAGCACCAGTTGGGCGGCTTCGGGAATGGTCATGAAGTAGCGCGTGACTTCGGGGTGTGTCACGGTGATGGGCCCGCCCTGAGCGATCTGTTGCCGGAACAGCGGGATCACGCTGCCGCTGGAGCCCAGCACATTGCCAAAGCGCACCATGGAAAAACGCGTGGGGCATTGCCATGCACGGGTCTGCTCGGTGGCTGGGCCGAACGGAGGCTGGGGGCTTGCGGCCACGGCCTGCAGGATCAACTCGGCCACGCGCTTGCTGGCCCCCATCACATTGGTGGGGCGCACGGCCTTGTCGGTGGAGATGAGCACGAAATGCCGTGCCCCATGCTGCAGGGCCATCTGCACCATGGTGAGGGTACCGAACACATTGTTGAGCACGCCTTCACCCGCGTTGGCTTCCACCATGGGCACGTGTTTGTAGGCCGCGGCGTGGTACACAAGGGCCGGGCGGTATTGCGCGCCAATGTGCTGCATGCGCTGCGCATCGCACGCACTGGCCAGCAAGGGCACCAGTTCGCAGCGGTGTGCGCCCTGGTCGCGCAGGGTTTGCAGCTCGTGGTGGATGGCGTAGAGCGCGTATTCGCTGTGCTCCACCAGCAGCAGTTGCGCAGGGCCTTCGTTCACGATCTGGCGGCACAGCTCGCTGCCGATGCTGCCTCCGGCCCCGGTCACCAGCACTACCTGGCCCGCAAGCGCAGGGCCCAGCAGGCCGGGCAAGGGGGCCACGGGCTCGCGGCCGATGAGGTCTTCCAGCCCCAAGTCCTGGAAATCGGCCACCGTCACGCGGCCACTCGCCAGGTCCGACAGGCCTGGCAGCGTGCGGATGCGCAGTGGCAGCCTGTGCAGGCCCTCCAGAATGGCGCGGCGGCGCTGGCGCTGTGCGCTGGGCATGGCCAGCAGCATGTCGGTCACGCCCAGGCGCTGCACCAGGTCGGGGAGGGTGTCCGTGCCGTACACGCGCACACCATTGATGCTGCGGCCCACCTTGATCGGGTCGTCGTCCACAAAGCCCACCAGCTCATACTGGCGCATACCCGCCAGACCCGCTGCCGTCTGTGCGCCTGCGCTGCCTGCTCCGTAGATCAGAAGATGGCGTGGGGCCTCGCCTGGCTGGCCGGCCAGCCACAGCCATCCCAGCGCACGGCTGGTGCCTACCAGCAGCAGAAAAATCAATGGCTGCAGGATACCCACGCTGCGTGGCACGCCCTCCCACTGGGCCAGCAACAGAATGGCCAGCAGCAGCGCGCCATACCAGGCGACGGCCCGGCCCGTGGTGATGAGCGCGCGAATGCCGGTGTAGCGGAAGATGGCGCGGTAGAGCCCCAGGTTCACAAAAATGGGAAATGCGAGCAGCGGCCCCAGTGCATAGACCAGCCACTGAAGCCCTTCGGGGCGGTGCAGTGTTTCGAGCCGCAATGTGAAGGCCAGCCACATGGCGAGCAGGCCCATGCCTGCGTCCAGGGCCACCACCACCAGGCGCTTGGCGTTGCGGGGCCATAGCAGGATGCGGGTGGGCAAGGTGCTGGACATGGCTGGCTGCGTGTGGTGTGTGCTACGCCCGCGCAATGCCCGTACGGTCGAGCACGTCCGCCACGAGCTCCAGCCGCACCAGCGGGTTGTCCAGTTGCATCAGCTGCTGTTTCAGCTCTTGGGGAACGGGCAGCAGTTCACACCAACGGTTGGCCACCCAGCCGCAGTCGCCCAGTTGGTCTGCGGTGGGCTGGGGGGTCGGCCGGTGGCCTGGCCGCTCGGGTAACGAGGCCAGTACCCGCGCCAGCGCCGCGCTGGCCACCATCAGGTGGGGGGGGACTGCCGTGGGGTGGTCTGCGGGCAGCAGCTGCACATCGGCCACCCAGAGGCCGTGGGGCAGGACATGGCTGCGCTGGATGTGAAAGCGCTGGGTGCCCTCGCATTCCAGGTGGATCAGCGCAGGTTGGGGACTTTGCAGTTGGGTGATGCGGGCCAGTGTCCCCACGGCGTGCAGTTGCTCTTGTGGGGCGCCCGCCTTGCGCACCTCGCTGCCGCTACGCAGGCAGACCACGCCGAACGGCGCGCCTGCTTGTTGGCATTTGCGCACCATGTCGAGGTAGCGCACCTCGAACACGCGCAGGGCGAGGTGGCCACCGGGCAGAAGCACGGCGGCCAGCGGAAACAGCGGCAGGCTGGTGAGGGTCAGAGGCTGGGGCATGGAAATGAAGGGGCTATCATCCCATGCCGCCGTGCGGTCAAGAACGGATTCCAGCGATGCTCCATCAGATTGTTACTTTTTTGCTCGACGTGGTGGCAGGCCTGCTGTGTGGCATGTGCCTGCTGCGCATCTACATGCAGTGGCAGCGCATCCCTTTCTCCAACCCCGTGGGGCGCCTGGTGTTTGCGCTGTCCGACTGGCTGGTGCTGCCCTTGCGTCGTGCCATTGCCCTGGTGGGGCGCCTGGATCTGGCCAGCCTGCTCGCTGCCTTGGCGGTGGAGCTGGTGCAGTACCTGTTGTTGTGGCTGCTCTTTGGTGCGGGCACGGGTTGGCAGTGGCTGCCCTGGCTGGCGGTGTTTGGCATGGTGCGCGTTGCGCTCACGGGCATGGCGGGATTGCTCATTGCCTATGCCGTGCTCTCGTGGGTGCAAGCGCACTCGCCGGTGTCGGACGTGATTGCGCGCCTGAGCGAACCCTTGCTGCGGCCCGTGCGCCGGGTGTTGCCACTGGTGGGCGGGGTGGATCTGTCCCCGCTGGTGGTGCTGGTGCTGGTGCAGGTGGCGCTGATGGCATTGGGCCACCTGCAGTTCGGGCCCTTGCGATGAAATCACACTAATAACGGGCCCTGGGGCTTATCTGCAGTGCGCTAGCAGCTATCATTTTTATAGCTGCCAACCGGCGTGGGTGATGGTTGGCAGAGCGGCTGTCAGGCCACGGCGTCGGCCGGCAGGCGTTGCAGCATGGCCAGGCTGCTGGCAATGGTGTTGCGTAGCTCGCGGCGGTCGCAGATCAGGTCCACGGCACCCTTTTGCATCAGGAACTCGGCGCGCTGGAAGCCCTCGGGCAGGGTCACGCGCACGGTGTTTTCAATGACGCGCGGGCCGGCAAAGCCGATCAAGGCCTTGGGCTCGGCAATCACGATGTCGCCCACAAAGGCAAAACCTGCACTCACGCCGCCCATGGTGGGATCGGTCAGCACGCTGATGTAGGGCAGGCCCTTCTTGGCCAGACGCGTGAGCGCGGCGTTGGTCTTTGCCATCTGCATGAGCGAGAGCAGGCCTTCCTGCATGCGCGCGCCGCCGGTGGCGGTGAAGCAGATGAAGGGCACCTTCTGCTCGATGGCGGTCTCGACGCCGCGCACGAAGCGCTCGCCCACCACGCTGCCCATGGAGCCGCCCATGAAGTCGAACTCGAAGCAGGCGGCCACCACGTTGATGCTCTTGACCGCACCGCCCATGACGATGAGGGCGTCAGTCTCGCCCGTGTTCTCCAGGGCTTCCTTCAGTCGCTCGGGGTACTTGCGGCTGTCCTTGAACTTGAGGGCATCGACCGGGATGACCTCCTGGCCGATTTCGTAGCGGCCTTCCGCATCAAGGAACGCGTCAAGCCGGGCGCGCGCGCCGATGCGGTGGTGATGGCTGCACTTGGGGCAGACGTTCTGGTTCTGCTCCAAGTCGGCCTTGTAGAGCACGGTCTCGCAGCTGGGGCACTTGATCCACAGGCCCTCGGGCATCTGGCGGCGCACCGTGGGGTCGCTTTGCTGGATTTTGGACGGCAGGAGTTTTTCAAGCCAGGACATTCGTCTTCCTTTGTATGAGTGGGCCGGCAGAATGCGGCCTGTGAAACTGGCACACCCCATGCCAGGGACGCCGTGGAACTGGCTTTGCCAGGCCACCGGCGTCGTCCCCCTTCCCGCAAGCGAAGCGCGGCGAGAGAAGGGGGAAGCGGCAAAGCCGCTCAGGGAGTTGCCTTCTTATTATGCGTCGAGCGCCTTGCGCACACCGCGCAGGAAGTCCACGGCCACGGGAACGATTTTCTCGTGGGGCTGGTCTTCGAGCAACTGGATGATGCGGCTACCGATGACGACGGCGTCGGCCACCTTGCCGATGGCCTGGGCCGTGGCCGCGTCGCGGATGCCGAAGCCCACGCCCACGGGGATGTGCACATGCTGGCGGATGCGCGGCAGCATGGCCTCGACGGCGGCGGTGTCGAGCGCGCCCGAGCCCGTGACGCCCTTGAGCGACACGTAGTACACATAGCCGCTGGCCACGCGGGCCACTTCCTGCATGCGCTCTTCCGTGCTGGTGGGGGCGAGCAGGAAGATCAGGTCCATGCCATGCGCGCGCAGCTTGGTGGCGAAGTCGGCGCATTCCTCGGGGGGGTAGTCCACGATCAGCACGCCATCGACACCCGCCTCGGCCGCGTCGCGCACGAAGGCATCCTTCCCGTGGATCTGGTCGTAGCGCTCCACGGGGTTGGCATAGCCCATCAGCACCACGGGCGTTTCCTTGTTGCGGCTGCGGAATTCGCGCACATGGCCCAGCACCTGCTTGAGGCCGGTGCCCAGCGCCAGGGCTTTTTCGCCCGCCTTCTGGATGACCGGGCCGTCGGCCATGGGGTCGGAGAAGGGCACGCCCAGCTCGATGATGTCGGCGCCCGCTTCAACCATGCCGTGCATGAGCGCGGGCGTGATGTCGGCGAACGGGAAACCGGCCGTGACGTAGGGAATCAGCGCCTTGCGGCCCTTGGCCTGCAGTGCGGTGAAGGTGGCGGCGATGCGGTTCGGTGTGGTGGTCATGCTGCGGGCCCTCCCTTCACGGCGTGGCCGCGCATGGAGGGGCGGTCGTAGAAGTCTTCGCCCGAGAGGTCGGCCACGGTGCCGATGTCCTTGTCGCCCCGGCCCGAGAGGTTGACCAGGATGGACTGGTCGGGACGCATCTCCTTGGCGAGCCTCATGGCATAGGCGAAGGCGTGGCTCGATTCGAGCGCGGGGATGATGCCCTCGGTGCGGCACAGGTAGTGGAAGGCGGCCAGCGCCTCGCTGTCGGTGATGCCGACGTACTGCGCGCGGCCGATCTCTTGCAGCCAGGCGTGCTCGGGGCCGACGCCGGGATAGTCCAGGCCGGCGCTGATGCTGTGCGTCTCGGTGATCTGGCCGTTCTCGTCCTGCAGGATGTAGGTGCGGTTGCCGTGCAGCACGCCGCTGGAGCCGCGCTGCAGGCTGGCCGAGTGCTTGCCGCTGTCCAGGCCCTCGCCGGCGGCCTCGACGCCGATCAGGCGCGTTTTCTCGAACGGGATGTAGGGGTAGAAGATGCCCATGGCGTTGCTGCCGCCGCCCACGCAGGCGACCACGGCGTCGGGCTGCTCTGCGGCGATCTTCTGTTCGGCCAGCATGGCGGGCATCTGCGTGAGGCATTCCTTGCCGATCACGCTCTGGAAGTCGCGCACCATCATGGGGTAGGGGTGGGGCCCCGCCACGGTACCGATGATGTAGAAGGTGTCGTCCACGTTGGCCACCCAGTCGCGCATGGCTTCGTTGAGTGCGTCCTTGAGCGTCTTGCTGCCCGATTCCACTGGCACCACGGTGGCGCCCAGCAGCTTCATACGGAACACGTTGGGGCTCTGGCGCTTGACGTCTTCCGAGCCCATGTAGACCACGCATTCGAGGCCGTAGCGCGCGCAGATGGTGGCCGTGGCCACGCCGTGCTGGCCCGCGCCGGTCTCGGCAATGATGCGCTTCTTGCCCATGCGGCGCGCCAGCATGGCCTGGCCGATCACGTTGTTGATCTTGTGCGCGCCGGTGTGGTTGAGGTCCTCGCGCTTGAGGTAGATCTGCGCGCCGCCCATCTCGCGGCTGGTGCGCGCGGCGTGGTACACGGGGGAGGGGCGGCCGACGAAGTGCGCCAGCTCGTAGTTGAATTCGGCGATGAACTCCGGGTCGTTCTGGTAGCGGGCGTAGGCTTCCTGCAGTTCGCGCAGGGCGAAGGTCAGCGTCTCGCTGGCGAAACTGCCGCCGTAGGGGCCGAAATGGCCTGTGGAATCAGGTTGGTCGTACTGGAACATGGGATTGCTTTGCAAGTTGCTCGTCGGCCGCACGCACGGCGGCCACGAAGCGTTGGATCTTGTCGGCGTCCTTGACGCCTCGGATGGGCTTGCCATCGGGGCCGTCAAGCTCCACGCCGGAGCTGACATCAACCGCCAGCGAGAGGCCTCGCGGGCGCACCTGCACGATGCCATCGGTCACGTTTGCAGGCGTGAGTCCACCACTTAAAACGAGGTGAGAGGCGACGCTTGGAGGTAGGAGTGACCAATGGAATGCCTTGCCGCCACCGCCATAGCCTTCGACATGGGCGTCGAGCAGGATGGCCCGGGCGCGGGAGTGAACATGGGCATATTCTACGAGGTCGAAGTCCAGGCCCTGTGCCCCCAGGGGAATGCGCGCGGCGCGCAGGTAGGGGCGTGCGCCCCGGCCGCTGGCCTCCCAACATTCCTCCGCGGTTTCATCTCCATGAAATTGGAGTATGGCGCCCGCCACCATTGTGCTGGCAGCTATCACATTGGGAGCGGTTTCGTTGACGAACAGCAGCACGGGTGTGACGAAGGGCGGCAGGCGCGATGCCAGTTGCGCCGCGCGCTCGGGCGTCACGGCGCGCGGGCTGGGGTCGTAGAGCACAAAGCCCACGGCATCCACGCCAGCGGCGACGGCGGCATCCACGTCCTGCTCGCGCGTCAGGCCGCAGACCTTGATGCGCGTGCGGGTGGCAGGGAAGGGGGGGGCAAGAGGTGGAATGTGCGGGCTGCTCATGGCAGCGCATCATACGCAGCCGTGCGGCTGGGCAGGCCCCAGGCGGCGTCGTAGACCGGGCCCAGGAAGTACAGCCCGTCGGGCGAGAAGGTGGGCGCAGCGGCATTGCGCGAGCGCGCCGCCAGCACCTCGGCCATCCAGGCGGATGGTTTGGCACCCTGGCCGATGGCCACAAGGCAGCCCATGATGTTGCGGATCATGTGGTGCAGGAAGGCGTTGCCTTCGAACTCGAAGCGCCAGTAGCACGGGCTCCAGTCCTCGCCGGGTTCGGGTTGGGCCGGGCCTTTGCGGGTGATGTCGATGCGGTGCAGGGTCTTGACCGGCGAGAGTGCCTGGCAGGCCGAGGCGCGGAATGAACTGAAGTCGTGCTCGCCCAGCAGGGAGGCGGCAGCTTCGCGCATGGCGTCGCCATCGAGCGGGCGGAACACCCAGCCCACGCGTCCGGCGTCCACACTGGGGCGCACGGGGGATTGCAGCAGCACATAGGCATAGCGCCTGGCAGTGGCGCTGGCGCGGGCGTGAAAAGCTTCGGGTACGGGCTGCGCCCAGTGCACGGCAATATCGGGCGGCAGGAAGGCGTTGGTGCCGCGCACCCAGGAAAACGGGCCGCGCTGCAGTGCCGTATCGAAATGCACCACCTGCATGAGGCCGTGCACCCCGGCGTCGGTGCGCCCTGCGCACAGGGTGCTGACGGGTTGTGTGGCAAATTGCGCCAGCGCGGCCTCCAGACGGTCTTGCACCGTCTGGCCCGAGGGCTGGCTCTGCCATCCCTGGTAGCGCTGGCCGTGGTAGCTGACGCCCAGCGCCATCCGCATGGGGGGTGCGGTGCCTTTCAGCCGAGTTCGGACAGGAGCTTCTGCGCCCGGGCCTTCAGGTCGCCGCTGGCTTCGGCAATCACCTCTTCGATCAGCGTGCGTGCGCCGTCGCTGTCGCCAATGGTGTTGAACTCCTGAGCCAGGGCTAGCTTGGTGGCCAGCGGATCATCTGCCAGGTCACCCGAGGCAGTGGTGGGTTCGTCCATCGGGACTGACGCAGTGGAGTCGGCCGCTGGGGTCTTGAGATCGAGGGAGATGCTGTCGAGGTCGAATTCCATCAGACCAAAGTCAGAAGGCGTGTAGGGCTTGGCCACTGGCTTGTCCAGCTCGGTGGGTTGGGTGTCGATGGCGGGCAGATCCAAGGGGACATCCAGCGGAACATCCAGTGGGTTGGCGGCTACGACGGGCATGGGCTGCGTGGCCGCAGGCGGCTGCCATGCGGGCGCAGCAGCAGGGCTGTCGTAGTCGGGGATTTCCAGTGGTGCAGGAGCGCTGTCTTCCAGCACCGGATGCTGCACGCTCTGCGCCGCCGCCGCAAAGGCACCCGCAGGGGCTGGAGGGGCTTCCGTCAACGCGTCGTCGGGAAGGTCCAAGTCCAGATCCAGGTCCAGATCGGGGGGCGTTGCAGCCGCTGCTCCTGCCATGGCTCCGGCAGCCAGCGCAGACGCACCTGCAGGACGGCCACCGGGCTGGTACAGCGGGTTCTCGGCATCCAGCGAGCGGCCCAGCTCGGCCACACGGTTCCAGTCGGGGCCTTCACCCTGGGTGAGTTGGTGGATCTCGCTGGCTACCGATTCCAGCGCCTTGCGATCCTGCCGCTTGGCATAGATCTCGGCCAGCTTGGCATGGATGGAGACGCGCGTCGGGTTGTGGCGCACGGCTTCCTTGAGGATTTCCTCGGCCTGCAGGTCGCGACCGTAGGCGAGGTACACGTCGGCCTCGGCCACTGGATCAACGTCACCGCCTGCGTCCAGTTGGCTGGGAGAGTAGGCCATGGACGAACCGCCGGTGGTGGAGTCCGTATTGGCGGTATCCACGCGCTGGCCGCCGCTGGCGCCAAAGAAAGAGTCGGGCTGCAGGCGGCTTTCCAGGAAGGAGCTGTCCATTCCAGCGCCAGCGCGGCGGCGCTGGATGACGCGCCATGCGCCAAAGCCCAGCAACAGCGCCAGCAGACCACCACCGGCCAGGGGAATCATCGGGTCTTCCATCAGCTCGGAGAGGAAGCTGGGCTCCTCCACCGGAGCGGGGGGCGGTACCGGCACTGCGACACGCGGTTTGGCGGGTGCAGACGCAGGTTCCGATGCAGGTGCTGCCGTGGCCGTGGCTTCGGATGCCGAAGCCTCAGGTGCCGAAGCAGCGTCGCTCGCGGGTGCAATGGGCGCCGCCACCGACGCAGGCGCTTCTGCCTGGGATGCGGCGGGCGCCGAGGGCTCTGGCAAGGCCGCAGGTGCTGGGGACGGCACCGGAACGGCGACCCCTGGTGCACTGGCCGCCGCAGCCGGTGCTGCACCCGATGATGCCGAAGCGGCGCCCAGCTTGTTCAGCTCGTTGATGTTCTTGGACAGCTCTTCCACCCGCGCTGCCGCCTGCTGCGACTGCTTGCGTTTGGCGAGTTCTTCTTCTGTGGCCTTCTGGCCCTTCACGGCGCCCTTGGACAGCGTGAGCTTGTCGGGAGCGATGCTTGACGTGCGTTGATCCTGAACCTGCGTCTGGATGCTGCCGCTGGCGGAGCGCCCTGCCGCGCCTACGTCTGCCGCAGGGGCCGCGCCAGCGAGCTTGCGCCGAAAGTCGTTGAAATCCCGGCTCTGTGCAGCCAGTACCTGGCGCGCTTCGCCCTTGCTGATGGCGTTGGCCTGGGCCTGGCTGGGCATTTGCAGCACTGCGCCGGAGCGGATGCGATTGACGTTGCCTTGAATGAAGGCATCCGGATTGGCGCGCAGCATGGCCACCAGCATCTGATCCAACGACACATCGGCAGGGCGGTTTGCGTTGGCGATGCGTCCAGCGGTGTCGCCGGGCTTGACGGTCACACTCTGCTCCCCGGCTGGCGCTGCTGCGCTGGGGGTGGGTGCTACGCGCGCGGGAACCGGACGGGCTGGCGCTGCCTCTGCCGGACGAGTCGGAGTGGTGACCGGCTTGGCGACCGCCTCTACCGGCGCCTTGCGCAGGGCGGGCGGATCGAACAGCATGGTGTAGCTGCGCGTGAGCCGCCCCGAGTTCCAATTGGCATCGATCACCAGATCTACAAAGGGCTCGCTCACGGGGCGGTCGCTGCTCAGGCGCAGCACAGCAGAGCCGTTGGTGCGGCGCCTGAGTTCAATTTGAACCCGGGTCATGACCGGCGAATATTCCATGCCCTGGGCACGGAAGGTTTCGGGCGTCGCGGTGGTCACACGCAGCGTCTCTGCCTCCGAGGGTGTGACCTGCACCAGTTCGATTTCCGCCCGCAGGGGTTCCCCCAGGGCAGACTGGACGGTGATTGGGCCCAGTGCAAGTGCCAGGGCGTTCGAGCCGTAAAAACCGAACGAGGCCAGTGCGGCCGCTGCCAGGGCGGAGTGTTTCCAACGATGCATGGTTGCCATCAACTGATTAGATTGGGTAGCTCGGTGGAGCGGACTGGTATTGGTCATGGTTGTATGCCCGCTGCGCTCCAGCGTCTGAGAATATGTAAAAGCACCTTAGCAGCAATGTTTTGCACTGACAAGCTCACGTAGTGGCGAAGCTCTGGCAGGATGCCGGAACGGGGGGCAATGCCCCATACTCTGTTGTCAGACGACAACGTGGGTAACCAGATGTTTCTGCGTGACGCCAAAAGAAAAAGCGCCGTGGGGCGCTTTTTCTAGGGGTGGATTATGCATCCAGCAGGATGCGCAGCATGCGGCGCAGCGGCTCGGCAGCGCCCCACAGCAACTGGTCACCAATGGTGAAGGCGCCCACATACTCCGGCCCCATGGCCAGCTTGCGGATGCGGCCCACGGGGATGGTCAGCGTGCCTGTGGTGGCCACCGGGGTCAGGTCGGTGATCGTGGCTTCGCGCGTGTTGGGCACTACTTTGACCCACTGGTTGTCGGCAGCAATCATGGCCTCGATGTCTGCCAGCGGCACATCCTTCTTGAGCTTGAAGGTCAGTGCCTGGCTGTGGCAGCGCATGGCGCCGATGCGCACGCAAAAGCCGTCCACGGGAATGGCGTTGGTGCCGAAGCCTTCGCCCATACCCAGAATCTTGTTGGTTTCAGCCATGCCCTTCCACTCTTCGCGGCTCATGCCGTTGCCCAGGTCCTTGTCGATCCAGGGGATCAGCGAACCGCCCAGGGGCACGCCAAAGTTGGCGGTTTCGGCGCCAGAGAGGGCGCGTTGCTTGGCGATGACCTTGCGGTCGATTTCCAGGATGGCGCTCTTGGGGTCGTCCAGCAAGGCCTTGACCTCGGCATTGAGCGTGCCAAACTGGGTCAGCAACTCGCGCATGTGTTGTGCGCCGCCACCCGATGCGGCTTGGTAGGTCTGCGTGCTCATCCATTCCACCAGACCCGCCTTGTACAGCGCACCCACGCCCATGAGCATGCAGCTCACGGTGCAGTTGCCGCCGATCCAGTTCTTGCCACCCTTGGACAGGGCGTTCTTGATCACGGGCATGTTGACGGGGTCAAGGATGATGACCGCGTCGTCCTTCATGCGCAGGGTAGAGGCGGCGTCGATCCAATGGCCGTTCCAGCCCGCTGCGCGCAGCTTGGGAAATACCTCGGTGGTGTAGTCGCCGCCCTGGCAGGAGATGATGATCTCGCAGCGCTTCAGTGCGTCGATATTGAACGCGTCTTGCAGCGCGGTTTCATTCTTGGCCTGCGCCGGGGCCTTGCCACCGGCGTTGCTGGTGGAGAAGAACAGGGGTTCGATCAGGCCGAAGTCGCCTTCTGCCTCCATGCGATCCATCAACACCGAGCCGACCATGCCGCGCCAGCCCACCAGACCTACCAACTTGCTCATTTCAACGCCCTTTCAAGTGAATAAACAGTGCCCGACCGGACTGTTCGCCTGGCTCGTCTGGCCAGGAGGGGCGCACGACGAACCAGGGCGGATCAGCCCTTAATGGTCGTGGTTTTGGTGATGGTTGCGCGCGCAGCCAAGCCTGCCGGGGTGGCGGAAGCAATATTCGGAGCGAACGGGCGGGCGGCAAACATTATGGGACATTGTAATGCAAGGCAAACAGCGGTGAGTTGCTTTGGCATAAGGCGCCTGTCGACAAAGAATAGCCAACCGCAGAGCGGTTGGCTTTTTGGTGGTTGGTGGTGGAACACCGAACCGAACCCGTGTCCGTCATCTGAATAGTAGTCCGTCCGCAAGTCTCCAGTCCCGGATTTGGATCATTTGGCCGTTTCCGTGGACATTCGTCAGAACTGGAACAACCTCGGAGAGCAGGTTTTGAAGCGCCGTACTGGCTACCAGTCGGCACCCGCATTTGCGGTATGGATCGTGCCACGTATTGACAACGGCTACACGACGTGTCACATTTCGTGTATCTGTTGTGTAGGCGCTAATAGGAGAAGCCAATGCGTGACGCCGCCATCAATCTGCGGGCCTTGCCCGAACAGCGCGATCTGATCGATCACGCCGCCAGCCTGCTTGGCAAGAACCGCTCGGACTTCATGCTCGAAGCGGCCTGCGACCGCGCGCAGTCCGTGGTGCTGGATCAAGTCTTTTTCAGCCTGGACGCCGACAAGTTCAAGCAGTTCACTGCGATGCTCGACGCACCTCCCGGCGCCAACCCCGGGCTTGAACGCCTGATGGCCGTCAAGGCACCTTGGAGCACCGGCGCGGCATGAGCTTGCAACTGAGCCCGCCAATTCCGCTCGTCGCCACCCACATACTGGACGATTTCGCTTGCGGTGAAGCCAGTCTCGACGAATGGCTCAAGCGCCGGGCGCTGACCAACCAATTGAGCGGTGCCAGCCGCACCTTCGTTGTCACGGATCAGGCGGGGCGCGTCTACGGCTGCTACGCGATGGCCGCGGGTGCGGTCTCACACCAAGCTGCAACCAGCAGCGTGCGGCGCAACATGCCCGATCCAGTGCCCGTGATGGTTCTGGCCCGGCTGGGCGTCGACCATCGGGCCCAAGGCATCAAGCTTGGAGCATCCCTGCTGCAGGACGCCGTCGGTCGCGCGGTGAGCGTTTCGCAGAACGCTGGTGTGCGGGCGCTGCTGGTACACGCCCTCCACGACCGCGCCAAGCAGTTCTACGAGCACTACGGCTTCCAGGAGTCACCGCAGCATCCGTTGACGTTGATGCTGCGCTTGAACTCCGTCAAGGCCTGATCCAGCCCGCAGCAAATGCCGAGCTTGGCCTTTTCGTCGAAAAGCGTTGTCTTGGAGTCATCTGTTCGGGAGAAAAAATGCACCCCCTGATGACCGAAAAGCACCTCGTCGACCGCTGGCAGGTCGGCCTCAGAGAACGCAAAGAAAAGCGGCGGAAAGTGCGCCTGGAATCCCGAGTTCGACACCAACCGCTACAAGTCTTTGATTTGCTTGAAGTGGCAACCTTAAATTGCCACTACAGCAGAGGGACTTGCAGAATTCCTCAACCCAGCCGAATTTGCCTCTGCGTGAGGCGCAAAAAAAGTTGCGGGCACCGCCCAAAAGGCTGGAAGATCAGGGTATCGAAGTCTGAACTTGGTGCCCGCCCATGAATACTACCC
>JAKLLE010000090.1 GCA_023150295.1 Giesbergeria sp. | reverse complement strand
AGGGAGCACTGCGGGTCACCCACGGGGGAATCGATGCGATAGCGCTGCGCATTCTTCCTGACAACCGCAAAGTGCTCAAATATTGAGCACCGAAGTGTTTCCGCCATGTTGCGGTTTTGAATTTTGCAAGTCCCTCTTTGTAGTCATAATTAACCTAATGAAACCTAATGAAACCTAATAGCCTGATTCCCCGGTCCATCACGGTGCACGGCCAATCGCGTGTGCTGGAGGTGGCGTTTTCCGATGGCGCCGCCTTCCGCCTGCCGTTTGAGTTGCTGCGCGTTTACTCCCCCTCGGCCGAGGTCATGGGCCACGCCCCTGGTCAGGAGGTGCTGCAGACCGGCAAGCGGAACGTGGACATCACCGGTATCGAACCCGTGGGCAACTATGCCGTCAAGCTCCAGTTTTCGGACGGGCACGACAGCGGCATTTTCTCGTGGGATTACCTCTACGCGCTGGGCGCGCACCAGGAGGCGCGCTGGGCCGATTACCTGCGCCGCCTGGAGGCCGCCGGTGCCGACCGGGACACCCCCATGCCGGGGCGCAAGGCAGCCCACAGCCATGGCTCTGGCTGCGGTTCGGGCGGCGGCTGCGGCTGAAGCGCGACCGAAAGCCAATTTGCAACACCTCAAACGCTATAGTTTTAATAGCTACTAGCGCTTTATCAGTAAGCCTTTGGTGCCCCTAAGGCTTAAAAACCGTATATCCCACGCATTCGCGGGGTTGACCCCTTCACCGCTAGCATTTCCACCATGAGCACCACGCATTTCGGTTTCCAGTCGGTCGATGAGAAAGAAAAGGCACGCCGTGTGCGTGGCGTGTTCGACTCGGTCGCGACCAAGTACGACCTGATGAACGACCTGATGTCTGGCGGCCTGCACCGCGCCTGGAAGGCCTACACCGTGATGGTGGCCAACCTGCAGGAAGGCCAGCAGGTGCTGGACATTGCCGGGGGCACGGGCGACCTGTCGCTGGCCTTTGCCCGCAAGGTGGGCGCCAGCGGCCGCGTGGTGCATACCGACATCAACGAAGCCATGCTGCGCGTGGGCCGCAACCGCCTGATCGACAAGGGCGTGGTGCTGCCCACCCTGGTGTGCGACGCCGAGCAGCTGCCGTTTCCCGACCAGCACTTTGATTTGGTGAGCGTGGCCTTTGGCCTGCGCAACATGACGCACAAGGACATTGCGCTGCGCGAGATGTGCCGTGTGCTCAAACCCGGCGGCAAGCTGCTGGTGCTGGAGTTCTCGCGCGTGGCCCAGCCGCTGGCCAAGCCGTACGACTGGTATTCCTTCAACATCCTGCCGCGCCTGGGCCAATTGGTCACGGGCGACGCCGAGAGCTACCGCTACCTGGCCGAATCCATCCGCATGCACCCCGGCCAGGAAGAACTCAAGGCCATGATGCACGAGGCCGGTTTCGGCCATGTGGACTACCACAACATGACCGGGGGCGTGGTCGCCCTGCATGTGGGTATCAAGTGTTGAGAGCCAAAGTGAAATCCAAGGAGTCCCCCGCCATGAAAACCCTTTTGTCTGCCCTGTTTGTGCTGGCCCTTGTTTTCGCGCAGCCTGAGGCGCAGGCCAAGCGCATGGGCGGAGGCAAATCGCTGGGTCAGCAGTCCAGCAACGTGACACAACGTGGAGCTACCCCCCCGGCTGCGCCGGGTGCTCCCACGCAGAATGCCGCTGCACCGGCCAAGCCTGCAACGCCCGCGGCGGCGCCGCAGGCGGCTCCCAAGAAGCCCTGGGGCGCCATGCTTGGTGGCCTGGCGGCAGGCCTGGGCCTGGCCTGGCTGGCCCACAGCCTGGGCATGGGCGAAGGGTTTGCCCAATTCTTGTTGTTGATGCTTGCTGCCCTGGTGGTGTTTGCCGTGGTGCGCATGGTGTTGAGGGGCCGCAAAGGGCCCGCACCACAGGCCGGGGCGCCCTTCGCCTTCCAGGGGGCGTCTGTGTCTCCCCAGGCCGCTGCCACGCCGCGCGACTACAGCCCCGCCAACGTGGGCAACGACGCCTCCGCGCGCCCCTGGGAGCGCAGCAGCATGGCTTTCGATGCGCAGCGCCAGGCGGGCGCTGGCTCTGTCATCGGGTCGGCGCTGGGCGGTTCGCAAAACTGGGGCGTGCCCGAGGGGTTTGACGTGGCGGGCTTTACCGAAGCCGCGCGCCGCAACTTCATCACGCTGCAGGCCGCCTGGGACAAGGCCGACGTGGCCACCCTGCGTTCCATGATGACCGATGCCATGCTGGACGAAATCCGAAGCCAGCTCGCCGAGCGCGAATCCCAGGGCGCTGGCCAGCCCAACCAGACCGATGTGGTCATGCTCGAAGCCCAGTTGCTGGGCATTGAGGAAGTGGGCGGTGCCTACATGGCCAGCGTCGAGTTCTCGGGCATGATCCGCGAGGAGCCCTCGGCGGGCCCCAGCCCGTTCCGCGAAGTGTGGAACATGAGCAAGCCCAAGGACGGGCGCAGCGGCTGGCTGGTGGCGGGCGTGCAGGCGCTGCAGTAATGTGTATTTGACCGGGCCGTGCGCCCACGCGCCCGGTTCAGGGAATAATTGGGGACTATGGCAACACAGTCCCCTTTTTCTTTACTCGGCAGCGTTTTCGAGCGCATGGCCGCAGGCCCGCAGCCCCCGCAGTGGCTGGTGCACGAGGTGCAGCACCGGGTGGTGTTGCTGCTCAACCATGTGCTGACGCAGGAGCCTGCCGCAACCCAGCGGCTCGTGCCCAGCCGGGGGCGGGTGGTGCGCATGCAGTGGCGCCATTTCTTCATGGCGCTCAAGGTCACGCCTGCGGGGCTGTTCGATCTGGCACTTCCCGCGGCCACGCCCGACCTGCGCCTGGAGGTGATGCAGGCGTCGCCGCTGGATCTGGCGCAGGCGACCCTGCGCGGCGAGCGCCCGGCGGTGCGTATCGATGGCGATGTGCAGTTTGCGGGCGACATCCAGTGGCTGGCTGACAACCTGCGCTGGGACATCGAAGATGACCTTGCGCGCCTGGTGGGCGATGTGCCCGCACACACCCTGGCCAACCTGGCGGGCAGTGCCGTGCAGGCCCTGCGCGGCTTTCTGAAGGACCGCGTGCCGCCGGCGGGCAGTCCATCGGGGTGGTCTGTGGACCGCACCACCCCATGAAGCAGTTTTTCCGGGGGGCCACCATCGTCTGGGTGGTGCTGCGCTTTGGCCTGGACGAGCTGGTGCTCACCAGCTTTCAAAAGCCCTGGCTGCGCCTGCTGGCGCGCATCGTCTCGGTAGGACGTGACCTGCGCGCGCCGCGCGGGCAGCGCCTGCGCGAGGCGCTGGAGCGCCTGGGGCCCATCTTTGTGAAGTTTGGCCAGGTGCTCTCGACGCGGCGCGACCTGATGCCGCCCGACATTGCCGACGAGCTGGCGCTGTTGCAGGACCGGGTGCCGCCGTTTGACTCTGCCGTGGCCGTGGCCACCATCGAGCGCGCCTTCAAGCGCCCGATTGGCGAGGTGTTCGAGCATTTCGAGCGCGAGCCGGTGGCCAGCGCTTCCATTGCCCAGGTGCATTTCGCGCGCCTGCGCGACCGCAATGGCCAGCGCCACGAGGTGGCCGTCAAGGTGCTGCGGCCGGGCATGTTGCCCGTCATCGAAAAAGACCTGAGCCTCATGCGCATGATGGCGGGTTGGGTGGAAAGCCTGTCGGCCGACGGCAAGCGCTTGAAACCCTGCGAGGTGGTGGCCGAGTTCGACAACTACCTGCACGACGAGCTGGATCTGGTGCGCGAAGCCGCCAACGCCGCGCAACTGCGCCGCAACATGGAAGGGCTGAGCCTAGTGGAGGTGCCCATCATTCACTGGGACTTTTGCCATGCCGAAGTCATGGTGATGGAGCGCATGAACGGCGTGCCCATCAGCCAGGTGGAACGCCTGCGCGAGGCCGGGGTCGATATCCCCAAGCTGGCGCGTGACGGCGTGACGATCTTCTTCACGCAGGTGTTCCGCGACGGCTTTTTCCATGCCGACATGCACCCCGGCAACATCCAGGTGAGCCTGGATCCCGCCACCTTCGGGCGCTACATCTCGCTGGACTTTGGCATCGTGGGCACGCTCACCGAGTTCGACAAGGAATACCTGGCGCAGAACTTCACGGCTTTTTTCCGGCGCGATTACAAGCGCGTGGCCGAACTGCACATCGAGAGCGGCTGGGTGCCGCCCGAGACGCGCGTCAACGAACTGGAGGCGGCAGTGCGCACGGTGTGCGAGCCGTACTTCGACCGCCCGCTCAAGGAAATCTCGCTTGGCATGGTGCTGCTGCGGCTGTTCCAGACCTCACGGCGCTTCAACGTCGAAATCCAACCCCAGCTCGTGCTGCTGCAGAAGACCCTGCTCAACATCGAAGGCCTGGGCCGCCAGCTCGACCCCGACCTGGACCTCTGGAGCACGGCCAAGCCCTTCCTGGAAAAGTGGATGCTGGACCAGCTGGGGCCCCAACGCTTGCGCCGCGAGCTGCGCGACCAGTTGCCGCACTACGCCAAAATTCTGCCCGCCTTGCCACGGCTGCTGCATGACCACCTGCAACGCCACAGCGCGCCGCAGCAGCAGCGCGAGCTGCAGGAGCTGCTGCGTGAGCAGCGGCACACCAATCGCCTGCTGCAGCGCCTGCTGTACGGCGGCCTGGGGTTTGTGCTGGGCCTGATCGTGATGCAGATCATCGTACGGGTGCGCGTTTTCTAGGGGCTTATGCCTGTGGCGGTGGCGCGCAGCGGCGCTGCGCGCCGGATGCGCCGATAATGCGCGTCGTTTTGGGTTCATTCACCACGGTTCTATCCAAGCGGAGCGGCGCATGCTGGTCACTTTCATCGTTCTGTACTTGCTGGCATCCATCGCCATTGGCCTGTATGCCGCCACCCGCGTGCACAACACGGCGGACTACGCAGTGGCCGGGCGCAGCCTGCCCCTGGCGGTGGTGATTGCCACCACCTTTGCCACCTGGTTCGGTTCGGAAACGGTGCTGGGCGTCTCTGCGCGCTTCATCGACAGCGGTCTGGGCGGGGTGGTCGAAGACCCGTTCGGCGCCTCCATGTGCCTGGTGCTGGTGGGCCTGTTCTTTGCCTACCGGCTGTACCAGAAGAACCTGATTACCCTGGGCGACTATTACCGCCTGCGCTTCGGGCGCACGATCGAGGTGCTGTGCTCCATCATCATCATGTTCAGCTACCTGGGCTGGGTGGCGGCGCAGGTCACGGCCCTGGGGCTGGTGTTCAACATGTTGACGCAAGGCGCGGTATCGGTGACCTTGGGCATGGTCATCGGGACGGTGATCGTGCTGGTCTACACGTTGTACGGCGGCATGTGGTCCGTGGCGCTGACGGATTTTGTGCAGATGATCGTCATCGCCCTGGGCCTGCTGGCCATTGCCTGGTTTGCAGCCGACCTGGCCGGTGGGGCCGGCAAGGTCATCGACCACGTTGCCAGCGAAGGCAAGTTCCGCTTCTTTCCGAAGGATGGTGGGTTCAAGGAGTGGTCGTTCTTTGTGGCCGCCGCCATCACCATGATGCTGGGCTCCATCCCTCAGCAGGACGTTTTCCAGCGGGTGATGTCCTCCAAGAATGCCGCGACCGCGCGCACCGGCCCGGTCATCGGCGGCTTGCTGTACCTGTTGTTTGCCTTCATTCCCATGTTCATCGTCGCGTCTGCAGTGCTGGTGATGCCCGACACCGCCCAGGCATTGCTCCAGGACGATCCACAAAAGCTGCTGCCCACGCTGGTGATGGAGCGCATGCCGCTGGCGTTGCAGATCGCCTTCTTTGGCGCCTTGCTCTCGGCCATCATGTCCACGGCCTCGGCCACGCTGCTGGCGCCGTCCACCACCTTTGTGGAGAACATCTTGCGCAACCTGCGCCCTGGAATGAGCGACGCGATGACCCTCAAGGCCATGCGCATCTCGGTGCTGGTGTTCACCGGCTGCGTGCTGGCCTATGCCATCACCATGCAGGGTACCTCGATCTATGACATGGTGTCGGGGGCCTACCAGGTGCCGCTGGTGGGCGCCTTCATTCCGCTGGTGTTCGGCCTGTACTGGAAGCGTGCCACCACCCAGGGGGCCTTGCTGGCGGTGGCCATGGGGCTGGGGGTGTGGCTTTGGTTCGTGGCCAGCCCGGTACTGTCCGAGGCCTTCCCGCAGCAGCTGGCGGGCTTGTTGGCGGCGTTGGTGGGAATGTTGGCAGGCTCGCTGCTGCCCCAGTTCATTCCCGACCACAAAGGGCAGGTACACCACTACGCAGGCAGCCAGGAAGGCGCTGGCGCCGGTTGACTGTGGCCGGCCACTGTCGCAGTAGGTGCCGCCTATAATCGAGGGTTTTGCACGTTGTCCCACCTCTCGACATGCCAATCTACGCCTACAAATGCGGCTCCTGTGGCCATGCCAAGGATGTGCTGCAGAAAATTTCCGATCCTGTGCTCACGGTCTGCCCTGCCTGCGGCGCCGAGAGCTTTGCCAAGCAACTGACCGCTGCGGGCTTTCAGCTCAAGGGCTCGGGCTGGTACGCCACCGATTTTCGGGGCGGCAGCAGCACTGCCGCGCCGGCCGCCCAGGGTGCCGACAGCGCTGCGCCTGCTGCGCCTGCGCCCTCCTGCGCCGCCTGCCCTGCGGCAGCCAGCACGTCGAACTGAGGCGCTCGCCGCATGGTGCCCTTGCGCAAATGGCTTTTCACCGGCTTGCTGGTGATCGTCCCTGGGGCGATCACCCTGTCGGTGCTGCACTGGATCGTGGGTCTGCTCGACCAGACCCTGCTGATCCTGCCGCAGACCTGGCACCCGGATCGCCTGCTGGGGTTTCACCTTCCTGGTTTTGGCGTGCTGCTCACGCTGGTCATCCTGCTCGGTGTCGGGGCAACCGCCAGCAATTTCGTGGGACGCAAGCTGGTTCAGTGGGGCGACCGGGTGGTCAGCCGTATTCCAGTGGTGCGCTCCATCTATTCCAGCGTCAAGCAGGTGTCCGACACGCTGTTCTCCGAAAGCGGCAATGCCTTTCGCACGGCGGTGCTGGTGCAGTGGCCGCGCGAAGGCGTGTGGACGGTGGCCTTCATCACCGGGGCACCCGGCGGTGAGGTGGCGGCCTACCTGCGCGACGACTTCGTGAGCGTTTATGTCCCCACCACGCCCAATCCCACGAGCGGGTTTTTCGTCATGCTGCGCAGGAGTGAGTGCGTCGAGCTCGACATGAGCGTCGATGCCGCGCTGCGCTACATCGTTTCCATGGGCGTGGTCGTACCCAACGGCCCAGCCCCTGTGGCAATCCAGTCCACCCTTTAATGCGCCCTGGCGGCGCCGAGAGTTCTTCCATGGCCATGCGTACCCACTATTGCGGTCTAGTCACTGAAGCCCTGCTGGGCCAAACCGTTACCCTGGCAGGCTGGGTCAACCGCCGCCGCGACCATGGCGGCGTGATCTTCATCGACCTGCGCGACCGCGAAGGCTACGTGCAGGTGGTGTGCGACCCCGACCGCGCCGAGATGTTCAAGACCGCTGAAGGCGTGCGCAACGAGTTCTGCGTGCAGGTCAAGGGCCTGGTGCGCGCGCGCCCCGAGGGCACCACCAACGACAGCCTCAAGAGCGGCAAGATCGAAGTGCTGTGCCACGAACTGGTGGTGGTCAACCCCTCTGTCACGCCCCCGTTCCAGATGGACGACGAGAACCTGTCGGAGACCACACGCCTCACGCACCGCGTGATGGACCTGCGCCGCCCGCACATGCAGCGCAACATGATGCTGCGCTACAAGACCGCCATCCAGGTGCGCAACTTCCTCGACCACGAAGGTTTCATCGACATCGAGACGCCCATGCTGGGCAAGAGCACGCCCGAAGGCGCGCGCGACTACCTGGTGCCCAGTCGCGTGCACGACGGCCAGTTTTTCGCGCTGCCCCAGTCGCCCCAGCTCTACAAGCAGATGCTGATGGTGGCCGGCTACGACCGCTACTACCAGATCACCAAGTGCTTCCGCGACGAAGACCTGCGCGCCGACCGCCAGCCCGAGTTCACGCAGATCGACTGCGAGACCTCGTTCCTGAACGAAGAGGAAATCCGCGCCATCTTCCAGCGCATGATCAAGGAAGTGTTCCAGCAGCAACTGGGCGTGGATCTGGGCGAGTTCCCCACCATGACCTACCAGGAAGCGGCGCACCGCTTCGGCTCCGACAAGCCCGACCTACGTGTGAAGCTTGAATTCACCGAGCTGACCGACGTGATGAAGGATGTGGACTTCAAGGTGTTCTCGGGCGCCGCCAACATGAAGGGTGGCCGCGTGGTGGCCCTGCGCGTGCCCGGTGGCTCGGTCGAAGGCGGCGGCATCAGCCGTGGCGAGATCGACGCCTACACCGAGTTCGTCAAGATCTACGGCGCCAAGGGCCTGGCCTACATCCGTGTGAATGACCTGTCCCATGGGCGCGATGGTCTGCAGTCGCCCATCGTCAAGAACATCCACGACGCTGCTTTGGCCGAAGTGCTCAAGCGCTCGGGGGCCCAGAACAGCGACCTGCTGTTTTTCGGCGCCGACAAGGAAAAGATCGTCAACGACGCCATCGGTGCGCTGCGCATCAAGATCGGCCACAGCGAATTCGGCAAGAAGAACGGCCTGTTCGAGAACCGCTGGGCGCCGCTGTGGGTGGTGGACTTCCCCATGTTCGAACATGACGAGGAAGAAGACCGCTGGACAGCAGTGCACCACCCCTTCACCAGCCCCAAAGACGGCCATGAAGACCTCATGGACACCGACCCCGGCAAGTGCCTGGCCAAGGCCTACGACATGGTGCTCAACGGCTGGGAGCTGGGCGGCGGTTCGGTGCGTATCCACCGCGCCGACGTGCAGAGCAAGGTCTTCACCGCGCTCAAGATCACGCCCGAGGATGCGCAGGCCAAGTTCGGCTACCTGCTGGACGCCCTGCAGTACGGCGCGCCCCCGCACGGCGGCTTGGCCTTCGGTCTGGACCGCCTGATCACCCTGATGACGGGCGCCGAGTCGATCCGCGACGTGATCGCCTTCCCCAAGACCCAGCGCGCCCAAGACCTGCTGACCCAGGCCCCTTCGTCTGTGGACGAGAAGCAACTGCGCGAACTGCACATCCGCCTGCGCAACGTCGACGCTGCCAAGGCCTGAGGCCAAGCCTTCGGGCAGAATCAGGGGCGCCCTCGGGCGCCCTTTTCAATTCCACAACGACCTTATGGCCATACCAGACTACGAAACGCTGATGCTCCCTCTGTTGTTGAGGCTTGCTGGTGGAGAAGTTCTTGTATTGAAAGACCTCATGGCAGAGTTGGCCGATGACTTCAAATTGACCCCAGAAGAAAGGGCGCAGTTGTTGCCGAGCGGCGGAACGCTTACGTTTGCTTCGCGTGTTGGGTGGGCCAAGACCTACCTTAAAAAAGCTGGATTGGTGCAGCAGCCAAAGCGGGGTCTTGTTCAGATCACCGACCAAGGAAAGACTGTGCTCGAGAAGAAACCGGTGCGAATTGACGCCAAATTCCTCGAGCAGTTCGCTGCATTCATGGAGTTCAGAAACGGCTCCCGTGAACACCCTGCAATTGCTGGATCAGATGCTGTGCAGCAGTTGCCAACCGATCTCACACCTGATGAAGTGATTGATGCTGCGTACCAACGATCCATGGCAGCGCTGGCTGACGAAGTGCTGGAAAGAGTTCGGGGATGCTCTCCGATCTACTTCGAGCGGCTGGTTGTGCAGTTGCTTATCAAGATGGGCTACGGAGGCAGCCGTGAAGAGGCTGGTAGGGCAGTGGGTCGCAGCGGTGACGGTGGTATCGATGGGATCATCAATGAAGATCGGCTGGGGCTGGATGCGATCTATCTCCAGGCTAAGCGTTGGGAAGGAGTTGTTGGGCGCCCAGAGATCATGAGATTTGTTGGCGCATTGGCTGGGCAGCGCGCCACCAAGGGGGTATTTATCACCACGTCCTGGTTCACGCAAGAAGCAAAAGACTACGCTGGGAGCAGCCAATACAAGGTAGTGCTGATCGACGGCGAGCGTCTGGCCGATCTCATGATCGAACACGGCCTGGGCGTATCTGTGGTTGCGACCTATCTCATCAAGCGTATTGATTCCGATTTTTTCAGTGAAGAGTAAGCAATGACTGGTTTGTCTCGTTTCCCTCTTGTCCTTTTCTTGTGTGCAGTGACTTTGGCTGCCTGCGGCGAAAAGAAGACCGAACTGGGGCAGGGGGGCTCGGTGGTCAGCGGGTCGGCAGGCCCCATGGGCGCGCAGAACGCATCGCGCGAGCTGGTGCGGTGCGACGCTCCGGTGGCCACGGTGGCGCTGGCAGAGAATCCGCATGGCTACGCTTTGGGGGCTGGGTACCAGCTGCCTGCATCGCCGGTGCCTCTGATCAAGCTGCTGGCGCAGCAAAGCGGGTGTTTTCGCGTGGTGGATCGCGCGGCCGGTCTGCGCGGAACGATCCAGGAGCAAGAGCTCAAGGAATCGGGGGTGCTGCGCCAGAACTCCACCGTGCACAAAGGGCGTGGCTACGAGGCGCAATACACCCTTACGCCCAGCCTGACCTTCAGCGAGCAGGATGCGGGGCGTGGCCTGGTGGGCATCCTGGCCCTGATCCCCGGCCTGCGCGACATGGCGGGCCTGTTGGGGCTGGCCGAGCAGGTCAAGTTCAAGGAGGCACAAACCGCGCTGCTGCTGTCGGACAACGAAACCACCGAGCAGGTGGCGGCGGCCACCGGTGCAGCGCGCAGTACCGACCTGGGGGTGGCCGGGCTGGTGTTTGGCAAGGTGGGCGGGGGCGCCGGTGCGGGCTGGAGCAATACCAACGAGGGCAAGGTGATTGCCGCAGCGTTTCTGGATGCCCACAACCAACTCGTGGTGCAGGCGCGGGCGCTGCAGGCCAAGCAACTGCCGCCGCCTGTGCCGATGCGGGCCGGAGCCTCGCATGCCGGGGGATGACTCCGAGGCGGCGCGCCACAAGATTCCCGAATCGGTCTTGGTGGTGGTGTATACGCCAGCGCTGGAGGTGCTGCTGATCCGCCGAACCGATGCCCCGGAGTTTTGGCAGTCGGTGACCGGCAGCAAGGATCGGCCCGATGAAAGCTACGAGGCCACGGCTGTGCGCGAGGTGTGGGAGGAAACCGGCATCGATGCCCGTGCGCCAGGCTGCTGCCTGAGCGATTGGTATCTGGAAAACGTGTATGCCATCTACCCGCAATGGCGACACCGCTACGCACCGGGCGTGCTGATGAATACAGAGCGTGTTTTTGGCTTGCAGGTGCCCGCCGGAACGCCGGTGCGGCTCAACCCCCGGGAGCACCTGGAATGGCGTTGGCTGCCGTGGCTGGAGGCTGCAGACGCGTGCTATTCCTCGTCCAATGCCGAGGCCTGCCTTCTGTTGCCACGCTTTGCCGCGGGGTAGCCGCGGCTGTTTCAGCCAGAGGGGCCGCGTGTGCGCAGGGCCACGCCGCCGGGTTGGCGTTCGCTGTCCTGTCCCAACAAAGCGCGTGCCTGGGTGGTGCCGCACTGGCTGCGCAGCAGGTCGATGGCCTCCTGCAAGGCCGTCGCATCCGGCAATAGGGCTTTGTTGCGCAGCAGCAATTGCTGGGCGATGTCCAGGAGCTTGGTGTTCAGGTGGCGGCTGGCGTTGTGCAGCAGCGCCTCAAGGGCCTGGGCATGCGCGCCCGCCAGGTTCTGCGCCATGGCCTCCTCGGCAATCTTGTTGATGGCCTGCAGGCTGGCGCGGATCTTGTCGCTGTAGGGCGGGTGGCTGCGGCAGGCACTGGCCAGCAGTTCGCACAGGCCCCGGGTGCTGGCATAGCGCATGCCCACGGTGTCTATCCAGTGGTGGCTTTCCTCCAGGTGGATGGAGGTGTTGGCCAGCACCGACAGCAGGCTGCCCAGGTTGCATGCGGCCTCCAGGTCGAAGGCGTTCTGGTGGATCTCCCCGGCCATGGCGCGCACCATTTGCACGGCCTGCGCTACCTGGTTCTGCTGGATCGCCTGCAGCGTGCGGACCACCCGCAGGAAGCGTTGGATGCGCTGGCTGTCCGGGTTTCTCTCCAGCACACGGCCAAAGTCCGCAATGCAGCGGTCGATGCCTTTGGCGTCCTTTTCGTCAAAGTAGGCAAAAGCCAGAAGCACCAGGGATTGGTAGTCGAACAGCTTGGAGTCAATCCCCAGAATGGCCGCCTTGGAAAGCACCTGGACTGCCGTGCCGCGCTCTCCCATGTAGTACGAGAGCATGCCCAGTTTTTGCAGCCTAACGATGGAGTCGGGTGTCAGCTCGCTGGCCGTGCGGTAGGTCTCGATGGCCTGGCCGAAGTGCCCCATTTCGACCTGCGCGCGCCCCAGCACGTCGTAGGCATCGGCGAAGCCGGGGTCTTCTCCGATCAACTCGTGCAGCGTGGCCACGGCACGGGATGGGTGGCCGGCCTCGATCTGTGCCCTGGCGACGCCCAGTTTGGCCCACGGAATGGCGCGGGCCTTGAGGATGGCCTCGAACAGCATGCGCGCCTCTTCAAAGCGCCCCAGGCGCAGCAGCAGTTCCGACCCAATGCGTGCGGCGTACAGCCAGTAGGGCTTGCGCTCGGTGAACTGGGCAATGCACAGCTTGGAGGCGGTTTCGAAATCGTCCTGCTCGATGGCGTCGAAGATGGGGCGCAGGTGCGTCTTGCGCTGGCGTGCGGCAGAGAGCCTGTCAAACAGTGTCAGCGGCGTGAAGGGCTTGAGCAGGTAGCCGTCCAGGGCCGATTCGGCGGCCTCGGCCACGGCTGCGTAGGTGGCTTCGGTGGTGACCATGGAGGGACTTGCAGAATTCCTCAACCCAGCCGAATTTGCCTCTGCGTGAGGCGCAAAAAAAGTTGCGGGCACCGCCCAAAAGGCTGGAAGATCAGGGTATCGAAGTCTGAACTTGGTGCCCGCCCATGAATACTACCCT
>JAKLLE010000002.1 GCA_023150295.1 Giesbergeria sp. | reverse complement strand
GGGTAGTATTCATGGGCGGGCACCAAGTTCAGACTTCGATACCCTGATCTTCCAGCCTTTTGGGCGGTGCCCGCAACTTTTTTTGCGCCTCACGCAGAGGCAAATTCGGCTGGGTTGAGGAATTCTGCAAGTCCCTCTGCGGTTTTGAATTTTGCAAGTCCCTCATTCGCCACCCACTTGCTGCAAGCAGGCACAGACATCCGAACGGTGCAGGAGTTGTTGGGGCATTCGGACGTGAGCACAACCATGATCTACACGCATGTGCTGAAGGTGGCGGCGGGTGGGACGGCCAGCCCACTCGATGCGATGGTGTTTGCGAACTGATGACCCGGTTTGCGGAACTCGGGGGAAGGACTGCTCCGGGTCGAACGTTGTCACAAGTGGTCGAAGAACATTTGGTTTTGTAGGCAAAGCCACCATTGGTAGCCAACTTGGGCGCCTGCACGCTCCAGCCTTACCAATCCTCCTTCACCGCCATCACCGCATCCCGCCCCGCAGCGGCCCGCCCAGCCACCCAGGCCGTCACCGTGCCCGCCAGCACCACGGCGGCGCACAGCGCCAGCAGCCGCCCCATCGGCACCCGCAAATCCATCGTCCAGTAAAAACTCTGCGGGTTGACCACATGCACCAGCACCACCGACACGGCCAGGCCCAGCAGCAGGCCGGCGGCGGCGCCCACGGCCGTCCACGCGGCGCCTTCACCGGCCACCACGGCCAGTATCTGGCGGCGCGTGAGGCCCAGGTGGGCGAGCAGGCCGAATTCCTTGCGCCGTGCCAGCACCTGCGCGCCAAAGCTGGCTGCCACGCCAAACAGCCCGATGCCGATGGCCACGGCCTGCAGCCAGTAGGTGACGGCGAAGCTGCGGTCAAAGATGTGCAGCGATCGCGCGCGAATCACCTGGGCCGACACCATGCACCGGGCTGGCGCGCAGCGGCTCCACGCCTTGGTTGGTGAAGACTTCGAGATGATCAGCTTCCTGGTGATACAGGCCGTGTAAAGCATCTGTTGGTTGACAGCCCTTATGTGGATATATACCATGAGACGTACCACTCAATACGGGAGCAGAAAATGCACCAAACCGCCAAAATATTCGCCACAGGCCGAAGCCAGGCCGTGCGCTTGCCGCTGGAGTTCCGCTTTGATGTGCCCGAAGTTTTCATCCGCCATGACCCCGCCACAGGCGATGTGGTGCTGTCACGTAAACCGACGGACTGGCAAGGCCTGCTGGACGTGGTGGCGCAGAACAAAGACGAAGATCTCCTGATTGAGCGCCGCCAGACCCATTCCAGGCGTGACCCTTTTGAGGGCGGCCCAGAATGACCCAGCGCTACATGCTCGACACCAACGTGATCAGCCACATCATGCAGGGGCGTGATGCCCAGTTGCTTGTCCGCCTGACCCAACTGCCCGTAGGGCAGGTCGTGATGTCCAGCGTGACATTGGCAGAGCTGGAATATGGTTTGCACCGCAAAGGGCAACCCGCCCGTCTGCGTAATGCCTTGACGCAAGTGCTGCTCCGCATGGACGTGTTGCCGTGGGATGAGGATGTTGCAACCTGTTATGGCGGGTTTTGCGCCACTCTGGAAGCCCAAGGCATCAACCTCAGCGACTTTGACATGATGATCGCCGCCCATGCCATCGCCGTGGATGTCACCCTGGTCAGCCGTGACAAGGCGTTTGCGCAGGTGCCCACCGGCACCAATCAAACATTAAGGCTGCAAGTTTGGTAACCAGAGCGACGTAACCGACCCGTCGCCAACACGGAATCGAACCGACGGTTTCACTCCGACGGGTTGTTCATGATGTTCCGCGACGCCTTGGGGACATTGGGCGCAGGCGGGGGCAGCGGCAACCCTACCAATCCTCCTTCACCGCCATCACCGCATCCCGCCCCGCAGCGGCCCGCCCAGCCACCCAGGCCGTCACCGTGCCCGCCAGCACCACGGCGGCGCACAGGGCCAGCAGGCGGGTCAGTGGCAGGCGCAAATCCATGGTCCAGTGAAAGCTCTGCGGGTTCACCACATGCACCAGTACCACCGACACGACCAGGCCCAGCAGCAGGCCTGCGGCGGCGCCCACGCCCGTCCAGGCGGCGCCTTCGCCAGCGACCACGGCCAGGATCTGGCGGCGGGTGAGGCCCAGGTGCGCGAGCAGGCCGAATTCCTTGCGTCGCGCCAGCACCTGCGCGCCAAAGCTCGCCGCCACGCCGAAGAGGCCTATGCCGATGGCCACGGCCTGCAACCAGTAGGTGACGGCGAAGCTGCGGTCGAAGATGTGCAGCGATCGGGCGCGGATGGCGTCGGCTGAGACGAATTCCAGTCGGGGCGTGCCATCCTCGATGCCGGGCACCAGCGCTTCGACGGCCCGGCGCAGCGCGGCGCTGTCCGTGCCGGGCTGGGGCCACAGGGCCAGGTCACTGGGGCGGGCGTCGCCGGTCAGGCGCTCGTAGTCGGCCTGGTCCAGCGCTATGGCGCCGCTCTGGCGGGCATAGTCGCGCCACACGCCTGCTATGAAAAAAGGAGCTGCTTGCGCTTTCTCCTCTTGCCCTGGAGCCCTAAAAGACCTTGAAAGTGCAGGCCAATCCATGCCGGGCCGCAGGCTGTAAAGGTCCACCACCGCCTCGCTGATGTAGATGCCGATATGCCCCGGCGGTACGGGCAGCGCGGCGTCCACCAGCGGCAGGCGCTGCGCGGGGTCGGTGCCCAGGGGGCGGGCCAGCAGCGTGAGGGCGGGGCGCGCCGGGTCCAGTTGCACCGGGCTGGCGCGCAGCGGCTCCACACGCTCCACGCTGCTCAGGCGGGCGACGTCTTGCGCCAGGGTGGCGGGCAGCAGGGCGGCGTCGCCCCCGGCGGCCTGCAGGGCCGAGCGCAGGTACAGCGGCGCGGGTAGCACGGCATCCAGCCATTGCATGACCGAGCCGCGAAAACTTGCCACCATCACCGTCAGCGCCACGGCCAGGCTCAGGCTGGCGACCACGCCGCCAATGGCGATGGCGGCGCTGCCGCGCATGCGCCGCGCGCGTTCCAGTGCCAGCAGGGGCAGCACCTGGTGGTGTGCCAACGGGCGCAGCAGCCGCAGCAGCAGGGCCACGGCCCACGGCAGCAGTGCCATGCCACCCACCAACAGCAAACCGACCGACAGGTAGGCCGCCACCGGCACGCCCGCAATCGGTGGGGCCAGCGCCAGCAGTGCAGCGGCGGTCAGCAGCGCCAGGCCAGTGGTGGGCCGGGTTGGTGCGCTGGCGGCCTGGCCCAGGCCCTTGAGGGTTTGCGCTGGGGGCAAGGCTTGCGCGCTGCGCGCGGGCCACCAGCCGCCCGCCAGCGCGGCCACCAGGCCCAGGCTGCCGTACAGCAGGGCGGTGGCGGTGCTCCAGCGCAGCACGGGCTGCACACCGGCAAAGTAGCCCCCGCCCAGGTCGCCGCCCAGCAGGTGCAGCGCGGCCTGGGCCAGCAGCGTTCCCAGGGCGATGCCTGCTACGCTGCCCGCCAGCCCCAGCAGGCCCGATTCAAGCAGCACCAGCGCCAGCCGCTGTCCAGGCGTGGCGCCCAGCACCGCCAGCAGCGCAAACTGCGGCGCGCGCTGCGCCACGCTCAGCGCCAGCACCGAGAACACCAAAAAAGCCCCCGTGAACAGGGCCACCAGCGCCAGCACCGTGAGGTTGACGCGGTACGCGCGCGACAGCAGGCTGATGCGCTCGGCCGCGTCGCCCGGCTGCACCGCCATGGTCTGCGCAGGCCACCAGGGCTGGTCCTGCAGTGCCTGGGTGAAGGCCTGGCGGTCGGTGCCGGGTTGCAGGCGCAGGTCGATGCGGCTGAGCGCGCCGTCGCGCCCGAACAGGTCTTGCGCGGCGCCCAGGTCCATCACTGCCAGCGCGCCGCCGCCTGCCGCCACCATGCCTGCCACATGCACCACATGGCTGGCGCTGCCCAGTTGCAGCACCAGCGTGGGGGCTGGCTGTGCGGCCTGCGCGGGCAGGCCCAGCGCCTGGAAGGCCGCCGCGTTGAGGAACACGGTGGCGGGTGCAAACAGCGCAAACCGCGCGCTGGCATCCCAGGGCCGGGGCATGAGGGCGGGGGCCATGCCGGGCAGCACCAGGGCGTCCACGCCCAGCACGCGCAGGGGCACGGCGGGCGGGGCGGTGGCGTCGCTGCTGCGGGCCATGGCGCTGAGCTCCAGCACCGGGCTGGCCTGGCGCACCTGCGCATGGGTGGCCAGCGGGGTGAACAGGGCCTGCGCCAGCGTGCCCTGCATGGCGCGCACCTCCAGGTCGGGCTGGCCGTTGACGCTGCGCACCGCCTGCGCAAACTCGTCAAGCGCCGAGGTGTTGATCAGTTGCACCGCAAACGCCAGCGCCACGCCCAGCATCACCGCCACCACGGCCGCCGCACTGCGCCAGGGGTGGTGGCGCAGTTCCTGCCAGGAGAAGGTGCGCAACAGCATTCGCATGGTGTGCATTGTGCGTGCGCAGGTGCGCAGCCCGTGGCGCCGGCCCTTGAAAACCCCGCCACCGAACCCACACTGGAAACCAGAAGCCGCTGCACCAGCGGCCCTTTCGCAAACCCACCCAACCTGTAGTGACAAGGAGCTTGACCATGAACTCTCTCGTATCGCGCGGCAGCCTGTTCGACGACTTCTTCAAGGACATTGCGCCCGGCTTCTACGTGCGCCCGCTGCATGGCGACACCCTGCCTGCGCCCTCGCAGATCAAGGTGGATGTGAAGGAAACCGAGGGCGGCTACACCGTGCAGGCCGAGGTGCCCGGTGTACCCAAGGAAGACATCCATGTGTCCGTCGAAGGCAATGTGGTGAGCCTGCGCGCCGAGGTGCGCCAGCTTGACCAGAAGACCGAGGGCGAGAAGGTGCTGCGCTCCGAGCGCTACTACGGTTCGGTGGCCCGCAGCTTCCAGCTGCCCGCCGACATCGACGCCGGCCAGGCCAAGGCCAAGTACGACAACGGTGTGCTGACGCTGACCTTGCCCAAAAAGCTGAACAACGCGGCCCAGCGGCTGAACATCGAGTAAGCCGTCACCCGATCCCGTCGCTGCGCAGCCGCAGCACCCGGTCGGCGCGCGCCGCGGCGCTGTCGGAGTGGGTGACCAGCACCAGCGCGGCGCCTTGCTCGCGCGTCTGGGTCACCAGCAGGTCCATCATACGGGCGGCGGTGCCGGGGTCGAGGTTGCCGGTGGGCTCGTCGGCCAGCAGCAGTGCGGGGCGGTGCACCAGGGCGCGGGCGATGGCCACGCGCTGCAACTGCCCGCCGCTGAGCTGCTGCGGCAGGCGCGGGCCCAGGCCCTGCAGGCCCACGGCGTCCAGCATGGCTTGCACCCGTGCGGCGTCGGGGCGGCCCAGCAGCATCAGCGGCAGGGCCACGTTCTGCGCCACGTCCAGGTGCGGCAGTACGTGAAAGGCCTGGAACACGAAGCCCACCTGCGCACGGCGCCACAGGGCGCGTTGGGTGTCGTCGAGCAGGCCCAGGTCGGTGCCGCCGTGCACGATGCGCCCGGCGTCCCAGTGGTCCAGCCCCGCCATGCAGTTGAGCAGGGTGGACTTGCCCACGCCCGAATCCCCCACGATGGCGACGAACTCGCCCGGCGCTACGGTGAGGTGCACGTTCTCGAACACCGTGGCCTCGCCGTAGCGCTTGGCCAGGCCGTCCACCACCAGCATGCTCATGGTGCGCGGCCGTCCAGCCGTGCCAGCACGGCGTGCACCAGATCGGCCACGGCGGTGGGCCGGTCGCAGGCGATGGTGTGGCGCTGGGGCATGCCGCGCAGCCAGGTGATCTGGCGCTTGGCCAGTTGGCGTGTGGCGGCAATACCGCGTTCGCGCAGCAGGGCGGTGTTCAGCGGCGTGCCCTCGGGGCGCGTGGCTTGGAAGTCCAGCTCCTCCCAGGCCTGTCGGTAGCCCACGCAGCGCATGGAGGGCAGGTCGGGGTGCAGGTCGCCGCGCGCGCGCAGGGCGCGCACCTCGTTCACAAAGCCTGCGGCCAGCATGGCGTCAAAGCGCTGGGCGATGCGCTCGTGTAGCCAGGCCCGGTTGTTGGGTTCCAAGGAAAATAGGGCTCCAGCGCTTATGGGGCGTGCGCTGTCAGCTATATTTTTGATAGTGTGAAAGCTCGACAGCGGGCGGCCCGACACCTGCCACACCTCCAGCGCGCGCTGGATGCGCTGGCTGTCGCCAGGCGCCAGGCGGGCGGCGGTGGCCGGGTCCACGCGCGCCAGCTCGGCGTGCATGCCGGGCCAGCCGATCTCGGCGGCCTGGGCTTCGAGCTGGGCGCGCACGGCGGGGTCGGCGGCGGGCATGTCGTCGATGCCGTCCAGCAGCGCCTTGAAGTACAGCATGGTGCCGCCCACCAGCAGCGGCAGCGCGCCGCGCGCGCGAATCTCGGCAATGAGCCGGGTCGCGTCCTGCACGAACTCGGCGGCGCTGTAGGCCTGCAGCGGGTCGCGGATGTCGATCAGGTGGTGGGGCACAAAGTCGCGCTCCTGCGGCGTGGGCTTGGCGGTGCCGATGTCCATGCCCCGGTACACCAGGGCGGAGTCCACACTGATGATTTCCACGGGCATGCGCTTGCCGATCACGGCGGCCAGGGCCAGGGCCCCGGCGGTCTTGCCCGAGGCCGTGGGGCCTGCCAGGGCAATGGCTTGCGGGGCATCAACGGGGTTCACGCGGCTCACGCGGTTCTCCAAATTTCTGTACCAATGTCCAGGCGATGGCGGCCAGCAGCACGGACCAGAACCACACCCCATGCACAAGCGGCCACACCGTGCCGTCCAGGTGCGTACCCACCCAGCCGCCAATGGCAAAGGCGGCCAGCATCATCATGAAACCATTGAGCGCCGAGGCCACGCCCGCCGCCTGCGGAAACGGCCCCACGGCGCCCGTCTGCCCGCAGGGCTGGTGGATGCCGTGCCCCAGCATGAACAGGTAGAACGGCGCCAGCAGCGCCCAGGGCTGGTGCCAGCCCGCCCAGGCCACCAGCGCCATCAAGGTGCCGCCGCTCAGGCTGAGCGCCCCCGCCAGCGCCACCGTGCGGCGCAGACCGTGGCGCGCCAGCAGGTGGCGGCAGACGAAGGTGCCCACAAAGTAGGCCAGCGCGGTGGACAGCAGCACCCAGCCGTACTGCGTGCGCGACAGTCCCAGCACCTCGATGAAAACGAAGGACGAGGCCGCCAAAAAGGTGAACAGCCCGCCATAGGCCGCCGTGGTCAGCAGCGAGAAGGCCCAGAACGTGGGGTGGCGCAGCACCGTGCCCCAGGTGCGCAGCAGCACGCCCGGTTGCAGCGCCTGCGGGTTGGGCCGGGCCAGTGTCTCGGGCATGCACAGCGCCACCAGGGCCAGCGTCAGCAGCGCGTAGGCCGTGAGCGCCAGCAGCGCGGCGCGCCAGCCCAGCCACACCGTCAGCAACCCGCCCAGCGGCGCGCACAGGCAGGCCACCAGGCCCAGGCCCGTGAGCGCCTTGGACATGGCGCGTGCCCCGGTCAGCGGCGTGTACAGGTCGCGCACGATGGCGCGCGCGCACATCACCACCGCGCCCATGGCCGCGCCCTGCGCGGTGCGCCAGGCAATGAGCAGCGCCATGGACGGCGCCAGCGCGCTGCCCACCGACGCCAGGGTGTAGATACACAGCCCCGCCAGCAGCACCGGGCGGCGGCCAAAGCGGTCGGACAGCGGCCCCCACACCAGTTGCGAGCAGCCAAAGGCGAGCAAGAGCGCGCTGAGCGTGAGCTGCCCCGTCGCCACGCTGGCGCCCAGGTCGCGCGTGAGTGCGGGCAGGGCGGGCAGGTACAAATCGGTGGTGACGGGCTGGATGGACAGCAGCAGCGCGAGCACCGCAATGGCCAGTTCAGGAGACACCGCTGCGGGCTGCGCGGCTGCAGGACTGGCGGAATCGGAGCGGGCGGACATATCCGTTTGAGCGTACCAGAAGCGGATGGCGCAAGCCGGGCGCAAAAAAAGGGGCCGAAGCCCCTTTTGTTGCTGCGCTGGGTGCAGAACGCTCAGATCACGCCCTGGGCCATCATGGCGTCGGCGACCTTCACGAAACCGGCCACGTTGGCGCCGTCGATGTAGCTCACGCTGCCATCGGCGCGCTTGCCGTGTTGCAGGCAGGCGGCATGGATGCCCTGCATGATCTGCAGCAGGCGGCCATCGACCTCGTCGCGCGTCCAGCTCAGGCGCATGGCGTTCTGGCTCATTTCCAGGCCCGAGGTGGCCACGCCACCGGCATTGCTGGCCTTGCCCGGTGCGTACAGCACACCGGCGGCCTCGAAGGCCTTGGCGGCTTCGATGGTCGAGGGCATGTTGGCGCCTTCGGCCACGCACAGCACGCCGTTCTTGATGAGGGTGGCGGCGTCGTTTGCGTCCAGCTCGTTCTGCGTGGCGCAGGGCAGGGCCACGTCCACCTTGACGTGCCAGGGGCGCACGCCAGGTTCGAACTTCACGCCGGTGCGGGCGGCGTAATCGCTCACGCGGCCATAGTGGTGGTTCTTCACGTCCATCAGGATGGCCAGCTTCTCGGGGGTGAAGCCGTCCTCGTCGATGATGGTGCCGCTCGAATCCGACACGGTAACGACCTTGGCGCCCAGCTGCATAGCCTTTTCCACGGCGTACTGCGCCACGTTGCCCGAGCCCGACACGGACACGCGCAGGCCGTCAAAGCTGCGGCCGCGGGTCTTGAGCATTTCGTCAGCGAAATAGACGGTGCCGTAGCCGGTGGCCTCGGGGCGGATCAGCGAGCCGCCGAACGACAGGCCCTTGCCGGTGAACACGCAATCGGCGCGGTTGCTGAGCTTTTTGTACATGCCGGCGATGAAGCCCACTTCGCGGCCACCCACGCCGATGTCGCCCGCGGGCACGTCGGTGTCGGCGCCCACGTGGCGGAACAGTTCGCTGGCGAAGGCCTGGCAGAAGCGCATGACTTCAGCGGGGCTCTTGCCCTTGGGGTCGAAGTCCGAGCCGCCCTTGCCGCCGCCCATGGGCAGCGTGGTCAGTGCGTTCTTGAACGTCTGCTCGAAGGCCAGGAACTTGAGCACCGACAGGTTGACCGAGGGGTGGAAGCGCAGGCCGCCCTTGTAAGGACCGATGGCCATGCTGTGCTGAATGCGGTAGCCACGGTTGACCTGCACCGTGCCGTGGTCGTCCACCCAGGACACGCGGAACATGACGATGCGCTCGGGCTCCACCAGGCGCTCCAGCAGGCCGTGTTCGGCATAGCGCGGGTGCTTTTCGATGAAGGGCCACAGGCTCTCCATCACTTCGGTGACTGCCTGGAGGAATTCAGGCTGGCCGGGGTTGCGCTGTGCTACCTGCTCCAGGAAGCTGCCTACGGACTCGTACTTCATATGCAAGGGACCTTCTCGATGAAAACGGTGGGCGGGTCAAAAAAATGCGGGCCACACGGCACCGCACCCAAGATTATGCCAAAACCGCATCAATAAATGCACCAAAACTATGCGTGATGCGCTTTGATGGTGCAGATGACGCACAAAAAAAGTGCGGAACGCATTGAAATGGTGCAATGTTGCGTTGCAATGCGAAGTCACGCCGTTGACATGCGCGATAGGCACAGTGCACGGTTTTGCAGCACAAAGAGGAGAAGAATCCATGCGCACATTCCGTGCATCGACGGGCCTGATCGCCCTGGCCGCAGCCACCGCGCTGACCGCTTGCGGCGGCGACGACAACTACCCCACCCTGACCGGCGACAAGCCCCTGGTACTGGGCCACCGCGGCGCCAGCGGCTACCTGCCCGACCACACACTGGAAGGCTACAAAAAGGCCATCGAACTGGGTGCCGACTTCATCGAGCCCGACCTCGTGGCCACCAAGGACGGCGTGCTGATCGCACGCCACGAGCCCAACATCACCGGCACCACCGACGTGGCCCAGCGCGCCGAATTCGCCGCGCGCAAGACCAAGAAGGTGGTCGATGGCGTCACCGAAGAAGGCTGGTTTGCCTCTGACTTCACGCTCGCCGAGATCAAGACCCTGCGCGCCATCCAGCCCCTGGCCGAGCGCGACCAGAGCCACAACGGCAAGTACCAGATCCCCACGCTCGAAGAAGTGCTGGACCTGGCCAAGAGCGAGGGCACACGCGTGGGCCGCACCATCGGCGTGTACCCCGAGACCAAGCACCCCACTTACCACGTCAACCTGGGCCTCAAGCTCGAAGACCGCCTGCTGGCCGTGCTGTCCAAGTACGGCTACACCAGCAAGGCCTCGCCCGTGATCGTGCAGTCGTTCGAGGTGTCCAACCTCAAGTACCTGCGCACCAAGACGCAAATCCGCCTGGTGCAACTGGTGGACGCCGACGACGTGAACGCCAACGGCAGCATGTCGCTCGTGGCCCCCTACGACAAGCCCTACGACTTTGCCGTGGCGGGCGACCCGCGCACCTTCGCCAGCCTGCTCACGCCCGAGGGGCTCAAGGAAGTCAAGACCTACGCCGACGGCATTGGCCCCTGGAAGCCGTACCTGATCCCGTCCAAGCAGGTGGACGCCAACAACGACGGCAAGGCCGACGACCTCAACGGTGACGGCAAGATCGACGAGCGCGACCGCGTGATGATGCCCGCCACCGCCGTGGTGCCCAACGCCCACGCCGCAGGCCTGTTCGTGCACGCCTACACCTTCCGCAGCGAGGCGCGCCGCCTGGCATCAGACTTCAAGGGCGACCCCAAGGCCGAATACAAGCTGTTCTACAACCTGGGGGTGGACGGCGTGTTCAGCGACTTCCCGGACCACGCCAAGGCGGCGCGGGACAACTGAAGCCCCCCTGAGGCGCCCTTGGCGCCTTCCCCCCGCTATCGAATCGCTGCGCGATTCGGGCAGGGGGACGCTCCCAGCGCCTGCACGTGGGAAGACTGGCGGCCCTTGCGCGGGAGTGCTGGTTTTGGCCGCGCCGGTGTGAGCGCAGCGCCCGCCACGCATGCTAAACTTGTGCTTTAAACGGTACAAGTCAGGAGCGCCAGCATGCGGGTGGTCAATTTTTCGGAGGCGCGCAACAGCCTCAAAAACGTGATCGATCAGGTCATCGACGATGCCGACTACACCGTCATCGCGCGCCGCGATGCGCCCGATGCGGTGCTGATGTCGCTGGAGACATTCAACAGCCTGATGGAAACCGTACACCTGCTCAGGTCGCCAGCCAACGCGGCGCATCTTGCACGCTCCATCGACCAGTACCGCCAGGGGCAGGTGGTGCAACGGAGCCTGGCCGATGCCGACTGAGGCGCGACCCACTACGCTGACCTGGACCTTGGCCGCTTGGGATGACTACGAATACTGGCAAGGCCAGGACAAGAAGACCCTCAAGCGCATCAACGCACTGATCAAAGACTGCCTGCGCCACCCGTTTGAGGGCATTGGCAAGCCAGAGCCCTTGAAGGAAAACCTCTCTGGCTTTTGGTCGCGCCGCATCGATGACACCCACCGGCTGGTCTATGGCGTCAACGGGCAGGCGCTGGTGGTCATTGCCTGCCGGTACCACTACGAGTGACCCGGCGGGTCTTTCTTACCGCCCGCGCAAAAACAACCCGTCCAGCTCCTTCATCGTGAGCTGCCGCCAGGTCGGTCTGCCGTGGTTGCACTGGTCGCTGCGCTCGGTCACTTCCATCTGGCGCAGCAGGGCGTTCATTTCGTCCAGGGTGAGCTTGCGGTTGGCGCGCACGGCGCCGTGGCAGGCCATGGTGGCGAGGATTTCGTTCTTGGCGCGCTGCACCACGGTGCTGGCGTCGTGCGCGGCCAGGTCGGCCAGCACGCTGCGCGCCAGCTCCACGGCGTTGCCGTGGGCGAGCTGGGTGGGCACGGCGCGCACGGCCAGGGTGCGCGGCGAGAAGGGCGAGACCTCCAGGCCGAGCTGCAGCAGGGTGTCGGCATGGGCCTCGGCCGTGGCCACCTCTTCGGGTGTGGCGGCGAAGGTGGCGGGGATCAGCAGCGGCTGGCTGGAGATGCGCTGGCCGGTGTCGGCCTGGGCCTTGAGCCGTTCATAGACGATGCGTTCGTGCGCGGCGTGCATGTCCACCAGCACCAGGCCGTGGGCGTTCTCGGCAAGGATGTACACGCCGTGCAACTGCGCCAGTGCGCGGCCCAGGGGCCAGGGCTGCGCTGCGTCGACACAAGCCGGGGCGGGCTCTACCGCCGCCAGCGTGGTGGGGCACTCTGCCAGGGTCGGGGTGGCCTGTGCAGCAGGCGCGAACTCCAGCGGGGCCGGGTGGGTGCTGGCGGGGGCGGGTGCGCCCCACAGGGCACCCAGGTCGGAGACGCGGTGGCCAGGGCGTTCATCAAATTTCATAGCGCCTTGCGCTTGCCAGACGGGCGCTGCAGGCACTTTTGGCTCTGAACTTGGCGCCAGGCTGGCGGTGGGCGCCAGGGGGGCTGCGGGCGCTGCCAGGGCCTGGGCGCGTGGTGCGGCCAGGGCGTTTTCCACGGCGTGGCGCACGGCCTGGTGCACTTCGCGGCTGTCGCGAAAGCGCACTTCGATCTTGGTGGGGTGCACGTTCACGTCCACGCGCGCCGGGTCGATCTGAATGTACAGCGCGTAAACGGGCTGGCGCTGGCCGTGCAGCACGTCCTCGTAGGCGCTGCGCGCGGCGTGCGTGACCACCTTGTCGCGCACGAAGCGGCCGTTGACGTAGCAGTACTGCTGGTCGGCGCGCGAGCGGGCGGCGTCGGGCAGGCCGGCGCGGCCGGTCACGGTGATGGCGCCTTCGGTGTGCTGCACAGGCAGCGACTGGGCCACGAAGTCCTCGCCCAGCACGTCGGCCAGGCGGCGGGCCAGGGCGTCCTGCACATCCCCCTGGCCGGGCTGCCAGGTGGCGCGCCACTGCTCCACCAGCTTGCCCTCGTGCCAGATGGCAAAGCCCACATCGGGCCGTGCCAGGGCGTGGCGGCGCACGGCTTCCACGCAGTGGGCCAGCTCGGTGGCGTCGGTTTTCAGGAACTTGCGCCGCGCCGGGGTGCTGAAGAACAGCTCCTTCACCTCCACGGTGGTGCCGCTGCTGCGCGCCACAGGGCGCAGCTCGCCGCTGCGCGCGTCCAGCAGATAGGCGTGGGACTGGTCGGCAGGGCGCGAGAGCAGGGCGGTTTCGGACACCGAGGCAATGGCCGCCAGCGCCTCGCCCCGAAAGCCCATGGTGGCCACGGTCTCCAGATCGTGCAGGTTGGTGATCTTGCTGGTGGCATGGCGGCGCAGGGCCACGGGCAGCTCGGCCTGGGGGATGCCGCAGCCGTCGTCTTCCACGGCAATCAGGCGCACGCCACCAGCGAGCAGGCGCACGGTGATCTGGCTGGCGCCGGAATCGAGCGCGTTGTCCACCAGCTCGCGCACCACCGAGGCGGGGCGCTCCACCACTTCGCCCGCGGCGATCTGGCTGATGAGTTCGTCGGGCAGGTCGCGGATGGGGCGGCGCGCTGGAGGGTTTGCAGGGGTTTGGGTCACCCGCAGGATTCTAGGGGCCGTGGCTGGGGATAATGCGCCCCAATCCTTTGAGAGCCCCATGGAAATCATTGCCTTCCTGATCGACTTCATCCTGCATGTGGACAAGCACCTCGAAGCCTTCGTGGCCGCCTATGGCGTGTGGGTGTATGCACTGCTGTTCATCATCGTGTTCGTGGAAACGGGCGTGGTCGTCATGCCCTTCCTGCCGGGGGATTCATTGCTGTTCATCGTGGGCGCGCTGTGCGGTGCCGGCCTCATGGAATTTGCCCCCGCTGTCACGGTGCTGCTGGTGGCCGCCATCCTGGGGGACCAGTGCAATTACTCGATCGGCCGCTATTTCGGCCCCAAGGTCTTCCAGTGGGAAAACTCGCGCTGGTTCAACCGCCGCGCCTTCGACCAGGCGCATGACTTTTACGAGCGCTACGGCGGCATCACCATCGTGCTGGCGCGTTTCATGCCGTTCATCCGCACCTTTGCGCCCTTTGTGGCGGGTGTGGCCGCCATGGGGCGCAGCAAGTTCACGGCCTACAACGTGGGGGGCGCGCTGCTGTGGGTGCTGGGCATCTGCACGGCAGGTTACTTCTTCGGCAACCTGCCGTGGGTGCGCGAACACCTGGACAAGATCATCTGGGCGCTGATCATCGTGCCAGGCCTGATCGCCATTTTTGGCGCCTGGCGCGCGGGGCGGCAGGGCAAGGTGGCAGCGGGTTGAAGCCGCTGTGGCGCCAGCGCGCAGCACCCGCGCCGTGGCTCACTGCTTGACCAGTTCCACCCGCCGGTTCTTGGCGCGGCCTGCGTCGGAGTCATTGCTGGCCACGGGGGCCAGCGAGGACACGCCATAGCCCTTGAGCCGGTCGGCCGCAATGCCGTAGCGTGCCACCAGGGCCTGCACCACGGCTTCGCCGCGCGCCATGGAGAGCTTCATGTTGCTGTCCATGCCGCCCACGTTGTCGGTGTGGCCCACCACGTTGAGCTTGAGCGTGGGGTCTGCCTTGAGCATCTTGGCGATTTCCACCAGGGCGGCGTCGGATTCGGGCTTGACGATGGCCTTGCCGGTGTCGAAGTAAATGCCGTACACCGTGGCGTGGCCGGTGGTCTTGATGTCGTTGCCCAGCACCAGCGCGGTGGTGCGCACTTCCTGGGCCATGCGCTGCTTCTCGATCAGGTTCACGTGGTACATGCCGTTGTTGGCGCCGGACACTTCGGCCCAAATGTCGGCGTCCTTGTGCGGAATGTGCACCACGGCGTACTGCGTGCCGCCGTCTTCGAACTCGTACACCGCCTTGCCGCCCAGGGCCTTGGCGGCGTTGACGTAGTTGCGTGTAATTTGCAGGCCGCTGGGCTGGGTGATGCCGCTGTTGGCGTAGTAGATCACCTTGAAGTAGCGGCCTTCCACCGTTTCGGTCTTGCCTTGGGCGATGGGAAAGTCGTGCTTGCCAAAGGCCAGCTCGTCGTAGCGGTTGATGTGAAACCCCTGCATGCGGGTGAAGACCGAGGGATCCTTGCTGCCCTTGGCGTCGGGCTCGGCGCGGGCGGCGGTGCACAGCAGGGCAAGGGTCAGCAGGGGCAGCAGCAGGCGCAGCAGGGCTTTCATGGGAGGTTTTCCTGTGGGGCGGGAGGATGAATTTACACCGTGCGGCTGCGTGCCAGCGGTGGGTTCTTGGCAAAGTAGCGCACGATGCCGCGCATCAGCGCGTCGGCCAGTTGCTCCTGGTAGGCGCTGGTGCGCAGCTTGGCTTCTTCCTGCGGGTTGCTGATGAAGGCGGTTTCGACCAGCACGCTGGGAATGTCGGGCGCCTTGAGCACGGCAAAGCCGGCCTGTTCCACGCGCGGCTTGTGCAGCTTGCCCACGTTGCCGATTTCGCCCAGCAGCACGCCGCCCAGTTGCAGGCTGTCCTTGATTTGTGCCGTGGTGCTCATGTCCAGCAGGGCGCGTTGCACCTGGCGGTCCTTGGCGCGCACGTTGAGGCCACCCACCAGGTCGGCCTGGTTTTCCTTGTTGGCCAGCCAGCGGGCCGCTGAACTGGAGGCCGCGCCCTGGCTCAGGGCGAACACGCTGGCACCGCGTGCATCGGGGTTGGTGAAGGCATCGGCGTGGATGCTCACGAACAGGTCGGCCTGCACGCGCCGGGCCTTCTGCACGCGGGTGGCCAGGGGCACGAAATAGTCGCCGTCGCGTGTGAGGTAGGCCCGCATGGGGTTGCCACCCACGGTGGTGGCGTTGATGCGCTCGCGCAGCATGTGGGCTACTTTCAGCACCACGTCCTTCTCGCGCGTGCCGCTGGGGCCCACGGCGCCGGGGTCTTCACCGCCGTGGCCGGGGTCCAGGGCAATGATGATGAGGCGATCGGTATGGGGTGTGGGCCGGGGGGTGATGGGGGGCGGTGCCGCCGGTGCGCTGGCGATGGCGGGGGCCGGGGGCTTGCGCTCGGTTTCGGTGCGGGCGATGAGATCGCCCAGCGGGTCGGTCAGCTCGGCAGTGGAGGGAAGGGCCAGGGCGTGCCCGGTGGGGGACGAGGCTTTGGGTGGTGGGGTGTCTGCGCCCATGTCGCGCAGGCGCTCGGCAATCAGCGCTTCGAGCGGATCGATGGCTTTCTCGGGATACAGGTCGAACACCAGCCGATGGCCATAGGCGGCCACGGGGTCAAGTGAAAACACCTGCGGCTGCGCGGCCTGCTTCAGATCCACCACCAGGCGCACCACGTTGGGGGTGTTCTGGCCCACGCGGATGCCTGCGATGTTGGGGTCGTCGGGCCGCACCTTGGCCACCAGTTCGCGCAGTTCGGGGCTCAAGTCAATGCCTTCGATGTCCACCGCCAGGCGCGGCGGATCGCTCACAAAGTGCTTGCGCACGCGCAGCGGCTGGTCCGATTCGAGCGTGACGCGCGAGTACTCTGGCGCAGGCCACACACGTACGGCCACGATGGTGGCGCCGCGTGCAATGTGCTGCGTGCCCAGCAGCAGCACCAGGGTGCCGGCCCGCAGCAGCGTGCGCCGCGTGGGGGCTGCGGCGGGGTGTGTGGCGTGGCGGTGGCGCGGCTGAGGCTTCATGGGTGCAATCCTTGCAGCAGTTGCTGGCCCAGGGGCGTGTGCGCGTGCAGGGTCACGCGCCGCGCCTCTTCGTCCAGTGCTTCAATGAAGATAGCAACATCCGCAGCAGGGATGAGCGCTGCGGCCTTTTCTGGCCATTCTGCCAGCTTGAGGCCGGGGCTGGCAAACACGTCGCGAAAACCGGCGTCTTCCCACTCGCGCGGGTCGTTGAAGCGGTAGAAGTCGAAGTGCCAAATATTCAGGCCGGGCGCTTCGTGCGGCTCGACCACGGCGTAGGTCGGGCTCTTGATGCGGCCCTGCACGCCCAGCGCGCGCAGCAGGTGGCGTACCAGCGTGGTCTTGCCCGCGCCCAGGTCGCCGTGCAGGGTGAGGAAGGCGTTGGCCAGCAGCGGCTGCGCGGCCAACTGGCCCGCGAACGCAGCCGTATCGTCCTCACTGTGCCAGGTGGCTTGTTGCGTCGCCAGCGCGGGGGGGCTTTCTACAATCGGGCGATGGTGGTCGGCAGCAGTCAATGGGTTCCTCAAATTCAGCAGTGGGCGCGCGAGCTGGGATTCTCCCAAATCGGCGTGGCCGGCGTGGATCTCTCGTCCGCGGAGGAGGGGTTGATGCAATGGCTGGCGCAGGGGTTCCATGGCGAGATGCATTACATGGAGGCGCACGGCCTCAAGCGCGCGCGCCCGGCCGAGCTGGTGCCGGGCACGGTGAGCGTGATCACGGCGCGCATGGACTACCTGCCGCGCGACACGCCCATCGATGTGCCGCCGGGCTGGCAGGCCATCGAGTTCGGGCGCCTGCGGCGCCCGGATGAAGCCATCGTCTCGGTCTATGCACGCGGGCGGGACTACCACAAGGTGCTGCGCGCGCGGCTGCAGAAGCTCTGCGACCGCATCGCGCAGGCCGTGGGGCCGCTGGGGCACCGCGTGTTCACCGACTCGGCCCCGGTGCTGGAGGCCGAGCTGGCCCGGCGCAGCGGCCAGGGTTGGCGCGGCAAGCACACGCTGGTGCTCAACCGCGAGGGGGGCTCGATGTTCTTCCTGGGCGAGATCTACGTGGACATGGAGCTGGCGCCCAGTGAGCCCGTCACGGCGCACTGCGGCAGTTGCCAAGCCTGCATGGACGTGTGCCCTACCCAGGCCATCATTGCCCCCTACCGGCTCGATGCGCGGCGCTGCATCTCCTACCTCACCATCGAGCATTCCGGCCCCATCCCGCTGGAGCTGCGGCCCTTGCTGGCCAACCGCATCTACGGCTGCGACGACTGCCAGCTCGTCTGTCCCTGGAACAAGTACGCCCGGCCCAGCCAGTTGCCCGACTTCGACGCGCGCGCGGGGCTCACGGGCCAGCAACTGGTGCACCTGTTCGCCTGGGACGAGGCCACCTTTCTGCGCCAGACCGAAGGCGGACCGATCCGCCGCATCGGCCACGAGCGCTGGCTGCGCAACATTGCGGTGGCGCTGGGCAACGCACTGCGCGGTGCTGACGCCACGCAGGCCCCGCTGCTGCGTGCAGCCCTGCAGACACGCGCAGCGCATGACAGCGCCCTGGTGCGCGAGCATGTGGCCTGGGCATTGGAACAAAGAAAATTTGAATGAAAATGGCTTCAAGCGCTTTATCTATAAGCGCTGTAAGCTATCAAAAATATAGCAAATCAGTGGACGAGAAAGCCGCTGTCCCGCAGCGTTTTCACCAGACCCTGCGCAAATTCTGCGTAGCCTGTCGCATTGGCATGGATCTGGTCGGACCGCAGGCGGGCATCGGCCAGCACGGCAGACCAGCCTTTGCGGTGCAGCGGAATGTTCAGTTCGTCGGCGATGTCTGCATACAGTGCGTGGTCGCTCAGTCGGCCTGCGGCGGCCAGCAAGGACAGCTCGGGCACGGCCACCAGCAGCACCTGGGCCCCACTGGCGCGGACCAGCTCGCAGATCTGGCGCACCTGTGCGCGGGTGGTGCTGGCGCCCTGGCGGCGCAGAAAATCGTTGCCGCCGATGCTGACGATCACCAGCGCCGGCTGGTGCTGTTGCAGCAGACCGGGCAATCGCGCCAGTGCCTGTGTGGAGGTGTCGCCCGGTACGCCAGCATTCACCACCTTCCAGCCGGTCAGGCGCTGCAGCACGGCCGGGTAGGCCGTGTCGGCAGATGCGCCCACGCCCGAGGTCAGCGAGTCGCCCAGCGCCAGCACCGTGGCATCGCGCGGCACGGCCTGTGCGCGCGGCGCCTTGCGGCCGCAGCCCGCCAACGGCAGGAATGAAAGGAGCATCAGGCTGCCACAGACTCGGCGTCGGCCCGGCGACACCATTGCTGGCAGTGCGGCACGGCTCACCGCAGCACCCCCAGCGCCAGCGGCAGGCTCGCCAGTCCCAGCAGGGTGGACAGCGTGACCAGGCCCGCCACATACGGCCCGTTGTAGCCCATGCGTGCGGCCAGGACGTAGCAGCTCGACGCGGTGGGCAGGGCCGAGAAGGCCAGCAGCACGGCAGTCTGCGTGGTATCCAGCCCCAGCGCGCGCGCCAGTGCCCAGGCCAGCAAGGGCAGCAGCAGGTGGCGAATGCCCAGCACCGCAGCCGACAGCATGCGCGTCTGCTGCAACTGGCCCAGTTGCATGCCTGCCCCGGCGGCCATCAGGCCCAGCACCAGCGAGGCCGCGCCCACGCGCTGCACGGTGGGCTCCATCCAGTCGGGAATCCGCGCCCCCAGCAGGTTGCAGGCCAGGCCGGCCACAGTGGCCAGGATCAGGGGGTTGCGCAGCAGTTCGCGCACAAAATGGTGCTCGCCCTGGCGCGCCATGGGCCACACGGCGGCCACGTTGAGCAGCGGCACGCACACGCCGATGAGCACGGCAATCATCTGCAACCCCTGGCTGCCCGCCACACGCTCGGCCAGCGCCAAGCCAATGAAGGAGTTGAAGCGAAAGGCCACCTGCGCAGCCGCGGCGTGCTCGCGCGCGCCCAGGTGCGTGCGCAGGCCAGGCAGCCTGGGCAGGGCGTAGGCCAGGGCAATGCCGCCCAGGCTCAACAACAGCCCGGCGGCCATCAGGCCCGAGGCCTCGCCCAGGTGGATGGGGCTTTTGACGATGGACTGGAACAGCAGCACCGGGAACAGCAGGAAGTACACCAGGCTCTCCACCGGCTGCCACACCGAGCGGTTGAGCGCCGTGTAGCGGCAGATGAGGTAACCGGCAAGGATGATGCTGAAGTCCGGCAGCAGCAGTTGGGCGTAGTTCAAGGTGTGGGCAGAGAGTGGTCAGGGGGCCGCGCAGGCCCACAGGCGCGTGGTGTGGCCGTCGGATGTCAGCCAGTGCCCCAGGGCCTGGCAGGCGCCTTGCGGGCAGAGTTCGTAGTCGGCCGTGAACTCCGAGCGCGTCAGGGTCAGCTCGGTGTGTGTGGTCAGCGCAGGGCGGTAGTGGTACCAGCCGCCGCGCAGGCGTGCGCCGGGCGGCGGCTCCATGCCTGCGGCCGAGCCTTGCACACGCGCCGCCGTGGCCTGCAGTACCGGCGCCGCGCCGGGCGCAGGGGCGGGTAGTACTGCGTAGTCCTCCTCCCAGCGCACTTTCTCGACGGAATGCGTCCAGGCCAGGGTGAACTGCGTGCCGGGCACGAACACCGGCGCTGCCGCAGATGCCGCAAGTGCAAGGCACAGGCCCAGGGCTGGCATGTGCTGTGTCAGGCCGGCTGCGCGGCCTGCTGGCGCGTGCGCCAGACATGCCAGACCAGGAACAGGGTGACCGCCGCCAGACCGATTTCGTCCGTCAGCGGCACGGCTACCACCAGGAAGCTGGCCGAACCGATGGCCACACAGCGCTCCAGCCAGTTCAGCGGCCCCAGCAGGAAGCCGATGGCACCCGCGCCCCACATGCCAATGGCCACCAGCGCCTTGAACAACACCCAGGCGGTGGCCAGCCAGTCGCCGCCCTGCAGCATGAGTGCAGGGCTGTACACGGCCATGTAGGGAACGATGAAGCCCGCAATGGCGATGCGCACCGCCTGCAGCCCGATCTTGAGCCCGGACTCGCGTGCGATGGGCGCCGCGGCAAAGGCTGCCAGGGCCACAGGCGGCGTCAGGTCGGCCATGATGCCGAAGTAGAAGACAAACATGTGCGAGACGATCAGCGGCACGCCCAGTTGCAGCAGCACCGGCGCTGCGAGCGAGCTGGTGATGATGTAGTTGGGAATGGTGGGAATGCCCATGCCCAGCACCAGGCAGGTGACCATGGTCAGGAACAGCGCCAGGAACAGGCTTTTCTCGCCCACCGCGATGATGCGCCCGCCCAGTTCGGCCGCCACGCCGGTGAGGTTGATGACACCGATGATCACCCCCACCAGCGCGCAGGCAATGGCCACGGGCAGCGCGTGGCGGGCGCCGTCGGCCAGGGCGGTCACGGCCAGTTGGCGGGCATCCTGCCCGGTGCGGCGGATGTAGGTCAGTGCCACCAGCAACGCGACGACCACCATGAAGGTGCCCACGCCAAAGTGAAAGAACCCCCCACAGGCCAGGCCCAGCAGCACCCAGAACAAGCCACGCAGCGCGAGACCCTTGACCCCGCTGATGACGGCCGCGCCAAAGATCAACACCACCGTGAGCGCCAGCCCCACCGTGCCCGAGAACATGGGCGTGTAGCCGGAGAACAGCAGCGCCACCAGCCCGGCCAGCGGCAGCAGCAGGTACCAGCGCTCGCGCACGGCCGTCCAGGGGTTGGGGCATTCGTCCTTGGGCAGGCCCATCAGGCCCTTGCGCCCAGCTTCCAGGTGCACCATCCAGAAGGCGGTGAAGAAGTACAGAATGGCTGGGATGACGGCGGCCTTGACGATGTCCACATAGGGCACATTGATCGTTTCTGCCATGATGAATGCGACGGCGCCCATCACCGGCGGCATGATCTGCCCGCCCATGCTCGCTGTGGCTTCCACGCCGCCCGCAAACGCGGGGCTGTAACCAAAGCGCTTCATCAGCGGAATGGTGAACTGGCCGGTGGTGACCACGTTGGCCACGCCCGAGCCGTTGATGGTGCCCATCAGCGCCGAGGAAATCACCGACACCTTGGCCGGGCCACCGCGCGTGTGGCCCACGGTGCCCAGGGCAAAATCGTTGAACAGGGCGATCATGCCCGCCTGCTCCAGGAACGCACCGAACAGGATGAACAGGAAGATGTAGGTGGACGATACGTAGGTGGGCGTGCCGTAGATGCCCTCGGTGCCAAAGCCCAGCGTGCCTACGATCTGGTCCAGGCCGAACCCTCGGTGGGCCAGTACGCCGGGCAGGTGTTGGCCAAACACGGCATAGGCCAGGAAGAGGCCGCAGATCAGCGGCAGGCCCCAGCCCATGGCGCGCCGTGCGGCCTCGAACACCAGCACGATGGTGACCACGCCCACCACCCAGTCCATGGGGATGAGTTCGCCAGCCCGTTGTGTCAGGTCGGCCTCGAACACCCAGTGGTACAGGCTGAAGCCAAAGCCCACCAGCCCCAGCACCCAGCCCAGCACCTTGCCTGCGCTGCGCAGCCCGCCCGCGCTGTGGTGAAGCGGGGGGTGCACCGCAAACACCAGCAGAATGACAAAGCCGACATGGATGGCACGCACCACCTGGCTGGACAGGGGGCTGAACGCTGCGGTGATGAGTTGAAAGCAGGAAAAGGCGATGGCGATCCAGAAAATGGCGCCACTCAGGCTGGTGGGTTTTGTCTCGTTGTCGTTGTGCATGGCAACCTCGGTAGGAGAGGGAAAGGGTACGCCGTGAACCTTACTTGATGAGCCCCAGCTCGCGGTAGTAGCGCTCGGCGCCAGGGTGCAGTGGCACGGGCATGCCCTTGAGGGCGCTGTCGCGCCGGATGGCCTTGGCCGCATTGTGTGCGGCATGGAGCGTGGTGAGGTTCTCGTACATCTGCTTGGTCAATTGGTAGGCCAGCTCATCAGAAACCCCCGCGTGGGTGACCAGGAAATTGGGAATCGCGGCGGTGGGGATATCCTGTGCCTGTCCGGAGTAGGTGTTGGCAGGAATGACGGCCGCCTGGTAGGCCGCATCCCCCACCTTGGCGACCACATCGGCGGGCACGGGGACCACCACAATGTTCACCGAGGTGGCCAGGTCGCGGATGGATGCCACGCCCAGACCGGCCGATTGCAAGGTGGCGTCGAGCTGGCGGTTCTTGATGAGTTCGACCGATTCGCCAAAGGGCAGGTACTCGACCTTGGCCATGTCGGTGTAGGCCAGACCGGCTGCCTTGAAGATGGCGCGTGCATTGAGTTCGGTGCCTGATTTGGCGGCACCCACCGAGATGCGCTTGCCCTTGAGGTCTGCCAGGCTCTTGATGCCCGCGTCCGCATTCGCCACGATCTGAATGTAGTTGTTGTAGGTGCCTGACAGGCCACGCAGCTTGTCCAGTTTTTTTGGAAAACCTGCCTCGGCATCACCTTTCCAGGCGTCGGACACCGCATCGGCCAGTGCCAGGGCCAGCTCGCCCCGGCCCGCCTGCAGCAGGTTCAGGTTTTCGGCAGAGGCCTTGGTCACCTGCGCTGTGGCACGCACGTTGGGGATGGACTTGGCATACACCTGCGACAGGGCCACCCCGAGTGGGTAGTACACGCCGCTCTGCCCGCCCGTGAGGACGTTGACGAACTGCTGTTGTGCCAGGGCGGTGGTCGAGGCGAGCGCGGCGCAGGCCAGGGTGGCAAGGGTGCAGGCGCGCTTGAGTGAGAGAAGGCTATGCATGGGTGTCTCCTGAGTGGTGGATTCGAGCGACCCGGCAGTCATCGCCGCCGGGCTGGTGATCCTTTGCAACTCGCGTGCCAGTGGCTGGGCACCGGTAAGTCCTTGATTTGATTGCGGGGCCGGCGGTGCTCTGTGCGGATTTCCGCCCGTGGGGGGGCGCCCGCGTGCGGGTTTTCGCACGGCGCTATGGGCGAAACAGGGCGGGGTCGAGCTGGTGCCGCACGAGCTTGTCGTACAGGGTTTTGCGTGGCAACTGCAGCTGCTCGGCGGCGGCGCCCACGTTGCCCTGGCATGCGTCCAGAGCCTGGGCTAGCAACTGCTTTTCAAAGCGGTCGATCTGTTGGCCCAGCGAGGGTGGGCTGGCCTGCGGTGCGGGCTGGGGGGCCTGCTCGGGCTCCAGGCCCAGGCACAGCCGGTCTGCGAGGTTTTTCAGCTCGCGCACGTTGCCGGGCCAGGGCTGTGCGACCCAGTGCGCCATCTGCACCGGGGTGCAGGCAGGGGGCGCGGTGTGGTAGCGCTCGGCCGACTGGCGCACGCAGTGCGCCAGGAGCAGGGGAATGTCCTCGCGGCGCTCGCGCAGCGGGGGCAGCTCGATGCAGGCCACATGCAGGCGGTAATACAGGTCGGAGCGGAAGTCGCCCTGGTCCGACAGCGCGCGCAGGTCGGCCTTGGCGGCTGCGATGAAGCGGCAATCGATGCGCGTCGATTCATTGCCGCCCAGGCGTTCGATGGTCTTCTCCTGCAGCGCGCGCAGCAGCTTGACCTGCTGCGCCAGCGGCAGGCTTTCGATCTCGTCCAGAAACACTGTTCCGCCACGGGCGTATTCCAGCTTGCCGATGCGCCGCTTGGTGGCGCCGGTGAAGGCTCCGGCTTCGTGGCCAAACATTTCGCTCTCGAAAATGTTCTCGGGCAAGGCGCCGCAATTGATGGCCACAAAGGGCCCGCTGCGCCCGGATGCCTCATGGATGGCCCGCGCGACCAGTTCCTTGCCGGTGCCGGTTTCGCCGCGCACCAGCAGATCCACCTGCGTGGGGGCCAGGGCAGCGATGCGTCGACGTGCTTCCACCATGCCCGGAGCCTGTCCTATCAGGCCGAAGTCCTGCTGTGAGGCCACCAGGGCATGCAGCCTGCGGTTCTCCAGCACCAGCTTGCGCTTTTCCAGCGCGCGGCGCATGACTTCGACCAGGCGCTCGGATGAGAAGGGCTTTTCCAGGAAGTCGTAGGCACCCAGGCGCATGGCTTCCACCGCCATGCGGATGTCTCCGTGCCCGGTCATGAGAATGACAGGGACTTCGCGGTCCAGTGCCTGCATGCGTTTGAGCAGATCGAACCCGTCTTCCTGCGGCAGGCGGACATCGCTCAGGATGGCGGCCGGGCAGGCCTGCGCCACCAGCGGCAAGGCGGCCTCGACGCTGGTGGCTTCGAGCACCGGAATGTCGGACAGCTGCAGGGCCTGGCGGGCTCCCAGCATGACGATGGGGTCGTCTTCAATCAGCAATACGTTCATCGGATGTCTGTGGCGTGGTGTTCTGGCAGGTGGGGCAGGGACACCCGGAAGGCGGCTCCTGGATGGGCATTTTCGGCGTGGATGCTGCCTCCCATCTCCTGCACGATGGCCTGGGACAGTGACAGGCCCAGGCCCAGGCCCTTGCCGCTGGGTTTGGTGGTGAAAAAAGGCTCGAAGAGGTGCTTCAGCACGTCGTCGCTGAGCCCTGGGCCTTGGTCACGCACCGTGATGTGAACCAGGCCTCCCTGGGCGCAGACCTGCAGCTCCAGCGTGCGCTCGGACTGTGCTTCCATGGCGTCCATGCCGTTGCGCAGCAGGTTGACCAGCACCTGCTCCAGCCGGATGGGGTCGCCGCGCACCCAGCAATTGGCGCCTTCGGTGCGGATCTGCGTTCCCGTGGCCTTGCGCGAGGGCTCGACCAGCATCAGCGCCCCGGCAATCACCTGTGGTACCGATACCGGGTGCAGACGCACCGGCTCCTTGCGTGCAAAGGCCTTGAGTTCACCCACGATGCTGCCCATGCGCGCGCACAGCTCGCCAATGATCTGCAGGTTGTGGCCTGCGCTGGCGGTGTCGTCGCGTGCAAGAAAGGACATGGCATTGTCGGCCAGCGTGCGCAGCGCCGTCAGGGGTTGGGAGATTTCGTGGCTGATGCTGGCAGCCATCTGGCCCAGCACCGCCAGCTTGCCGGTTTGCACCGCGGTGTCGTTGGCAGCGGTGAGCTCTGCCGTGCGTGCGGCAATGCGCTGGTCCAGTTCGGCGGCCACCTGGGCCAAAGCCCTTTGGGACGCCTGGCGCTCCATCTTTCTGCGCCGGTATTGCCATACCAGGGCCAGAGAAAGGAATACCAGGGCCAGGCTCAGGCCTGCAATCTGCGCAGTGGCCAGGCCTTTGCGGCGCGGCTCGGCGGGGTCGGAAAACAGCAGCATCTGCCAATCGAACCGACCCAGGGCCAGGGTCTTCAGCAGATAGGTCTTGTCGTCGATGCGCAGAGCCTGCAGCGCATCGGTGGGCAAGGAGCGCTGCTGGCTGGACAGCGATCGCAGGGCAGCATCGCCATATTGGCGCGTGCTGCGCAGGGACTCCATGGCGGGGGGCGCCAAGGGCTGCAGGCTTTGGTAGCGCCAGTCCGGCTGCGTGGTGAGAAAGATCACCCCCAGCGGGTCGGCCATCGCGATGTGCAGGCCCTCTTCGCGCCAGCGGGCTTCAAAGGGTGTGAGGTCGATCTTGACAGCCACCACGCCCAGGATGTGCTGGCCCACCCGCAGCGGCGCGGCAATGAAGGCGCCGGGTGTCTTGGTCGTGACGCCGATGCCATAGAACATGGCCGTGCGGCCCGCCATGGCCTCCTGAAAGTACGGGCGAAAGCGGTAGTTGTTGCCCACGTAGCTGGTTTCGGTCTGCCAGTTGCTGGCGGCCAGGGTGTTGCCATCGGCGTCGATCAGGTAGATCGCCGCCACTTCGGTTCTTTCCGAGGCAAAGGCCAGGTAGTGGTTGGCCTGTGCCACCAGCCCTGCATCCCGGGGTGACTGCAACAGGTGTGCGAGTGTGCGCTCTGCACCCACCAGGTAGGGGAGGTGTTCAAACTTTTCCACGGCGCCCAACAAGTCCTGGGTTTGGAGCTGCAGGGTGACGGCGGCTTTCTGTGCGGCGTCCTGCAGCGCACGTGTGTAGGAGACCTGGTAGCTGCCTGCCACCACAGCGACCAGCAATGCCAGACCAGCGCCCAGAACCGATGCCAGTAAACGTCGCCGCATGGAGTGAGAGGGTGGAAGGCCCCGCGGCGCGGGGCGTTCAGGGGATGCCGTTCGCAGTGAGCGGGCGGCCATCACTTGATCAGGCCTACCTCCTTGTAATAGCGCTCGGCGCCTGGGTGCAGGGGCACGGGCATGCCCTTGATGGCGTTGTCACGCGCAATCGCCTTGGCCGCGTTGTGCGCGGCGTGCAGTGTGTCCAGGTTCTCGTACATCTGCTTGGCCATCTGGTAGGCCAGCTCGTCGGAGACGCCACTGTGCGTTACCAGGAAGTTGGGAATGGCGGCCGTGGACACATCCTGCGTCTGGCCCGTGTAGGTGTTGGCCGGGATCACCGCGCCCTGGTAGGCTGCATCACCCACTTTGGTTACGACATCGGCGGGTACGGGAACCACCACGATCTTGACCGAAGTGGCCAGGTCACGGATGGAAGCTACACCCAGGCCTGCGGACTGCAGTGTGGCATCGAGCTGGCGGTTCTTGATCAGCTCCACGGACTCGCCAAAAGGCAGGTATTCCACCTTGGCCAGGTCGGCGTAGGCAATGCCCGCGGCCTTGAAAATGGCGCGCGCATTGAGTTCGGTGCCCGACTTGGCGGCACCCACTGATACGCGCTTGCCCTTGAGATCGGCCAGCGTCTTGATGCCCGCATCGGCATTGGCCACGATCTGGATGTAGTTGTTGTAAGTGGCCGAGAGTCCGCGCAGCTTGTCCAGCTTCTTGGGGAAACCCGCCTCGGCATCGCCTTTCCAGGCATCGGACAGCGCATCGCCCAGGGTGAAGGCCAGTTCACCGCGCCCAGCCTGCAGCAGGTTGAGGTTCTCGGCCGACGCCTTGGTCACCTGGGCGGTGGCGCGTGCGTTGGGAATGGACTTGGCATACACCTGCGACAACGCCACCCCCAGGGGGTAGTACACGCCGCTTTGGCCGCCCGTGAGCACGTTGACGAACTGTTGTTGCTGGGCGTGGGCCACCGCCGCCAGGGCAGCGGCCCCCAGTCCCACGCACAAGCTGAGTTTCTGAATCCAGCGCATTGTTGTGTCTCCTGTCTGTTGGGATAAAAGGGGCAGAATAGCGCAACTCGCCTCTGTATGCCGCCCACGCCCCACGCTGATTCAGCCCTTCCAAGCATTCCCGACGGATCGCAGATTGACGTCTTTGCCGACGCCCTGTGGCTGGAAGAGGGACTGGCGCGCAATACGCTGGATGCCTACCGGCGTGACCTGATCGCGCTGGTGCGCTGGCTGGCACCGCAGGGCAAGGGCCTGCTGCAGGCGCAGGAGGCCGATTTGCAGGCCTACTTTGCCTATCGCCATGCGCAGACCCGGGCCACCACGGCCAACCGGCGGCTCACGGTGTTCAAGCGATTTTTTGGCTGGGCGCTGCGCGAGCGCCTTGTGACGCAAGACCCCACGCTGCGCATGCAGGCAGCGCGCCAGCCCTTGCGTGTGCCCAAGACGCTGTCGCAGGCGCAGGTGGAGGCACTGCTGGCTGCGCCCGATGTGGGCACGCCCTTGGGGCTGCGTGACCGTGCCATGCTGGAACTGATGTACGCCAGTGGTCTGCGGGTGTCTGAGTTGGTGGCGCTCAAGACCTGGCATCTGGGCATGAACGAGGGTGTGCTGCGTGTGCTCGGCAAAGGCAGCAAGGAGCGTTTGGTGCCCTTTGGCGAAGTGGCCAGGCAGTGGCTGGAGCGCTATCTGCAGGACGCCAGGTCGGCCATCCTGGCCGGGCAGCAGACCGAAGACCTGTTTGTGACCGCCCGTGGCGCGGGCATGACCCGGGTGATGTTCTGGATGCTGGTCAAAAAGTACGCAGGCATTGCGGGCATCACCGCGCCGCTGTCACCCCACACGCTGCGCCATGCCTTTGCCACCCATTTGCTCAACCACGGGGCCGACTTGCGCGTGGTGCAGTTGCTGTTGGGGCATGCGGACATTTCCACCACCACCATCTATACCCATGTGGCGCGCGAGCGCCTGCGCCAGCTGCACGCGCAGCACCACCCACGCGGGTGAGTGTGCTGCGATTACGCGGCTTCCAGGCTGTCAGCCCAGGCCAGCGCTTCCAGGTGGGCCATGTTGACTTGGCGACCGGAGAGGTGCAGCAGCTCGGTGTTGTGGGCAAAGGCGGTTTCGTCGCCACTCTCACAGGCTTTGGTCAATGCCAGGAAAGGTGCGTAGACGCCCGAGTTGTGCAGCAAGGCATCGATCACGGGCTGGGGCAGCGCCACGGATTCCAGGGCTTTGTCCAGCGGAATGCCCAGCATGGCATCGAGCAGCGAGAACACGCCCACCACAAAGGCGTTGTCGCATTCCTCGGGCGACAGCAGCTCCAGCGCCAGCAGCTCCATCAGGCGTCCACGCACCACGGCCGTGGTGCCAATGGCCGGTGCCGACCCGCTGTTGCGCGAGGTGGTCAGCAGCAGTGCGGCCCAGCGAAACAGCTTCTTGAGGCCCAGGATCATCACCGCATGTTTGAAGGAGGTGATTTCGCACTGCAGGCCAAAACCCGAGGAGTTGATGAAGCGCAGCAGGTTGAAGGAGAGCGTCGGATCCTTCTTGAGCAGCTCTTCGATTTCTGTGGAGCTGGCCTGTTTGCGGATCAGGTTGATCAACTGAATGATGATGGCCTGCGAGGGCCGCAGCGTCTTGGTCTGCACCAGCGAGGGCTGGGCGAACCAGAAACCCTGGAACAGCGTGACGCCCAGATCTGCCATGAGCTGGTATTGCTCGGCGGTTTCCACCTTTTCGGCCACCAGCTTGGCCTGGCTGTTGGTGCTGGCAAACTTGACCAACGGTGCCGCCATTTCGGGCTTGAAGGCCTTCATGTCCAGCTTGATATAGGACGCACGTGGCAGCCAGCTGGCATAGGCCTTGCGCAGCACGTTCTGGTTGAACGCGAGCTTGAAACCGCGCTTGTTCAGGGCCTCGAATTGCAAAACGCAGGCGTCGATGTCTTCGGGTGTGGCGCCGTCGGGCAGTGTGGGAATCTCCAGCACCACCTTGTCCGGATGCACCAACTCCAGGTGGCCGCTGGCCAGGCTTTCGTGGGTGCAGTTGATGAACACCAGCTTCTTGCCCACCAAGGCCTCTGCGCCGCCATGGGACAAGGCGTTGAACAGCAGTGCGGCATCGCTGGCAGCGGTGTGCGAATCCAGCGCCGTGGTGCGGTCAAACAGCTCGTAGCCAAAGACGGCACGGTGTTCGTCCACGATGGCCTGGCGGGCAATCAGCGCGGTCAGCCCTTCTTCGGGTGGTACATCGGGCGTGGCGGAGTTTTCTTCTTGCATGCTGGACATGGTGCTTGGGTCTTGAGTACCCTGAGATTCTAGGCGTATCAGTCGGTCACATGGTCGGCCCAGGCCAAGGCCTGGAGGTGAGCGCCATTGATTTGGGCACTGCTCAGGTGCAGGGTGCTGGCAGCATGGTGGAAGGCCGCATCGTCGCTGGATTCGCAGGCCTCTGCCAGCTTGAGCAGGTCGCCCAGCAGTCCCTGGCGTTGCAGCAGCGCAGCGCGCACGGCTTCGGGCACGCTGAGCAGGTCAAGCGCTTCCTCCATGGGCATGCGCAGCATCACATCCAGCAAAGAGAAGATGCCGACCACGAAGGCTTCGTCGGCTTCTTCCTGCGGGGCCGACTCCAGGGCCAGCAACTCCATGAGGCGGCCACGCACGACGGCGGTCTGCCCCACAGAAGATGGCGTGCCGTTGGCGCGCGAGGCCGTGAGCAGCAGCGCGGCCCAGCGGAACAGTTTTTTCAGGCCCAGCAGCATGACAGCCTGGCGAAACGAGGTGATTTCGCGCGAAAGACCCAGGCCCGCCGAGTTGATGAGCCGCATGAGGTTGAACGCCAGACCGGCGTCTTTCTTGAGAACCTCTTCGATCTCGTCCGTGCTGGCCTGCTTGCGCACCAGGTTGATGAGCTCCAGGATGGCGGCCTGCGAAGGGGCCACCAGCTTGGTCTGCACCAGGGAAGGGCGTGCAAACCAATACCCTTGAAACACCTGCACACCCTGGCTCGACGCAAAGTCGTACTGCTGCGCGTTCTCGACCTTCTCTGCGATCAGCTCTGCCTCGCTGCGGCGATTGGCATAGTTGATGAGCACGGCCAACTGATCCTGGGCCAGTACCGAAAGATCGAACTTGATGTAGTCGGCCAGGGGCAGCCAGGCGGCATAGGGCGACTGCAAGACGGTATGGTTGAACGCCAGGTGGAACCCTCGGTCGCGCAGGCCCTGCAGGATGGGCAGCCGTGCGGCCACCTCCTCGGAGGCCGCATGGCCCAGCGGTGCAATTTCGAGCACCACTTTCTCGGGGTCTACCAGTTCCAGGTGGCCGCCGGTCAGGCTTTCGTGCGTGCAGTTGACGAAGATGAGCTTCTTGCCGACCAGTTCGTCCGAGCCAGCATGCGACAGTGCGGTGAACACCAGTGCCACATCGCTGGCGGCCGTGTGCGCCTGGCCGGAGCGCGAGCGGTTGAACAGCTCATAGCCGATGACGACGTGCTGTGAATTCACGATCGCCTGGCGCGCAATCAGCGCCACGGATGTCAGGCTGGCGTCCTGCGATGTGGTCGGAAGACCGGCGGGAACAGGGGTGCTTGACATGAAAGGGCTTTCCAAGAGGGGCGGGGCAAGGCGTGCAGGGCGGGCGCAGATTGTAAAGACAGCGGGCCGCTGGGGCTCAAGGCCGAGAAAGTACCCCCGCATACCCCGTTGCAAGCCAGGGGCGCACGCGATCCTTACAATTCTAGGCCCTGCTGCGGCGCCCGATGGCGGGGCTTTGTGTAACCAAGGGCAGCTTTGGAGTGCTGGACATGGCAATCTACGAACTCGACGGTGTGGCCCCCCAGATGGCTGCCAGCAGCTGGGTGGCGGACAGCGCCCAGGTCATGGGCCGCGTGGTGCTGGGCGAGGACGCCAGTGTGTGGTTTGGCACCGTGGTGCGCGGGGATACCGAGAGCATCACCATCGGCGCGGGCTCCAACATCCAGGACGCCAGCGTGCTGCACGCCGACTACGGCAAGCCCTTGGTGGTGGGCGAGCGTGTCACCGTGGGCCACCAGGTCATGCTGCATGGCTGCACCATTGGGGACGAATCGCTCATTGGCATCGGTGCGGTCGTCCTCAATGGTGCCAAGATTGGCAGGAACTGCCTAGTGGGTGCCGGTGCGCTGGTGACCGAGGGCAAGGAGTTTCCAGACGGTTCGATGATCATCGGCAGCCCCGCCAAGGTGGTGCGCCAGCTCACGCCCGAGCAGATGGAGGGCCTGCGCCTGAGCGCGCTGCACTACATCGAGAATGCACGCCGCTTCAAGAACGGCCTGCGCAAAATTGGCTGAACATTTCCGGGGAATCCCTGCGTGTCTGAACTCCACAAGTTTCTTTTCGATGGCATGCCCGTGCGCGGCATGCTGGTGCGCCTGACCGATGCCTGGGCCGAAATCCTGGCGCGCCGAGCGGGCAACACGGCCACCGGGCCCTACCCCGCGCCGGTGCGCGAACTGCTGGGTGAAATGGCCGCTGCCGCGGTGCTGATGGAAGCCAACATCAAGTTCAATGGCGCTTTGGTGCTGCAGGTGTTTGGTGACGGCCCGATCAAGCTGGCTGTGGCCGAGGTGCAGCCAGACCTGAGCCTGCGCGCCACGGCCACGGTGCTGGGTGATGTGCCCGAAGATGCGCGCCTGAGCCAGATGGTCAACCTGCATGGCACCGGGCGCTGCGCCATCACGCTGGACCCCAAGGATCGCCTGCCCGGCCAGCAGCCCTACCAGGGTGTGGTGCCGCTGCACGGCGACCAGCATGAAAAGCTCGAACGCCTGTCCGACGTGCTGCAGCACTACATGCTGCAGTCCGAGCAGCTCGATACCGTGCTGGTGCTGGCGGCCGACGACAAGGTAGCTGCAGGCCTGCTGATCCAACGCATGCCCATCAAGGGCGAGGGTAACCTGGGGGGGCACATCAGCCACAGCGAGAACGAAGACCAGATCGGCCGCAACGAAGACTACAACCGCATCGCGCACCTGGCCTCCAGCCTGACGCGCGAGGAACTGCTCACGCTGGACGCAGATACCATCCTGCGCCGCCTGTTCTGGGAGGAACAACTCGTGCGCTTCGAGCCCCTGCAGGGCGCGCAGGGCCCCCGCTTTGCCTGCACCTGTTCACGAGAACGCGTAGGCCGCATGCTGCAAGGCCTGGGCCAGGCGGAAGCCGAAGACATTTTGGCCGAGCAAGGCCAGATCGAAGTGGGGTGCGAATACTGCGGCCAGCAATACCGCTTTGACGCCGTGGATACTGCCAGCCTGTTCACGACAGCGCCTGTGGCGCAGCCGTCGGATGCTCCGGCCTCACCCACACTGCACTGATTGAAGCGGGCGCGGTCAGGCCAGCAGCCACCGCGCAAGGGCCGCCCCGCCGCGCTGGTGGCGTCCCCCTTCCCGAATGGCGCAGCCCTTCGAGAGAAGGGGGAAGGCGCGCAGCACCACAGGGGGTGCCCCTACTTTTGCGTGTACTGCACGTACACCTCGCCGTGCTTGACCATGCCCAGCTCGCTGCGGGCTTTTTCCTCTACCATGTCCAGGCCTTCCTTGAGGTCCTGCACCTCAGAGGCCAGGCGCTCGTTGGCCTGGCTGGCCTGGGCATTGGCGGCCTTCTGGGCGTCGATCTGGCGCTGCATTTCCTGGACGCGCGGAAGGCTGCCACGGCCCAGCCAGAGCTGGGCGTGTACGGCTACCAGCAAGGCCAGCAGCACCAATGGCAGCAATCTTGTGCCCATGTTGGCAGCGCTACTGCGCACTCAGCGCAGGTTGTAGAACGCGGCGCGGCCAGGGTAGTACGCGATGTCGCCCAGGTCTTCCTCAATGCGCAGCAGCTGGTTGTACTTGGCGATACGGTCTGAGCGGCTCAGCGAACCAGTCTTGATCTGGCCCGCATTCGTGCCCACAGCGATGTCGGCAATGGTGCTGTCTTCGGTTTCGCCCGAGCGGTGCGAGATCACGGCGGTATAGCCTGCGCGTTTGGCCATCTCGATGGCGGCGAAGGTCTCGGTCAGCGTGCCGATCTGGTTGATCTTGATGAGGATCGAGTTGGCGATCTGCTTGTCGATGCCTTCCTTCAGGATCTTGGTGTTGGTGACGAACAGGTCGTCGCCCACCAGCTGCACGTTCTTGCCCAGGCGCTCGGTCAGGATCTTCCAGCCTTCCCAGTCGCCCTCGTGCATGCCGTCTTCGATGCTGATGATGGGGTACTTGTCCACCCAGGTGGCGAGCATGTCGGTCCACTGCTGGGCGGTGAGCTGGATGCCGCCTTCGCCTTCGAGCACGTACTTGCCATCCTTGTAGAACTCGCTGGCGGCGCAGTCCAGGCCCAGGGCGATCTGTTCGCCCGCGGTGTAGCCTGCGGCGTCGATGGCCTGCAGGATCAGCTGGATGGCGGCCTCGTGGTTTTCCACGGAAGGTGCAAAACCGCCTTCGTCGCCCACGGCGGTGCTCATGCCCTTGTCGTGGATGATTTTCTTGAGCGCGTGGAACACCTCGGCGCCCCAGCGCACGGCCTCGCGGAAGCTCGGTGCGCCCACGGGGATGATCATGAATTCCTGCAGATCCAGGCTGTTGTTGGCGTGCGCGCCGCCGTTGATGACGTTCATCATCGGCACGGGCAGTTGCATGCCGCCCATGCCGCCCAGGTAGCGGTACAGGGGCAGGCCGGACTCTTCGGCGGCGGCGCGGGCCACAGCCATGGAGACAGCCAGCATGGCGTTGGCGCCCAGGCGGCTCTTGTTGTCGGTGCCGTCGAGGTCGATCAGGGTCTTGTCGAGGAAGGCCTGCTCGGAAGCGTCCAGGCCCAGCACGGCCTCGCTGATTTCGGTGTTGATGTGCTCCACGGCCTTGAGCACGCCCTTGCCCAGGTAACGGGCCTTGTCGCCGTCGCGCAGCTCGATGGCCTCGCGCGAGCCGGTGGAGGCGCCCGAGGGCACGGCGGCGCGGCCCATCACGCCGCTTTCCAGCAGCACGTCGCATTCGACGGTGGGGTTGCCGCGGCTGTCCAGCACTTCGCGGCCTACGATGTCAACGATGGCACTCATGGGTTTCCTTTGGGGGTTTTCAAAAACAGGTCGGGCGAATGGGCTATGAACAAAAAATGCCTCTAGCGCCCGTATCTATTGCGGTAGCAGCTATTGTTTTTATAGCGTTTACGCTCACACACCTTCCACGCACACCATGCGCATGACGGCGGCGCCCTGGCGTGCAGCCTTGGCTTTCTGGTACTCGGGTGTGTCGTAGAAGGCGCGTGCGGCTTCAAAGCTGGGGAACTTCAGCACCACGGTGCGGCCCGGGTTCCAGTCGCCTTCGAGCACTTCCACCTTGCCGCCCCGAATGCAGACCTCGGCCTGGTGCACGCGCATGGCCTCGGAGCTCCACTTGCGGTACTCCTCGTACTGTTCGGGGTTGGTCACGTTGACCGAGGCGATGATGTATCCGCTGGGCATGGGTTCAGGCTCCAAAGTTGTTTTCGAGAAAACCATTCTTCTTGGTGACGTCGTCCAGCGCCACCAGCGTCTCCAGTAGCGCGCGCATGTGTTTCAGGGGCACGGCGTTGGGCCCATCCGACCAGGCCTCTGCGGGCTTGGGGTGGGTTTCCATGAACAGGCCTGCCACGCCCACGGCCACGCCAGCGCGGGCCAGCACGGGCACCATGTCGCGCGCGCCGCCGCTCACGGCGCCCAGGCCGCCGGGCTTTTGCACCGAGTGGGTCACGTCGAACACCACGGGCGCGCCGGACTTGCGCATCTCGGCCAGGCTGGTCATGTCGGCCACGAGGTTGTTGTAGCCAAAGCTCACGCCGCGCTCGCAGGCGAGGAAGCGGTCTTCCGACAGGCCAGCCTCCTTGGCGGCGGCACGGGCCTTGTCAATGACGTTCTTCATGTCCCAGGGCGCGAGGAACTGGCCCTTCTTGATGTTCACCGGCTTGCCGGACTGCGCCACGGCGCGGATGAAGTCGGTCTGGCGGCACAGGAAGGCGGGGGTCTGCAGCACGTCCACCACGCTGGCTACCTCGGCCACCTGGGCGGCTTCGTGCACATCGGTCAGGATGGGCAGCTGCAGCTGGCGGCGCACTTCGTCGAGGATCTGCAGGCCCGCATCGATGCCCACACCACGCTGGCTGTTGCCCGACGAGCGGTTGGCCTTGTCGAACGAGCCCTTGTAGATCAGCGGCACGCCCAGCGCAGTGCAGGCCTCCTTGAGCTGACCCGCGACGTCCAGCGACATCTGCAGGCTTTCGATGGAGCAGGTGCCAGCGATCAGGAAGAAGCGCTGGTTGAGACCGACGTCGAATCCGCAGAGTTTCATGGCGGGTCTCCTTTACGCCTTGGCGGCCTTCTGGTGCTCCACGGCCGCCTTGATGAAGGCGTTGAACAGCGGGTGGCCGTTCCAGGGCGTGGACTTGAACTCGGGGTGGAACTGCACGCCGATGTACCAGGGGTGCACGCTGTGCGGCAACTCGACGATCTCGGTCAGGTGCTCGCGCTGCGTGAGCGCCGAGATCACCAGGCCCGCCTTGCGCAGCGGGTCCAGGTAGTTGACGTTGGCTTCGTAGCGGTGGCGGTGGCGCTCGGTCACCACGTCGCCATAAATGCGGTGGGCCAGTGTGCCGGGTGCCACGTCGGAGCTTTGTGCGCCCAGGCGCATGGTGCCGCCCAGGTCGGAGCTGGCGTCGCGCTTCTGGATGCTGCCGTCCGCATCCTTCCACTCGGTGATGAGGGCGATGACGGGGTGCTTGCAGCCGGGGTCGAATTCGGTGCTGTTGGCGCCTTCGAGGCCCGCCACATGGCGTGCGTATTCGATGGTGGCCACTTGCATGCCAAGGCAGATGCCCAGGTAGGGCACCTTGTGCTCGCGCGCATAGCGGGCGGTGTTGATCTTGCCTTCTACACCGCGCTGGCCGAAGCCGCCGGGCACCAGGATGGCGTCGTAACGGGCCAGCTTCTCGGCGGCGTCCGGGCCTTCCATGGTTTCGGAATCGACATGGTCGATCTTCACGCGCACATGGTTCTGCATGCCGGCGTGGCGCAGTGCCTCGTTGACCGACTTGTAGCTGTCGGAAAGATCGACGTACTTGCCCACCATGGCGATGCAAACCTCGCCCTGCGGGTGCTCGGTCTCGTGCACCAGCGCGTCCCAGCGCTTGAGGCTGGTGGGCGGGGTGTTCAGGCGCAGCTTGTCGCAGATCAGGCCGTCCAGGCCCTGCTCGTGCAGCATGCGCGGCACCTTGTAGATGGTGTCCACGTCCCACATGCTGATCACGCCCCATTCGGGCACGTTGGTGAACAGCGAGATCTTGCCGCGCTCGTCTTCAGGAATGCGGCGGTCGGCGCGGCACAGCAGCGCGTCGGGCTGGATACCGATCTCGCGCAGCTTCTGCACCGTGTGCTGCGTGGGCTTGGTCTTGAGCTCGCCGGCCGCGGCGATGAAGGGCACGTAGGTCAGGTGCACGAAGGCAGCGTTGTTCGGACCCAGCTTGAGGCTGAGCTGGCGCACGGCTTCGAGGAAGGGGAGCGATTCGATGTCGCCCACGGTGCCGCCGATCTCGACGATGGCCACGTCCACGGCATCGTCGGTGCCGACACCGGCGCCGCGCTTGATGTATTCCTGGATCTCGTTGGTGACGTGCGGGATCACCTGCACTGTCTTGCCAAGGTAGTCGCCCCGGCGTTCCTTCTCCAGCACCGACTGGTAGATCCGGCCGGTGGTGAAGTTGTTGGCCTTCTTCATGCGCGTTTCGATGAAACGCTCGTAGTGGCCCAGGTCGAGGTCGGTTTCGGCGCCGTCGTCTGTCACGAACACTTCGCCGTGCTGGAACGGGGACATGGTGCCCGGGTCCACGTTGATGTACGGGTCGAGCTTGATGAGGGTGACTTTGAGGCCGCGCGATTCGAGGATCGCGGCAAGGGAGGCTGAGGCGATTCCCTTGCCCAGGGAAGACACCACACCGCCGGTGACGAAGACAAATTTGGTCATGTCTTTTTAAGGTGGTGGGAAATTGGGATTATAGAGGGCGGCCCCGTCCTGCCGTCGTCCGCGTGCGGCGAATGGGGGTTCCGTCTGCTAAATTGCGCCCCATGAACGAGCTTGTCGGCAAACACATCGTCCTGGGCCTCAGTGGAGGCGTGGCCTGTTACAAATCGGCGGAGCTGTGCCGCGCGCTCATCAAGGAGGGCGCCACCGTGCAGGTGGTGATGACCGAGGCCGCTTCCCAGTTCATCACGCCCGTGACCATGCAGGCGCTGTCGAACCGGCCCGTGTACGGCTCGCAGTGGGATGCGCGCGAGGCCAACAACATGCCGCACATCAATCTGAGCCGCGAGGCCGACGCCATCCTCATCGCGCCGTGCAGCGCGGACTTCATCGCGCGCTTGGCGCAGGGCCGGGCCGACGAACTGCTGAGCCTGCTGTGCCTGGCGCGACCTGCGCAGCAAGTGCCGTTGTTGCTGGCGCCCGCCATGAACCGAGAGATGTGGGCGCACCCGGCCACGCAGCGCAACCTGGCCCAGGTGGCGCAGGACGGCGCCACCGTGCTGGCTGTTGGTAACGGTGACCAGGCCTGTGGCGAGACGGGCGACGGCCGCATGCTCGAACCGGCGGAACTGCTGGAGGAGGTGATCGCCTTCTTCACGCCCAAGCTGCTGGCGGGACAGAAGGTGCTGGTCACGGCGGGGCCCACGTTTGAATCCATCGACCCGGTGCGCGGCATCACCAACCACTCCAGCGGCAAAATGGGCTTTGCCATCGCGCGTGCGGCACGAGAGGCGGGCGCCGAGGTCACGCTGGTGGCGGGCCCGGTGCATTTGCCCACGCCGCGGGGCGTGCAGCGCGTGAATGTGCGTTCGGCACAGGAAATGCTCGCGGCGACCGAACCACGGGCGCAAGATGCTACTATTTTTATAGCAACTGCAGCCGTGGCCGACTGGCGCCCGGCGGTGCAGGCCGAGCAAAAGATCAAAAAGGACGGCTCGGGCCAGACGCCGGTGCTGGGCTTTGTGGAAAACCCCGACATTCTGGCCGCTGTGGCCCAATCAGAACGGGCGCGCAGCGGCCAGTTGTTCTGCGTGGGTTTTGCCGCCGAAAGCCACGACCTGCTGGCCCACGCCAGTGCCAAGCGCGAACGCAAGGGCGTGCCTCTGCTCGTGGGCAACATTGGCCCGGCGACCTTCGGGCAGGATGACAATGCCCTGCTGCTGGTGGATGCGCAAGGTCACCGCGAACTGCCCCACGCCAGCAAGCGCGCACTGGCCCGCCAACTGGTGGTGGAGATTGCAAAACGATTGTCCTGAGCCCACACCCGGTTCCACAGGAGTCCCATCATGTCCAAAGCGCCCAAGCCCGAATGGGATACCCCACCCAGGGGTGACTTCGCTGCCTACGTGGAGCGCTTGAGCGGTGCGGTGCCGGGGGCGCAGACACTCGGTGGCCGCGCACAAGCATCTGTGCTGGGTTCTCTTTCCGGTGGTGGAAAGGGCTCGGCGCCGGCAGCAAAGACGGGGCACGTTTTGCCGACCAAGGCAGTGGCGCCGGGGGCTCCCGCAGTGCTCGGGGCTGTCACCCAGGTATTGCGCGTGGTGCGTGGTGTGTTGCTGTTGTCCGTGGCGGTGCAGGCGCTGGCGCTCTTTGTGCTGGGGCAGGGCTCCTGGTGGGGGCTGTTTGCCACGGCCTTCCTATGGTGGGGCCTGGGCCGGGCGGCAAGTCTGGCGCGCACGGTGTTGACGCTGCCCGGGACAACGAACGCAGAGCAAGGCATTGCCCAACTGAAACAACAACTTGCTGCCCTGGCGCAGCAAAAAAACACAGGAAAACGCAAGTGAAGATTGACGTGAAGATACTGGATCCGCGCATGGCGAACCAATTGCCCGCTTACGCTACGCCGGGCAGTGCAGGCCTGGATTTGCGGGCCTGCCTGGACGCGCCGCTCACGCTGCAGCCCAACGCCTGGCAGTTGGTGCCCACGGGCATTGCCATTCACCTGTGCGACCCTGGCTACGCGGCGCTGATCCTGCCGCGTTCTGGCCTGGGCCACAAGCATGGCATCGTGTTGGGCAATCTGGTAGGGCTGATCGACAGCGATTACCAGGGGCAACTCATGGTCAGCGCCTGGAACCGCAGCGATCAGGCCTTCACCATCGAACCCATGGAGCGCTTGGCGCAAATGGTCATCGTGCCAGTGGTGCAGGCACAGTTCAACGTGGTGAGCGAGTTCTCTGCAGCCAGCGAGCGCGGGGAAGGGGGCTACGGCTCCACGGGCGTGCGTTGATGTTTGCGCATCTGCCGTCAGAGCATGTAGGACAGTTCGCACAGGCTGGCAGCGGGGCGTCCTACTGCCCTCGCGGCGTTCGCCTGTCAGCGCGGTTCCCCAGGAATGGCGTTCAATGCCAGAGATCGCCATTTTTCTTCAGGAGTTTCACTTGACCCAGCCTGCTTTCCTCTCGCGCGGCGCCACCGTTGTCAGCGGCCTTGTCGCTGCGGCTTTGTTGTCGGCGTGTGCCCACCATCGCCCGGCGTCGCAGCCCTATCCCCCAGGGGGGTACCAGGGCGGATACTCGTCGCACGCCCCTGCGACGGCCGAGTATGGGCGCGTCACCCACATCCAGTGGCTGCAGGGCCACCACCAAGGGCAGACCACGGGCGCTGGTGCGGTTCTTGGCGCTGTGGTGGGCGGCCTTATTGGCAACCAGGTGGGCAAAGGCAGTGGTCGAGCGGCGGCCACGGCTGTGGGTGTGGTCGGGGGCGCGGTGGCGGGCAACGCCATCGAAGAGCGCAACCAGGCCGCCCAGGGCAGCTACCGCATCACGATCCAGCTCGACCGCGGAGGACGCAGGGCGTACGACGTGCCCTCGGTGGGCGACCTGCGCGTGGGAGACCCCGTGCGCATGGTCAACGGACAGATCTCACGCTATTGAACGGACGCGTTCCCAGTGCATGTCAGTGCAGCGAGGTGCTGCCTGGCGCCTGGGGCTGGATGCGAAAGAACCCAGTGCCAGCGGAGCCGCGCCCCACTTCCTCCTCCGTCGCTTCGCGCACACCGCAAACCTTCAGCTGCAAGCGCAGGGCAATACCTGCCAAAGGGTGGTTTCCGTCGAGCACCACGTGCTCGGGGTAGATCTCGGTGACGGTATAGAGCGCGTCGCGTGGCGCTTGCGGATTGCAGCCTGCAGGGAGGGCGTGGCCTTCGATGGTCATGCCTTCTTCCAGGCTGTCGGGAAACAGCGTGCGAGCCTCCAGGAACAGCAACTGATCCTGGTAGTCTCCGAACGCATCTTCGGGTTCCAGATGCAGCGCCAGTGAGTCGCCAGTGCGATGACCTTGCAAGGCCTCTTCGATGCGCACCAGCAGATCGCTGCCGCCCACCAAGAACTCGACGGGGTCATCGAGTACGTCCAGTTCCTCGCCCAAAGTGTCCTTGAGCACCCAGGTCAGCGCCACAACGCATTGATGTTTGATTTCCATACGAGAATTGTCGCAGTTTGGCCCCTCCCATTCAGGAATGTCGTATGACCATCGATCAGCAGCCCCCCCCCGCAGGCGCCTTCGCACCGCTTCCCGAGGGACGGTTCAGTGGGCGCGAGGCCTTTCAGCAGTTGGTGCGCGATGCGCTGGCCACCGCGGCGCGTGAAGGCTGGCGTGAGCTGATCTTGAGTGATGCGGACTTTCACGACTGGCCGCTCGGAGAGCGGGCGGTGATCGAATCGCTGCAGGAGTGGGCTCACAGCGGCAGGCGCCTGACCTTTCTGGCCCGCAGCTACAACGAGGTGGCTCGCCGCCATGCGCGGTTGGTGCGCTGGCGCACCACCTGGGACCACATCCTTACCTGCCGCGCCTGTCCTGCAGCAGACCCCTTGGATATCCCCAGCGTGATCTGGTCTCCACACTGGGTGCTCCAGCGTCTGGATCTGGACCGTTGCACCGGTGTCTCGGGAAGCGAGCCTGCACGCAGGGTGATGCTGCAAGAAGTGTTGGCCGAGTGGGTGCGCAGCAAGAGCACGCCAGGTTTTCCTTCCACCACGCTGGGGCTTTGAAGTGAAGACCGAGGCCCCGTCCATGTCAACCATGTAAGGGCGTCGTCAGTTATAGACAACGCAGACTATGGCATGCGCGGATTGGTGTTATTCACTATTGACGAATTCGAAATACAATCAACGGCTGTTTTGATAGCGCGCTTGCCAAACGCCAAGTGCTGGTCAGAGAAGTGCGCCGGCTGAAAGAGGCTGGATTTTTTGGCCTTCGTTTTTTTGACCCTCCTCAAGGAAAACCTGAAATGAACAAGTCCCTCGTCATCGCTTCCCTGATCGCTGCAGCCGCTCTGGCTGCCTGTGGCAAGAAGGAAGAGCCGACGCCCGCTCCTGCTCCCGCTCCCGCCGCTGCCCCCGCTCCTGCAGCACCTGCCGCCCCCGCTGTGGAGGCTGCTTCTGCTGCTGCAACCGATGCCTCCGCTCCCGCTGCCGCACCTGCTGCATCCGAGGCCGCTCCTGCCGCTCCCGCTGCTGCTTCCGAAGCCGCCAAGTAAGCATCGCTTGGCACCTGGCGTCTGCCCGTTGGGTGGCGCCGGTGGCGCACCAACCCCGCCCATCACTGGCCGGGGTTTTTTTCTGCCCATCGCACCGAAATCAGGCGACCACTGAGCCTGCGAAGCGGAAAAGAAAAACCCCGCTACCTTTTCGATAGCGGGGTTTCTTTTGTTTACTTGGTGCCGGAGAGATGAATCGAACACCCGACCTTCTCATTACGAATGATGGGATAGGTGTATTTGCCACCGTTGATTGGTGCTGATAGAATCAATATAAATCAACAGCTTATGAGCGATTTACTGGGCAAAAACCCAGACAAGGCGTTGATTGAAATTCGGCATTTTTCGGCAAATAGTCTTACATCCGCCCTTACATCCTGACCGATGTAAGACCGCAAGGGGCACCACATGGCAAAGATTGCATTCACCGCTGGCCGGGTATCTGGGTTCAAGTGCCCGCCCGAGAAGAAACAGGCTTTTCTGTGGGATGTGACCGCGCCGGGGCTAGGGCTGCGCGCAACGCCTGCCGGGAAACCCGCCTACGTGTTCCAGAGCGTGTACCAAGGTAAAGACCTGCGCATAACCATCGGGAGCCCTGCCGCCTGGAGCATTCCAGACGCGCAAGCCAAGGCACGCGAACTGCAACGCCTGATTGATGAAGGCAAAGACCCCCGAGACTTGAAACGCGAAGCCATCGCCGCGCAAGTCAAAAAGCAAGCCGCTGCCGCTGCCAAGGTGGAAGCTGACAAGGCCGCTGCCCTGACCGTGGGCGAGGTGTGGCCGCTGTATCTGGAAAACGGCAGACCCAAGCGCAAAGACGCATGGAAGCCCCGCTATCGTGCCGACCTTGAAGCTATGGCCGCGCCCGGTGGCGAGAAGAAGAAGCGAGGGCAGGGCGCGACAAGGCCGGGGCCGCTGTATCCGCTGCTGGCGCTGCCGCTGGCCGCCATCAATGAGGACACGCTGAAAAGCTGGTATGACCGGGAAGCCGTGGCCGGTAAGCACCAAGCTGCCCGCGCCCTGATGATGTTCCGTGGTTTCCTGCGCTGGTGTGCTGCCCGCCCCGAGTATCGGAACCTGACAGACCGCGATGCAGGCAAGGCCGCCGCCATTGTCGAGAACCTTCCCAGCAACACCCGCCGCACCGACGCCCTAGAAGCCGCCCAGGTGCCCGGCTGGTGGGCTGGTGTGGAACAACTGAGCAACCGCACCGCAAGCGCCTATCTGCGCGCCCTGCTGCTGACTGGTGCCCGCCGTGAAGAACTGGCCGCCCTGACTTGGGCGAATGTGGATTTTCAATGGCGCAAGCTGACCATTGCCGACAAGGTGGAAACAACCCGAACCATTCCCCTGAGCCCATACATGGCGCACATGCTGGCAACGCTGCCCAGAGTGGGGCTGTATGTGTTTGCCAGCACGGGCAAGGCAGGGCGCATTACAGACACCCGCAACAGCCATGCAAAGGCCCTGCAAAGCGCTGCAATCGAGGGGCTGACAATCCACGGACTGCGCCGTTCCTTTTCGCTGCTGGGTGAGGCTGCCGGGGCACCTGCTGGGGCTATCGCGCAAGTAATGGGCCACAAACCAAGCGCAACAGCCGAGGGCTACAGGCCGCGAAGTATTGACGCCCTGCGCCCGTTTCTGGAACAGATAGAGGCGCACATTCTGAGCCTTGCCGGTGTGCAGTTTGATGCCAAGGCCGCGCCCGGTGCGCTGCGCGTGGTGCAAGCCGCGTAAAACAGTTTTGCCCCAGCTAGGCAGGGCCGCAATCCTGCCGAAAAGTCGGACACCTTCACCGACCTGCTGGGGCACCCAATGAAGGCTGCACTTGAAGGGGTGCCATGTCCAAGATTCAATATTTCCCGCCCATGTTCTCGCGCCTGGAGCCCCGCACGCCGTGGGCAGGTGGCCGCATGGTTGACACCGATGTTTTGACGCTGGCAGAGGCCGCAAGCATGGCAACGAAGCACGCCGGGGAGCCCGTCACCATTGGCGATTTTCTGCGAGCTGCTGCCCGTGGCGAGATAACGCTAAGGGCCATCGTTCACCGTGCCGCAAAGGTGCGCAAACATGACGGCGGGGTTTTATTCAACAAGGGTGAACCCAATGAAAACATCGTGCCTGCTGGTGCCATCCCAACGTTGCCGCTTTCCGCCTGCCAGCACCTAGCGAACGCTGGCCGGGCATCCTGGCGCACGTTCGACGGGTTCGATGAACGCGACGGGATATTGATGCGCTACACAAAGGGCATGCTGGCCGATGATGAGCCCGACTTTGAAACCGTGCCCGCTGATTGCCGCGTGGTGGGCTATGACGTTCACGCCCTGGCTGATGAATACACCGCACCCGAAGCAAAGCAAGCCGAGCCCCAGGCCGCAGCGCCCGTGGTGGCAGACAGCGCCAGCAATGCGCCATTGGATGCACCGCAGCCGGTGACAACGGGCGATGTTGCACACGCGTTTGATGGGCTGCGAAGGTGGAATGAGAAGGCATGGAAAGACACGCTAGGAAGCCCGCCAAAGTGGCTTGAGGCTTGTATTGCGTTGCGTGGAGAGCGAGGTAAAAGGGAGACCCGCTGGAACCCTGTTCTTATCGGTGCTGCGCTGGTGCATAACGGTCACGCGAAGGCGAACAGCATCCGCGCAAGGTTCCAGACAAAGCCGCAGCTACAAGACTGGCTGGAAGCGTGGAAAACCTACGAAGCTGACAACTTCGATACGCCTTAAAACACTGTCAGAACCCCGGGGGTGAACCCCGGATTTAAGGTGGCAATGCGCCGCTAACCCGCATGGATGCTTGATTCCAGAACCCCGGGGCAATTCGCATAGATACGGGGTTTTCAAAGTTCGCCCATACCTAGCCCGTGCTGCTGGGTTGAAAGCAAACTGCGATGCAAGCCCTTCACAGTATCGAGGCCCGCGAACAAGCGACCGCCCCGAAATTTCCCCCGCTGGCGCATGAAACCCGCCCCGCAGTGGACACCGCCGCCGCTGCCTATTACCTGAGCCGCCGCCCGCAAACCCTTAGGGGCTGGGCCTGCATGGAAAACGGGCCGCTGCGCCCCATCCGCATTAATGGCCGTTTGGCCTGGAACGTGTCGGAACTGCGCCGCGTGCTGGGGGTGGCAGTATGAGCCGCCGTCAACAACCTGTTGAGCGCCCGTCTATCGGTTCGCTGGGTGACTGCCTGGAGCAAACAGCGCGCTACAAGCCGCTGGGTTTCGCAAAGATAACCGCCGTTGAATATGACGAATTGAGGCTGCACATAGAGCCTGATACCGCCTGCATGTTTGACGCGTCAGTGACGATATTTATCCGCGCCGGGGTAACACCTGAACACGCCCGCGCAATTCTGAAAGAGGCCGCCCGCTGCTTGAAAGGTTATGACACGCTGGAACCGTGGACGCCGCAAGAGCCTTTGAAATCAGCGCCGTTTGGCGATGACGAAACGATTCCATTCTGAGGGCCACTGACGATGAAAAAAATCAGTACCCAAAATGGAAAGGCCCCCGCACCGACCAAGACGCAAGGGGCCCACGGTGAACAACTTTCGTTTCTGCCGCCCCCGCCATTTTGCCCGACATGGCCCCAGCGTGGAACCCTTGCCGATAAGGCGCTGGGCATGTTGATGGATGGCCGCCTGATTGACCATCCCGACTTCGAGAACAGCACGCAATCCTGGCGACTGGGTGCCGTGATTTTCACGCTGCGCACCTTGGGCTGGCCCGTGGAAACTATCGAGGTTCCAAGCCCCACGGAACATAGCCCCGACCGCATCATTGCGCTGTACCGACTTGACCCGAAATACACCGCGCAAGCCCTGGCGATGAATGGGGGTGCCGCGTGCTGACCGACACCGCAAAAGCAATCGACGCATTGCACGCCATCCCGCCCGATTTGCCGCGTGATGAATGGGTGAAGGTGGGCATGGCTGCACAAGCTGCTGGCCTTGATTTCGACACGTTCAACGAATGGAGCGCCGGGGCTGGCAACTACAGCGAACGCGACGCCCGCGATACGTGGCGCAGTTTCAAGCCGGGCAAGGGTATTGGCCCTGGAACGCTGTACCGCGTGGGCGCAGAACATGGGTGGCGCATGGGTGAAGGCAAGCCCCAGCAAAGGCCCGTGCAAGCCCCCAGGAAGGCAGCAGAACCCCAGCGCAAGCCCGCCCCAGGCATGAGCCCTGCTGAGGTGTGGGAACGCTGCGAAGCTGCAACCGCTGCACATGGCTACATCGTGGCAAAAGCTGCCGCCGGGGTGCCATTGGATGCCTTGCGCGTGGTGCCTGCTGGTGACCCGCTGCGCATCCAAGGCGAGAGCATGGCCGGGGCGCTGGTGGTGCCCGCCTTTGCGCCCGATGGCAGTTTGCAGAGCCTGCAATGCGTGACCACTGGCGACACTGCCGCCCGCTTGAAGGCGAAGGGGAAAAAGCCCAAGCTGAACCTGCCCGGTGCGCCGATGGCCGGGGCATCCTTCACCGTGGGCACGCTGGTGCCCGGTGCGCCCGTGGCTTTGTGCGAGGGTGTGGGCACTGCATGGGCTTGCTGGCAGGCTACCGGGCATCCTGCCGTGGCGTGCTTTGGCTGGGGCAATGTGGGCAAGGTGGCCGAAGCCCTGCGCCAGCGTGACGCCGCCGCCCGGCTGGTGTTGGTGCCTGATGTGGGCAAAGAAGAAAGCGCCGCAGAGATTGCCCAGGCGCTGCAATGCGCCGTGGCCTACATGCCCCAGGGTGAGGCGCAGAACTTCGACGCAAACGACCTTGCGCAGCGTGACGGGCACGATGTGCTGGCTGCGCTGCTGGAGGCTGCGACAGAGCCGCCCAAGCCTGAGCCCCGTTACAAGCTGCTGGGGGCTGATGAACTGCGTGACCTGCCCCCGCTGGCGTGGCGTGTGCGTGGTGTGCTGCCTGCCGTGGGGCTTGCTGCGCTGTATGGCCCGAGCGCATCCGGTAAATCATTCCTGGCCTTTGATATGGCCGCATCCATTGCCGAGGGGCAACGCTGGTTTGATTGCCGGGTGGAAGCTGCGCCCGTGGTGTATGCCGCGCTGGAGGGTGAAGCGGGTTTCAAGCTGCGCGCCCAGGCATGGGAGACCAGCCGGGGCCGGGCCTTGCCTGACGGCCTGCGCATGATGCTGCAACCGTTCAAGCTGACCGATGGGCAGGACGTGCTAGACCTTGCCGCCGTGGTGCCTGCTGGTGCTGTGGTGGTGGTGGACACCTTGAACCGCGCCGCGCCCACTGCCGACGAAAACAGTTCACGCGACATGGGCGAGATTCTGGAGGCAGCAAAGACCCTGCAAACCCTGACCGGTGGGCTGGTGGTGCTGGTTCACCACACGGGCAAGAATGCCGCCGCTGGCCTGCGTGGGCACAGTTCGCTATTCGCTGCGATGGATGCCGCAATCGAGGTTTCACGCGAAGGCGACCGCCGGGAATGGAAGGTGGCGAAATCCAAAGACGGCATTGATGGCGAGTCTTGCCCGTTCAAGCTGGCCGTGGAGGTGCTGGGCACTGAGCCGACCGGCGAGGCCATTACATCGTGCGTGGTGGTGCGTGATACCGCAGCCCAGGACGTGCGCGCCGTGAAGCTGCCCCAGGGTGGCAATCAGCGGGTGATTTTGGATGCCCTGCGCCCGATGTTCAAAGACGGAACAACCGGCAAGCCAGGAGCCCCGCCGCTGCGCCCATGTATAGAGCTGGAGGCCGCGATAACTGCCGCAGCATCCAAGCTGACATGCCCGACTGACAAACGAACTTCACGCACCAGAGAGGCAATCACGGGGCTGGTGGCGCGTGGTGTGCTGGGCTGCAATGAGGGGTGGCTATGGCAACAGTGAGCCGCCGAAATTCTCCGTTTTCTCCGTTTTCGGAGACTTCCGACGCCGAAATTCTCCGCCCCCCCTTTAATAGGGGGGTGGTTTTCGGAGGGGTTTACGGTGGGGAGGTTTTGCAATGACTGCTGACCTTTTCGGCCTGGAGCAACAGAACCCCAGAACCAACAGCCGCCCCGAGGCTGCCGCCCTGGTGGAAGTCTTGAAGGCACTGAGAGCACATCCCGCCGTGGCATGGGCCGAGCGCATGAACACCGGAGCCGCACGGGTGGGCAACCGCTTTATCCGTTTCGGCTGGCCGGGCTGCCCTGATGTGCTGGGGCAATTGAAGGATGGGCGCTTGCTGGGTGTGGAAGTGAAAGCCCAGGCCGGACGCCTGCGCCCTGAGCAAGCCCTATTCCTGGAGCGCATCCGCTGCGCTGGTGGCGTGGCCTTTGTGGCGCGTGACTGCCGCGATGTGTTGCGCACCTTGGGCGAGGCGCAAGCCCCATAACAAACCGCCGCACCGCATCCGTTCATTCACCAACTTTGAAAGACAGCCATGTACCAAAAATCATCCGGGCAACAACCGCCCGCCGCAGTGGCCGCAGCACTGGCGAAGTTTGAGCAAGCCAAGGCGGAACAAATCGCTGTAGGCGTTGCCAACAGTGGCGGACTCATGCCGCGCAATCTCACCACCGAACAGCGCCGCGCCGTAGTGGCACTGGTTAAGAACGTCACCACCAAAATCATCTAAACGAAAGAGCCCCATGCAAGCAATCAAAAATATCACCGCCCATGCCGACTACCGCGAAGCCGTTGCAAAGCTGGACAGCTACCGCGAAGCCCTGACCGATGCCCGGCAACTGGCTGACGATTTGGACAGCGAGCGCGTTGCGCACGATGTCAAAGACTTTGAGCCGAACGCGATTGAGCTTGCCGATAGGCTGCTTTCTGGCGTTGCCCTGCAAGACAATTTGAGCAAGCGAATCACCGAGACTGCGCGCAAGATTGAAGCGTTGCGCCGGGCGATTGAGTTGCAACAGCGCGAGGTGCTGCGCATCCGTGGCGAACATTCGCGCCGGGTGTGTCGCGATGCGGTGGGCGAGCATGTTGCACGGGTGGCGCGCGTTGCGCGGGCAGTCGAGGAGATGCACGCCGCGAACAGGGCCGAACAGGAGTTTCGCGCCAATATCGAGGCGGAGGGCTATAGCGGCACGCTGCTACCGGCAATGGCCTTTACGCCGCATGGTGTGGACTACTTCGACACCCGCGATGTTGATGGTGGGTATGCCCCATCTTGGGCGCGTGATGCTGGCGACTACATCGCATCCAAGGCCCTGCCCGTTGAGGTTTACGAAAAGCAAGCCGCCCGTGAAGCTGCCGCCGCACCAAGGCGAGTGCCGAAGCTTGCCGCCCGTGTGAGCTACCCAGGCGAGGGGGAGCTTATCGCCTAACTGTCTGAGCGTGCAGGGGGTGGCAAAAACCTGCCCCCTGCCAATATGTAAACCGTCATGTCCAAGCTACGTTCAAAAGCCTGTAGTTTCGAGGAATCACACCATGCCTAGAAAATCCGCCGCCGCACTGGCAACCATATTCGACACAAAACGCCCGCCGCCGCCCGATGGCCTGCCCCCAGGTGCTGCTGCGCTGTGGGTTTCAATCTGCGCCGGGCTGGATGCGAACTACTTTTCGACCGGCGACATGGTGCTACTCGAGGCGCTGTGCATGGCAGACCATCAAAAGAGGCTTTGCGATGCGCTGGTGCTGCGTGACGGGCCTATCACCATCGATGGCGCGATTAACCCCGCTGCGAGGCTATCGAACCAGTACGCGGGAACAATGGCCGCGCTATCGGGCAAGCTGCGATTGTGCAAGAGCGCCACGACAAGGCCAGAAAGTGCGGGGCTGAAAAAGGCGCTGCACAGCGGGTTGAAGCCGTGGGAAAGTGACCCCGAAATGGCAGAGTATTTCTCATGAGCCGGACACCCGAGCAGAACCTAGACGGGGTTATGCGTTACTTGAGGCACATGGAACCCAAGCGCGAACAGTTCGAGCAGGTGACGCGCTATGACATTGCAGCGTTGCAGGCCCGCATGGATTGCATGGAGGCGCACATTGCCCAGCTAGAGGCGCGGATTGATGAGCTTGTGCCGTAGGGTGGGGGGCACGGTCAAACCTTACAACCCTCGAACCGGCGACACCCCACTGCTTCTCATTCGCGGAAAAAATCGGGCATGGAAAAACAATCAAGTTCGACCGGCTGGGGAGGCCGCAGGAAAGGCGCAGGAAGGCCCGCAGGCGCACGCAATCGGCCTGTGCTGGTGCATGGCCTGCCTGAGACAAACGACCCGCTGCAATGGCTTTTAGCAGCAATGAACCATGAAGCCCTGCCGCTGCGCCTGCGCATGGCCGCCGCCAAGGCCCTGATGCCATTCATGCACCCGCCGGGCTGACACACAAGCCCCCGACCGAAGCCCCCGCCGTGGGGCTTTTCTTTTGTCTGGTGCTGGGTGGGATTCCCGAAATCGTCTTACATCCGCCCTTACATCGGACGGGAAACAAAAAACCCCGCTACCGTATTGATAGCGGGGTTTCCTTTGCTGTATTGGTGCCGGAGAGATGAATCGAACACCCGACCTTCTCATTACGAATGAGCTGCTCTACCGACTGAGCTACACCGGCGAAGACTTAGATTATAGCGCGGAATGGTAGCTTGTCACGCGCTCCACCTCATTTTTTGACCCCAATATCACGCTCACGCGCTCGTGCAGGTGGCCGGGCTGGATGTCCAGGATGCGCTGGCGGCCATTGGTGGCGGCGCCGCCGGCCTGTTCTATGAGCCAGCCCATGGGGTTGGCTTCGTACAGCAGGCGCAGCTTGCCGGGCTTGTTGGGCTCGCGTTTGTCCCAGGGGTACATGAAGATGCCGCCGCGCGACATGATGCGGTGCACGTCGGCCACCATGCTGGCGATCCAGCGCATGTTGAAGTCCTTGCCGCGCGGCCCTTCCTTGCCCTGCAGGCATTCGTCGATGTAGCGGCGCACGGGCTCGTCCCAGTGGCGCATGTTGCTCATGTTGATCGCGAATTCCTTGGTGTCTTCGGGAATGCGCACGTTCTCCTGGGTCAGCACGAACGAACCCTGCTCGCGGTCGAGCGTGAACATGGCTACGCCGTCGCCCACGGTGAGCACCAGCGTGGTCTGCGGGCCATAGACGCAATAGCCGGCGGCCACCTGGTGGCTGCCGGGCTGCAGGAAGTCGGTCTCCTCGACGCCGCGGTCGCCCTCGGGCTTCTTCAGCACGCTGAAGATGGTGCCGATGCTCACGTTCACGTCGATGTTGGATGAGCCGTCCAGGGGATCGAACAGCAGCAGGTATTCGCCCTGGGGGTAGCGGTTGGGCACCACGTAGATGCCGTCCATTTCCTCGCTGGCCATGGCGGCCAGGTGGCCTCCCCATTCGTTGGCCTCGATCAGCACCTCGTTGGCGATGATGTCGAGCTTCTTTTGCATCTCGCCCTGCACGTTCTCGCTGTCGGCGCTGCCGAGCACGCCGCCCAGGGCGCCTTTGTTGACGGCCTGGCTGATGCTCTTGCAGGCGCGGGCCACCACTTCGAGCAGCAGGCGCAGTTCAGAGGGGATGTGGCCTGCCACGCGCTGCTGTTCCACCAGGTAGCGGGTGAGGCTGATGCGTTTTGCCATACGGGTTCTCCTTATTCGTCGGCCAGTGCGCGGGTGACGACCTCGCGCACATCATTGCTCAGGTGTTCGCGTGCGGCCACGCGGGCGATGGCTTCACGGGCGGCGGTGCGCCAGGGTTCAGCCAGTTTCTTCCAGCGGTCCATGGCGCGGGCCAGGCGTGCTGCGACCTGCGGGTTGATGGCATCGAGCTCGATCACGCGCTCGCTCCAGAACACGTAGCCCGCTGCATCCCGGCGGTGGAAGGCGCCAGGGTTGGCGCTGCAGTAGCTGAAGATCAGGCTGCGCGCGCGGTTGGGGTTCTTGAGGCTGAAGTCCGCATGCTGCATGAGCTGGCGCACCGTGGGCAGCACGTTGCCGCCGCGGTCGGGGCTGCCGGCCTGCAGTGCAAACCACTTGTCGATGACCAGCGGTTCGTGCTTGAAGAGTGCGTGGAAGCGCTCCAGCGCCGGTGCCGCCAGCGCGTTGCCACTGCCCACCAGGGCGGCCAGGGCGTTGAAGCGGTCGGTCATGTTGCCTGCGGTCTTGAAGCGCTGGTAGGTCTTGCCGGGCCAGACCTGGTCGCCCGTGGTGCGCGCGGCCAGGCACAGCATGGACAAGGCCATGCCCGCGAGGGCGCGGCGTCCGGCAGAGACCGCGTCGGGCCGGTAGGCGCCCGTCTGCTGGTGGTGCTCGTAGGCCCACTGCCAGTCGTCCTGTAGCGCCAGGGCCAGTTGCAGGCGCATGGCCTCGCGTACGGCGTGCACGCGCTGCGGATCGACCACATCCAGCTGCTCGGCGATGTAGGTTTCCGAGGGCAGGGTGAGCGCCAGCTCCTTGAACGCGGCATCCAGCCCAGGGTGGCGCAGCACGCCGCGCATGGCCTGAACGAAGTTGTCGGGCAGAATTTTTTGATCAATTTGGCCTTCAGCGCCCGTCAGTATTGCGCTATCAGCTATTGTTTTGATAGCAATACGCAGTGCCAGGCGTTGGCCGGCTTCCCAGCGGTTGAAGGCGTCGCTGTCGTGCGCCAGCAGGGTCAGCAGCGCGGCATCGCTGTAGTCGCAGTCCAGCACCACCGGGGCGCTAAAAGCCCGCAGCAGCGAGGGCACGGGGGCGCTGTCCACATTCACGAAGGTGAGCTGCAGGCTCTCATCGGCCAGCACCACGGTGCGCGTGGTGGCGCCGGGGGCGGCTTCGCCATCGAGTTGCAGGGGCAGGGCGCGTCCCTCCTGCGTGAGCAGGCCCAGCTCCACCGGGATGACGAAGGGCGCCTTGCTGGGCTGGCCCGGCGTGGGCGCGCAGCTTTGCGTGAGGGTGAGGGTGTAGCGGCGCTCTGCGGCATCGTACTGGCCCGTGGCGCGCACATGCGGCGTGCCGGCCTGGCTGTACCAGCGCTTGAACTGCTCCAGCCGCTGGGCCAGCTCAGACCCAGGGTTGGCGTCTGCAATGGCCTGGGCGAAATCGTCGCAGGTCACGGCCTGACCGTCGTGGCGCTCGAAATAGAGCTTCATGCCCCGGGCAAAGCCCTCACGGCAAGAAATGCCAGCGGCCTCGTCGGCCGCGAGGTTGTGCTGCATGCGCACCACCTCGGCACCTTTTTCGTAGATGGTGACGGTGTAGAAGTTGTTGATCTCGATGTAGCTGTCGGGCCGCACCGGGTGGGCCATGGGGCCGGCATCTTCGGGGAACTGCGCGGTGCGCAGCACGCGCACGTCCTCGATGCGCTTGACGGCGCGCGCCGAGGGGCTGCCCGCCAGGTCCATGCTGAATTCCTGGTCACGGAAGACGGTCAGGCCTTCCTTCAGGCTGAGCTGGAACCAGTCGCGGCAGGTGACGCGGTTGCCCGTCCAGTTGTGGAAGTACTCGTGCCCCACCACGCTTTCGATGTGGGCGAAGTCGGCATCGGTGGCCGTGGCTTCGCTGGCCAGCACGTACTTGGTGTTGAAGATGTTGAGGCCCTTGTTCTCCATCGCGCCCATGTTGAAGTCGCTGGTGGCGACGATCATGAAGCGCTCCAGATCGAGCGACAGGCCAAAGCGCGCCTCGTCCCAGGCCACGCTGGCCATGAGCGAGTTCATGGCGTGCTCGGTCTTGCCCAGGTCGCCGGGGCGCACGTACACCTCCAGCAAATGCTCCTGGCCCGAACGCGAGACGATGCGCTGCTGGCGCGCCACCAGCTTGCCCGCCACCAGGGCGAACAGGTAGCAGGGCTTCTTGTGCGGATCGACCCATTTGGCGAAGTGGCGGCCGCCTTCGAGTTCGCCCTGCTCGACCAGGTTGCCGTTGGACAGCAGCACCGGGTACGCGGCCTTGTCGGCGCGCAGCAGCACGGTGAAGCTGGCCATGACGTCGGGCCGGTCCAGGAAGTAGGTGATGCGGCGAAAACCCTCGGCCTCGCACTGCGTGAAGAAGGCGCCCTGGCTCACGTACAGGCCCGAGAGCTGGGTGTTCTTCTCGGGCACGCAGGTGGTGAAGATCTCCAGCTCCACCGGCTCGGTGCCTTCGGGCAGGTTCTCCAGCACGAGCTGCTGGCCTTCCATCTTGAAGCTGGTGCCTGCGCCGCCCACCAACACGCGGGCCAGGTTCAAGTCCTCGCCGTCCAGGCGCAGGGGCTGCGCGGGCACGGCAGCGTTGCGGCGCACGCGCATGCGGTTGAGCACGCGGGTCTTGGCCGGGTCCAGGTCGAAGGTGAGTTCCACGCTGTCGATCCACCAGGCGGGCGCCTGGTAGTCGGCACGGAAGATGGCGGCAGGGGCCGCCTGCCCGTCACGCAGGTGTGGCATGGGTTGCTTTCTTATACGCCTTGCTTGAGCGAGGCTTCGATGAAGGCGTCGAGGTCACCGTCCAGCACCTTTTGCGTGGCGGAAATCTCGACGTTGGTGCGCAGATCCTTGATGCGGCTGTTGTCCAGCACGTAGCTGCGGATCTGGTGGCCCCAGCCCACGTCGGTCTTGGTGTCTTCGAGCTTTTGCTGCTCTTCCTGGCGCTTGCGCAGCTCGTAGTCGTACAGGCGGCTGCGCAGGCGTTGCCAGGCCACGTCACGGTTGCTGTGCTGGCTGCGGCCGTCCTGGCACTGCACCACGATGCCGGTGGGCATGTGCGTCAGGCGCACGGCCGAGTCGGTCTTGTTGATGTGCTGACCGCCCGCGCCCGATGCGCGGTAGGTGTCGGTGCGCACGTCGGCGGGGTTGATGTTGATCTCGATGGAGTCGTCGATCTCGGGATAGACGAACAGCGAGGCAAACGAGGTGTGGCGCCCCCCCGAGCTGTCGAACGGGCTCTTGCGCACCAGGCGGTGCACGCCGGTTTCGGTGCGCAGCAGGCCGTAGGCGTACTCGCCCTCGATCTTGATGGTGGCGCTCTTGATGCCGGCCACATCGCCGGGGGTTTCTTCTTCCACCGTGGCCTTGAAGCCCTTGCGCTCGGCGTACTTGAGGTACTGGCGCAGCAGCATGCTGGCCCAGTCACAGGCCTCGGTGCCGCCCGCGCCGGCCTGGATGTCCACAAAGCAGTTGAGCGGGTCGGCCTCGTTGCTGAACATGCGGCGGAATTCCAGCTCCTCCACCAGCGGGCGCAGTTTCTCGGCCTCGGCTTCGATGGTCTGCAGGCCCGCGTCGTCGCCTTCTTCCTTGCTCATCTCGAACAGTTCGGCGTTGTCGGCCAGCTCGCGTGTGAGCTTGTCGAGCGTGAGCACGACGCCGTTGAGCGACTTCTGCTCCTTGCCCAGCTCCTGGGCCTTCTTGGGGTCGTTCCAGACCGAGGGGTCTTCGAGCGAGGCGTTTACCGTGCGCAGGCGTTCAAATTTGGCATCGAAGTCAAAGATACCTCCGTAACTCGGCCGTGCGCGCGGCCAAGTCCTGGAGGGTGTTGCCGATCTGGTTGATGCGTTCTGCTTCCATGGTGTGCAATCCTGAGTGTTCTGAATAACCCGCGATTTTCTCATGCGCGGGGCTCCCCCAGGTAAGCAGCTCAACCAGCAACGTATTTGACCAAGTGGTTTTGAAAGACGATCCTCACACGCTCAGACGCCTTATCAGCTGCAACACAGCGATGCGGCTTCATAAAAGACCATTTGAAACTGCTCGGGACGTTTGTCACAGTGGTCTTCTGGATCTGGCGTGAGCAAGCGACTATCACCCTTGGCTTGCCCACGGCCTGCGGTTTGGATGGCTACCCAGCCACCATGGTTAAGCCTCTTCGCCGGTGATGGGATCGTAGGATCGACCATCAAAATCGATGATGCGACCGGTGGCGTTGTCGTATTTTGCCAGGCGGTAGTTGTCTGCGCCCTTGCCATCCAATCCGATGAAACTGGCTTGTGCATACATCGCGCGGTTGTTGCTTTCGATGACGCCTGTCGCCGTCCATTTGTGATTTGTCAGCCATTCAGGGTCGTTGCCGCCCTGGGTATCGCCCTCCATGCGCTTTTTCAGCAGCGTGGGATCCATGTTGAAGCCTTCCGCAGCCTGCAGTTGACTGGGATCCTTTTTGTAATAGACCGCAGTTTCCGTGTCCATCTTGGACAGATCTGATTTGATCAATGTCGATCCATCGGTGGGAAATTTCGACAGGTTGCCATCGCGGATGGACTCATAGTCCACGGCGTACTGCGGATTGTTTTTGAAGAACATGTAGCGCTTGAATGCGTCGCTGTCGCCACCGCTCAGGGTAAGAGCGATTGTTTTGACGTAGTCCGGAGCCTTGTAGTCTTTGGCAAAGGTATCGCCAAGTCCTTTTTCCCACTCTTTGAATTCCTGAAAATTGCCAAACGGAGCCTTCACCGTGCTGGCTGTTGCAGCAGCGTTGGTCGCGTTTTCAGCCTGGCTCGCGCTGCTTGTACCGGTTGACAATTGGGATCGCACGGCACCTGCGGAGGCAGAAGACGGTGTGGATGCGGTGAGTTCCTTCAGGTTTTGCTGAAGGATTTTGAGGAATGCCTGTGCATCTGTTCCCGCACTTTGGGCGCTTCGCTCAACGGCCTTGTTGGCAACGGAGCTGCTGATGCCCAAAGACTGCAACAGGGAGGTGGCTTGGGATACATCAAGCATGTTCTGTCTCCTTCATCGACGGGTCTTGATTGATGGGTGACGCCAAGAGGGCGGATCAGGTATCCCATCAATCCGTAGCACGATGTTCGGTGGTTTGGAGCAAATCCCAAAGGCGGATGAGCGCTCCTAAAACGTCTTTGTTCAACGGATGGGAGTGTTGACGCCGATGCGACAAACAGCAGGTGGAAACCCGCGATGGCCTGGGCCCAGCAATCCCTAGACTGCGATGGCACAAGGAGTTGCCCATGAATTCGCACCACCGCTTCTGGCCTCGCAGGCTTCCGCATTCCATCGTTCCGCCGCAGACGCCGCTGTGGGACAACCTGGCGATCAGTGCCAGGCGCTATCCCGACAAGCCTGCTCTGGTGTTTTTTGGTCGCACGATGGGCTACGGTGCCTTGGCGGCGGGGGCGCAGCGCATGGCTGCCTGCCTACACCGCCTTGGTGTGCGCAAAGGCGACCGCGTGCTGCTGTGCATGCAGAACTGCCCGCAACTGGTGCTGGCCCACTTTGCGATCCTGCGGGCCAATGCGGTGGTGGTGCCGGTCAATCCGATGAACCGGGCTGAGGAGCTCAAGCACTACATCACGGATCCGCAGGCTCGCGTGGCCATCACCACGGCCGATCTGGCGGCTGAACTGGCACAGGCCAGCAATGCCTTGGCGCCTGACCAGCGCTTGCAACACCTGCTGGTCACGCATTTCACCGATGCGTTCGATCTGGATGTAGACGGTAGCGATGCACCCCCTGCAGCATGGAAAGACTGGCTTTGCACGGAACATGGACTGCCCGCACTGGATGGCGGTGCGGTGCATACCTGGCAGCAGGCCTTGGCTTGTTCAGACCCCGCGCCAGACTTGCTGGTCGGCCCCGATGACCTGGCAGTGCTGCCTTACACCAGCGGCACCACGGGGCTGCCCAAGGGGTGCATGCACCCGCACCGCACGCTGATGCACAACGCCGTGGCCAGCAGCCTGTGGGGCAATGCGACGTCCGAGAACGTGACGCTGGCCGTGGTGCCTATGTTCCATATCACTGGCATGGTCAGCATGATGCATGCCACCATTTTCAGTGGCGGCACGCTGGTCATCATGCCGCGCTGGGACCGCGATCTGGCAGGACGTTTGATCTCGCGCTGGAAGGTCACCTCCTGGACCAATATCCCCACCATGGTCATCGACCTGATGGCCAGCCCAAACTTCGCACAGTTCGACCTCTCCAGCCTCAACTACATCGGTGGAGGCGGTGCCGCCATGCCGCAGGCGGTGGCCCAGCGTCTGCAGGACCAGTACGGGTTGCGCTACGCCGAAGGGTATGGCCTGACCGAGACCGCAGCGCCGTCGCACAGCAACCCACCGGACCAACCCAAACAGCAGTGCCTGGGTATCCCCTTCATGGGCACCGATGCGCGCGTGGTGGACCCCGACACCCTGCAACAGATGCCTGTGGGTGAACAGGGCGAAATCCTGATCCACGGCCCCCAGGTGTTCGATGGGTACTGGAAGCGGCCCGAGGCCACCGAGGCAGTGTTCGTCGAGCTGGAGGGAAAGCGCTTTTTCCGGTCGGGCGACCTGGGCAAGGTGGATGCGGATGGCTACTTCTTCATTACGGATCGCCTCAAGCGCATGATCAATGCCTCGGGCTTCAAGGTCTGGCCTGCAGAAGTGGAGTCACTGATGTTCCGGCACCCGGCCATCCAGGAGGCCTGCGTCATCTCCACCAAGGACGACTACCGTGGCGAGAGCGTGAAGGCCGTGGTCGTTCTGCGGCCCGACCATGCGCATACCACTGAGCAGGAAATCATCGACTGGTGCCGCGAGAACATGGCGGTGTACAAGGTGCCGCGCACGGTGCAGTTCGTGCAGGCGCTGCCCAAAAGCGGCAGCGGCAAGGTGATGTGGCGCCTGCTGCAGGAGCGCGAGGTCACGGCCTGAGCGGTGCCGGGGCCATGCGGCCTCAGGAGGCCGTGAGTTCGGCCAGATCGCGATCCAACAGATGGGGCGCGCCCAACTGAAGCTCGATCAGGCGGCGCAGGTGGGTCACGCTGTCCAGGTCGATCGAGTGGCACAGCAGGCCTGCGCATCGGCCTTCCACATGGGCCACCTCGGTGGACATGGCGATGTGGTCGTGGGTGCTGGTCAGGGGGACGACCAGTTGGCACAGTGCACCGGACTCCAGATACACGTCGGAGGACAAAACCACCAGTGCCCCCTTGAGCGACAGGTCCAGCACATGCACGCTGAAGCTGCCCTCGCTGGTGGTGAGTTGCGCGGGGGCGTCGAAGGTGACGCGGATAAAGTGGCGGCGTTCGTGGGGCATGGCTGGGTACCCGTTGGTGGTTGGAGCAACTGTTACATGCTACACCTGGGCTGCCTGCTTGGGGCTGGGGTTTGCGCGTGTTCCATGGGGCAAATCGCGGCGCGATGAATCCGGCTTCTGCAGGCTTGCCCTGGCGGGTGCTGGCGCTACACTGGAGTGCAAGTCACCGCGCCAGCGAGGCAAGCCAGGGCTGGCGTGGGGTGCCGATCAACGCTCAAGGAGAAAACCATGTTCAAGCACATTCTGGTTCCCGTCGATGGTTCGCCCACTTCGATGATGGCCGTGTCCAAGGCGGCCGGTCTGGCCAAGACCTTTGGCAGCGCGGTGACCATTCTGTATGTGATCGACCCGTACCCCTTCACTGGCGTGGGCGCCGATTTTGCCTACGGCCAGGCGCAGTACCTCAGCGCGGCCACGTCAGAGGCCAACTCTGCGCTGGATGCTGCCAAGAAGGCCATGCAAGAGGCTGGCATCGAGGCCAGCACGGTGGTGGGCGAGGGCCATGCCGTGCAGGAAGGCATCTCGCGCGCACTGGAGAGCACCGGCGCCGACCTGATCGTGATGGGCTCCCATGGTCGCCGTGGGATTGAGCGGTTGGTGCTGGGCAGCGTCACCCAACGCGTGCTCGGCGCGGTGCATGTGCCCGTGCTGGTGGTGCGCGACTGAACGGCCACGCCAGCAGGTTCTGCCCCCTGGGGGGCGGTCAACCCAGTACAAAGGCCCCGCAACGCGGGGCCTTTGTACATTGGGGGTTGAAGCCAAAAATAATGATAAAAATGGACTCCAGCGGATGATGGCAAAGCGCAAGCAGCTATCAAAACAATAGCAATTAGTGGCCGAGGGTGTAGCGGCCCTCAGGCCTCGCGCACGTCGGCCACGGGCTGGGCGCCAAAGTCGGGGCGATCCAGCCAGGCCAGGACGCGGGCGGCGGCCTCTGGTGCGCTGCTGAGCATGCCGCTGCTTTGCAGTTGGGCAAAGTTCTGTACATCCGGAAAGGCCTCCGGCGCTGCGGAACGCAACTGCACCTGCATGTCGGTATCGATCACGCCCGGCGCCAGCGAGCACACCTTGGCGCCCAGGGGCTTGCGCGTTTCGTCCAGTGCCATGCAGCGGGTGAAATGGTCCATGCCCGCCTTGGCTGCGCAATAGGCGGCCTGCGACGCCATGGGCCGCCGTCCCAGGCCGGACGAGATGTTCAGCACCTTGCGCGGCACGCCCCAGCCCTTGGTGGCGCCCAGAAAGGCGGCGCACAGCAGCATGGGTGCTTCCAGTCCCACGCGCAGTGCCATGGCCAGGTCTGCCGCTGCGCTGGCCGACAGTGGGGCAATCGGCGGAATCACGCCCGCGTTGTTGATGAGGGTGGCGCTGGCATAAGCACCGGCCGCCGTGCGCTGCAGCCATTCGCGCAGGCGTGTGGCCGCCTGCTCAGGCTGTGCGAGGTCTTGCTCCCATGATTCCAGCGTGCAGCCCTGGGCGGAGGCTTCCTGGGCCAGCGTGCTGTGGGTGCTGCGCGAGATGCAGAGCAAGGTGTGGCCGGGGCGCAGCAACTGCCGCGCCATGGCCAGGCCCATGCCGCGCGAGGCGCCGGTGAGGATGGTGAGGTGTTTGGGCATCGTGCAATGGTACCCTTGCGGCCATACTGTTGTCGCCCGGTGCATGGCACACGCCATGCACCATCCAATGCCAAATTCAATGCCAATCGGACGCCGCGATCCATGGACGAAACGGACCTGAACAAGGAACGGCTGGAACTGGCCCTGGAGGCCGCCGGCCTGGATCTGTGGGAGAACAACCTGCTGACCGGTGAGGTGACGCGCAAGGCCAGCAAGACCTTCGCGGAACTGGGCTTTACCGAGGAGGAGATTGCCGCAGATGTGCGGGGCACCTACGGGCTGGTTCATCCGGACGACCTGCCGCGCGTCCAAAGTGCGATTGAAGACCATCTTTCGGGCTGCACGGCGCAGTATCGGTGTGAGTTCCGCCTGCGTTCCAAGCAGGGCGAATGGGTCTGGTTTGCCAACTACGGCCGCATCATGGACGGCAAGAGTGCTTCGCCCGGCCAGCGCTTGATTGGCGTGACCTTCAACATCGACGACCGCAAACGCCAGGAGGACGAGATCGCCCAGATCAACCGCCAGTTGGTAGAGCAAAACGCCCTGCTGCAACAGCTCAACACCACGCTGCAGCTGCTGGCGGCCAACGACGCCCTGACGGGGTTGTCCAACCGGCGCACCCTGATGGAGCTGGGCGAGAAAGAATGCCTGCGGGCCGAGCGCTTTGGACATCCGCTATCGGTCATGGTGGTGGACATCGACCTGTTCAAGAACGTCAACGATGCCTGGGGACATTTTGCGGGCGACCGCGTGATCTGTGCCGTGGCGGATGCCTGCGCCGCACGCACCCGCGCCGGGGTGGATACTGTCGCCCGATTCGGGGGAGAGGAGTTCGTGCTCGTGCTGCCCGAGACCGACAGCGCCGGTGCGCTGCACCTGGCGGAATCGCTGCGCCAAGGGGTGGCATCGCAGGTGGTGGCGGTCAACGAAGAGGGCGCCAGCACTTCGGTCACCGTCAGCATCGGCGTGGCCACGCTGGTTCAGGGGGCGGGACTGACGTTCGAGCAGCTGGTCAACCGGGCCGACAAGGCGCTCTACCGGGCCAAGGAGACGGGGCGCAACAACGTGCAGTGCTGCGCCGACGTGTAGCGCCGTCAGAACGGAGCAGGTAAGGTGAACTCCACCCACTGGCCAGTGCCAGGGTGCTCGAACGCCAGCCACTGCGCGTGCAGCAGCAGGCGCGGTGCACGGGCTTGCACGCACCCGTCGCCATACAGCGCATCACCCAGAATGGGGTGGCCCAAGGCCGCCAGATGCACACGCAACTGGTGGGTGCGGCCGGTGAGGGGTTCCAGTTCCACGCGGCTGCTGTCGATGGCGGTGTCGTAGCCCAGCGCGCGCCAGCGCGTCTGGCTGGGCTTGCCCAGGTGGGGGTTGATAGTGCGCAGCGGGCGGCGTTCCCAGTCGGCGGCAATGGGCAGGTCGATGGTGGACCAGGCGGCACCTGCGGCTTGCGGCAAGGCGCCAGCCACCACGGCGAGGTAGCGTTTGTGCACCTGGCGCAGCTCGAACGCGCGGCCCAAGCTGCGCTGCACCTGGGCGCTGCGCGCCATCAGCACCAGGCCGGAGGTGGCCTGGTCCAGCCGGTGCACCACCAGCGCATCGGGCCATTGGGCCTGTGCGCGGCCGCTCAGGCAGTCTTGCTTGTCGGGTCCGCGCCCTGGCACGCACAGCAGGCCGGGCGGCTTGGCCAGCACCAGCAGGTGTGAATCCTCATGCAGGCATTGCAGGCCATCGGCAGCACCTGGGGCGCAGCCCGGTTCACTCTGCGGCATGGATCAGCCGGTCCACGGTGTCGCACAGCTCCTGCACGTCGTTGGGTTTGTGGATCAGGGCGCGTGCCCCTGCGGCCAGGGCCGCCTGCTCGATCTCTGCGGTGACATAGCCCGAGGCCAAGGCCACCGGCAGGTCGGGCCGGATCTCGCGCACTGCCTGCAGCAGCTCCACGCCGCTGTAGCCGGGCATGTTGTAGTCTGTCACGAGCAGGTGGCAATCCTGCGGCGCGGCCTGCAAGGCTTGCAGGGCGGCCAGGGGGTCGGTATAGCCGCTGGTGCGGTAGCCCCGGCGGCGCAACAAACGCTCCACCAGGAACACCAGGGCCTGGTCGTCGTCCACATACATCACATGCTGTTGCGCCGGCAATGCCATGACTACCGGGGCCGGTGCGGCAGGCTCTGCCGGGGCCGGTGCGGCAGCGCCCTGGGCCTGGGCAGGGAAGTACAGCGTGAAGCAACTGCCTTCGCCCGGCGTGCTGTGCACGTCCACGGCCCCCGCATGCGTGCGCATCACGCCATGCACCACCGCCAGCCCCAGGCCGGTGCCCTGGCCCACGGGCTTGGTGGTGAAAAAGGGTTCAAACACGCGCTGCAGGGTGGCGGCGTCCATGCCGGGGCCGTTGTCGTGCACGCTGATGGCCACATAGTCGCCTGTGGGCAGGCCCAGGCGGTCGCACAGCGCCGTGTCGGGGCGCAGGGGCAGGGCCTGCACGCGCACCGTGCCCTTGGCGGTGCCGATGGCATGAATGGCGTTGGTGCACAGGTTCAACAGAGCCTGCTCCACCTGGGTGGCATCTGCCAGTACGGTGGGCAGGTGGGGTGCAATGTGGATTTGCAGGGCCACGGTGGGGGGCAGCGTCACGCGCAGCAGGCGTTCGGTGTCGTGCAGGGCTTCGGCCAGGTCCACGGCGCCCAGCCGTGGGGGCTCGTTGCGGCTGAAGGTAAGGATCTGGCGCACCAGATCGCGCGCACGGCGCCCGGCCTTTTGAATCTCGCGCAGGCTCACCATGGCGCTGGATTCGGGCGTGCAGTCGGCCATGGCCAGCTCCACGTTGCCCAGAATGGCGCCCAGGATGTTGTTGAAGTCGTGCGCAATGCCCCCGGCCATGGTGCCCACGGCCTGCATCTTGTGGGACTCGCGCAATTGCGCCTCCAGCTCGCTGCGCTGGGCCTCGGCGCGCTTGCGGCTGGTCAGGTCACGGGCAAACACGGTGGTGGTCAGGCCGTCGGCGTGGTGCTCAAAGGACACGCTCACCTCCACCGACAGCTCCTTGCCCGCAGCGGTGCGCGCCATCATCTCGCCCAGCACCGCCTGGGTGGCGAGCTGGCCAAAGCCCAGCGCCTGGGCGGCGTCGGGCAGAAAGCGGTCGAGAGTGCTGCCCAGCGCATCGCTGGCGCTGCACTGGAACAGCACCGCCGCCGTGGGGTTGAACACGGTGATGCGCTGGTGCTGATCCACACACACAATGGCGTCCAGCGCCGAATTGATGACCGCCTCCAGGCGCTTCTCGCTGGCGCGCAGTTGCCCGTTGCGCTCCTGCAGTGCGCCGCGCTCGGCCAGCAGTGGGCCCTGGTCGATGACAGCGCACAGGTACTGGTGCTGTGGGGTCTCGCCCTCGTGCCCCAGAGTGATGAAGGCAATGTGCAGGTCGCCCGTGATGCGTACCTGTGCGCCCTGAGAGAACACCACTTCGGTAGCCAGGGCCTGGCCATGCTCGCGCGCCTCGGCAAAGGCCAGGCGCACGCGCTCGGCGTCGTGGTCCGAAACAAAGGGCATCAGCGCGGTCAGAGGGCGGTCGCGCTCGGTGGGTTGGAACGAGCGGTGCGCCATGGCGTTGGCCTGCACCACCATGTCGTGCTCGTCCAGCACCATCAGCGACAGGGGCACGCTGGCAAACAGCGCCTCAAACCGCTCCGAGGCGCGTTCGGCCGAGGCCTGGCTGTACTGCAAGACCTTGTTCTGCGCCTCCAGCTCCATCTGGTAGGCACGCAGTTCTGCAATCAAGGCGGGCAGGGGGGCTTCGTCGGGTGTCGACGCGCTGGCCTGGGCCTGCATGGCCAGGGACTGGCCCTCCGGCATGGAACCGGGAGGGTGGGCCTGCAGCAGAAAAGACAGATCGGGAAGGGCCATGGGCTGCGCGCAAGTGTAAGCCCGGCAGGGCGGCCTGTGCTCCTGAGCGGACGCAGCAAGCCCTGGCCGTTCAGCGCTTGACGGCCAGCAGCTCGATCTCGAAGTTCAGCGTGGCGTTGGGTGGGATCACGCCGCCTGCGCCACGCTCGCCGTAGGCAATGGCGGGAGGGCAGGTCAGCTTGGCCTTGCCGCCGGGCTTCATGCGCTGCACGCCCTCGGTCCAGCAGGGGATCACGCGGTTGAGGGGGAACTCGGTGGGCTCGCCGCGCTTGTAGGAGCTGTCGAATTCCTTGCCATCGAGGAACGTGCCTTTGTAGTGCACCTTGACGGTGTCGGTGGCCTTGGGTGCGTCGCCCGCGCCGTCCTTGAGGGATTCATAGACCAGGCCGCTGGGGGTGGTGACGGCCTTGGTAGGGCCTTGGGCGTGGGCCAGGGGTGCTGCCAGCAGGCAGGGCAACAGGACTTTGGCGAAAGAGCGCACGGTGTTCCTTGTGGAAAAAAAGAACAGTGTACGTATCCCTCAGACCGTTATGCGTACTCAGCCCCGCTGCGCCTTGAGCAGGTCCGCCACCAGGAATGCCAGCTCCAGGCTTTGCGAGCCGTTCAGGCGCGGGTCGCAGGCGGTGGTGTAGCGGGTTTGCAGTTGCTCGTCGGTCAGGTTCTGGCCGCCGCCACGGCATTCGGTGACGTCCTGGCCGGTCAGCTCCACATGCAGGCCGCCCGCCACGGTGCCCGCTTGGGCGTGGGCGGCGAAAAATTCGCGCACCTCCTGCACCACCTTGGCAAAGTCGCGTGTCTTGACCCCCTGTGCGGTGGTGGTGGTGTTGCCGTGCATGGGGTCGCAGCTCCAGACCACCGGGTGGCCGCTGGCCTTCACTGCGGCCAGCAGCGGCGGCAGCTTGGCGGGCAGCTGGCCGGCGCCCATGCGGGTGATGAGCACGATGCGGCCCGCCTCGCGCGCGGGGTCGAGCGCCTGCAGCAGGGCGAGCACGTCATCAGCGCTGGCGCCGGGGCCGATCTTGACGCCGACCGGGTTGGCGATGCCGCGCAGGTATTCAATGTGCGCGCCGTCCAGTTGGCGCGTGCGCTCGCCCAGCCACAGCATGTGGGCCGATGCGCCAAACCAGTCGGCGGACCGTGTGGCGCCCGCGAGCGGGGCTTCGCGCCGCGTCAGTGCCTCTTCGTAGGGCAGGAGCAAGGCCTCGTGCGAGGTGTAGAAGGCCACCTCGCGCAGCTGCGGCGTGTTCTCGGAGGTAAAGCCGCAGGCGGCCATGAAGCCCAGCGTTTCGCTGATGCGGTCGGCCAGCTCCTGGTAGCGCTGGCCCTGCGGGCTGGCACGCACGAAGTCCGCCGTCCAGCCGTGCAGCTGGTGCAGGTCGGCAAAGCCGCCCTGGGCCAGGGCGCGCAGCAGGTTGAGCGTGGCGGCGCTGGCCGAGTAGGCGCGCAGCAGGCGTTCGGGCTGGGGCGCACGCTCGGCGGCGCTGAAGCCCGCGCCGTTGACGATATCGCCCCGGTAGCTGGGCAGGGTCACGCCGCCCTGGGTTTCTGTGTCGGCAGAGCGCGGCTTGGCGTACTGCCCGGCGATGCGCCCCACCTTGACCACCGGGCGCGCGGCGGCGTAGGTCAGCACCACGGCCATTTGCAGCATCACGCGGAAGGTTTCGCGCGCGGCCTCGCCGTCCAGCATGTCAAAGCTCTCTGCGCAGTCGCCGCCCTGCAGCAGAAAGGCGCGGCCCGCGGCCACTTCGGCCAGTTGGGCGCGCAGGGCCTGCACCTCGCCCGCAAAGATCAGGGGCGGGAACTGGCGCAACTGCGCGCAGGCCGCATCCAGCGCCTGCGGGTCGGGGTAGCTGGGCATCTGGCGCACGGGGCGCGTGCGCCAGCTGTCGGGCTGCCAGGCGGGCGATGGGGAGGGAGCGGGTGGGGCCACGGCGGTTGGGGTCAGGCCAGTTCGCCGATAGGCACGCAGCTGCAGAACAGGTTGCGGTCACCGTAGACGTTGTCCACGCGGCCCACGGGCGACCAGTACTTGGCCTGGCGCAGGGCGGCCACGGGGTAGGCGGCGGCTTCGCGGGTGTAGGGGCGCGTCCAGTCTCCCGCGAGCAGGCTCTCGGCGGTGTGCGGGGCGTTCTTCAGCGGGTTGTTGTCCTGCGGCCAGGCGCCGGTTTCGACCTGGCGGATCTCTTCGCGGATGGCGATCATCGCGTCGATGAAGCGGTCGATTTCGGACAGCGTCTCGCTCTCGGTGGGCTCCACCATCAGCGTGTTGGCCACGGGGAAGCTCAGGGTGGGCGCGTGGAAGCCGTAGTCGATCAGGCGCTTGGCCACGTCCTCGGCCATGACGCCGCTGGTCTCCTTGAGTTGGCGCAGGTCGAGGATGCATTCGTGCGCCACATGGCCGTTGCTGGAGGCGTACAGCGTGGGATACTGATCCTTGAGGCGCGCGCTGATGTAGTTGGCGCTGAGGATGGCCGCCTCGGTGGCAGCCTGCAGGCCCTCGGCGCCCATCATGCGGATGTACATCCAGCTGATGGGCAGCACGGCGGCGTTGCCCAGGGGCGCGGCAGAAACGGCGCCCACCGTGCCAGCATTGCCCGCTGTGGCATGGCCGGGCAGGTAGGGCACCAGGTCTGCCACCACGCACACCGGGCCGACGCCGGGGCCGCCGCCGCCGTGCGGAATGCAGAAGGTCTTGTGCAGGTTCAGGTGGCTCACGTCGCCGCCAAATTCGCCGGGGGCGGCCACGCCGACCAGGGCGTTCATGTTGGCGCCGTCCACGTACACGCGGCCGCCATGGCTGTGCACGAGCTGGCACAGCTCCTTGACCTGCGTTTCAAACACGCCGTGCGTGCTGGGGTAGGTGATCATCACGCAGGCCAGATTCTGGCTGTGCTGTTCGCACTTGGCCTGCAGGTCCTGCATGTTGACGTTGCCGTTTTCATCGCACTGTGTCACCACCACCTGCATGCCCACCATCTGGGCGCTGGCGGGGTTGGTGCCGTGCGCGCTGCTGGGGATCAGGCAGACCTTGCGGTGGCTCCCGCCACGGGCCTCGTGGTAGCCCTTGATGGCCAGCAGGCCGGCGTATTCGCCCTGGCTGCCCGCGTTGGGCTGCAGGCTGATGCCCGCGTAGCCCGTGGCCTGGCACAGCCAGGCGCGCAGTTGCTCGTCGAGCAGGCGATAGCCTTCGAGCTGGTTGGCCGGGGCGAAGGGGTGCACGTTCGCGAATTCGGGCCAGGTGATCGGGATCATCTCGCTCGTGGCGTTGAGCTTCATGGTGCACGAGCCCAGCGGGATCATGGTGCGGTCCAGCGCCAGGTCCTTGTCGGACAACTGGCGGATGTAGCGCAGCATGCCGGTCTCGGAGTGGTGGGTGTTGAACACCGGGTGCGTGAGGTAGCTGCTGGTGCGGCGCAGCTCCGCAGGGATCAGCGGCTCCACACCGTTCTCGAACGCGTCGACGCTGGGCAGGGGCTGGCCGTCCTTCGCGAAGACCTTCCACAGCAGCGCGATGTCGTCGCGCGTGGTGGTTTCGTCGAGCGATATGCAGAGGTAGTTCTCGAAGTAAATTCGCAGGTTTGCGCCCATCTGCACTGCGCGAGCAGCTATGGTTTTGGTAGCGCCGTCGGTTTTCAGCGTGACGGTATCGAACGTTGCCTGGGCGTGCACCGGCGCGCCCAACTGCTCCAGGCCCTTGGCGAGGATGGCCGTGTACGAGGCCACGCGCTGGGCGATGCGGCGCAGGCCCTCGGGGCCGTGGTACACGGCGTACATGCTGGCGATGACGGCTGGCAGCACCTGCGCGGTGCAGATGTTGGAGGTGGCTTTTTCGCGGCGGATGTGCTGCTCGCGCGTCTGCAGCGCCAGGCGGTAGGCCGGCTTGCCATGCACGTCCACGCTCACGCCCACCAGGCGGCCGGGCATGGAGCGCTTGAAGTCGTCGCGGCAGGCCATGTAGGCTGCGTGCGGGCCGCCCGCGCCCATGGGCATGCCAAAGCGTTGCGTGGTGCCCACCACAATATCGGCGCCCCATTCACCAGGCGGGGTGATGAGCGTGAGGGCCAGCAGGTCGGCGGCCACGATCACGCTACCGCCTTGAGCTTTGTACTGTGTCACCCAAGTCTTGAGATCGCGTACCTCGCCATTGAGCGCCGGATACTGCAAGAACACCGCAAAACTTTCACCGTCCAACGCTTCGACGCCGGTACAAATCCGCACTTCGATACCAAGGTGCTCTGCACGAGTGCGAATCACCTCAACGGTTTGTGGCAGTGCCTGGTCGTCGACATAGAACACCATGGATTTGGACTTGCTCATGCGCTTGGCCAGCGTCATGGCCTCGGCCGCTGCCGTGGCCTCGTCGAGCATGGAGGCGTTGGCAATCGGCATGCCGGTCAGGTCGCACACCATGGTCTGGAAGTTGACCAGCGACTCCATGCGGCCTTGCGAAATTTCGGCCTGGTAGGGCGTGTAGGCGGTGTACCAGGCGGGGTTCTCCAGAATGTTGCGCAGGATCACGCCGGGTGTGTGCGTGCCGTAGTAGCCCTGGCCGATGAAGCTCTTGAGCAGCTTGTTCTTGGATGCGATCGCCTTGAGCTCGGCCAGTGCGGCCGCCTCCGTGGCGGGCGCAGGCAGATCCATGGCCTGGCCGCGCGCGATGGAGCGCGGCACGATGCCGTCGATGAGGGCACGGCGCGAGGCCTCGCCAATGACCGACAGCATGTGGGCTTCGTCGGCGGCGTCGATGCCGATGTGGCGGGGCAGGAATTCACCCGCGTTTTCGAGCGCGGACAAGGGCAGGGCGGCGGGCATCTGCATGGCGGAACCAGTCTGGAGTGCTATTGAAATGTGAGCTGCTTACGCTTTATTTCAGGCGGATTCAAATACTTTTGTATCTGAAATCGCCTGAATGCGTGCGCTGGCTGCTATGGTTTTTGAAGCGGTTGCGCCTCAGGCGCTGGCAGAGAAGCTCGTGTAGGTGGTCTCGTCCATCAGGCCGTCGAGTTGCGCGGCGTCGGACAGCTTGACCTTGAAGAACCAGCCCGCGCCCAGCGGGTCTGAGTTGGCCAGCGACGGGTCGGCGCGCAGCGCCTCGTTCACTTCCACCACTTCGCCCGAAACGGGCATGTACACGTCGGCAGCGGCCTTCACGGACTCGACCACGCCGGCCACGTCGCCCTGGGCAAACGTGGTGCCCACGGCGGGCAGGTCCACAAACACCACGTCACCCAGCGCATCCTGGGCGTGCAGCGTGATGCCGACGACGGCGGCGTTGGCATCGGCGGCGTTGATCCACTCGTGATCCTTGGAATACTTGATGGTCATGGGAAAAGCTCCTGAAAGATGAAGGGAATTCGGAATGTAGCTTGCGCCCGTGGCGGTTTCAGCCGCGGTAGTAGCGCGTGGGCACGAAAGGGGTGGCGCAGACTTCCATGGGCACTGCCTTGCCGCGCACGATGGCGTTGACGCGCGTGCCGATGGCGGCATGCTGGGCGTCCACATAGGCCAGGGCGATGGGCTTGTCGAAGGTGGGGCCGAGCAGGCCGCTGGTGACTTCGCCGATCTTCTGGCCTTCGGTCGTTTGCAGCTCGGTGTGCTCGCGCACGGGTACGCGCTCCAGGGCGACGAGGCCCACGCGCTTGCGCGTCAGGCTGGCGGGGTTGTCGAGCTGGGCCAGCACCGTGTCGGCTCCGGGAAAGCCCCCGGCGCGGGCGCCGCCGGTGCGGCGTACCTTCTGCATGGCCCAGTTCAGCGCGGCCTCGACGGGCGTGGTGGTGGTGTCGATGTCGTTGCCATAGAGGCACAGGCCGGCTTCGAGGCGCAGCGAGTTGCGCGCGCCCAGGCCGATGGGTTTCACCTCAGGCTGGGCCAGTAGCGCGCGCGCCAGGGTGTCGGCCTGCGCGGCGGGCACCGAGATTTCAAAGCCGTCCTCGCCGGTGTAGCCGCTGCGCGTGACGAAGCAGTCGCAATCGGCGATGGTGAACTGGCTGCCGGTCATGAACACCAGCTTTTCGACGCCGGGCGCCAGGCGCGCCAGGGCCGCAGCCGCCTGCGGGCCTTGCAGGGCGAGCAGGGCGTGGTCGGGCATTGGAATGACCTGGCAGTGCTGGCCGATGCGCGCCTGGATGTGCGCGATGTCGCCCACCTTGCAGGCGCCGTTGACGATGACGAAAATTTCGTCCTGCGCCACGCGGAAGAACATCAGGTCGTCGATGATGCCGCCCTCGTCGTTCAGCAGCAGGCCGTAGCGCTGCTTGCCCACGGGCAGGTCGATCACGTCCACGGGCATCAGGGTTTCGAACGCGGCAGCGGCGTCGGGGCCCATCAGGCGCAGCTGGCCCATGTGCGATACATCGAACAGGCCCGCAGCCTGACGGGTGTGCAGGTGCTCGGCCATCAAACCTGCGGGGTACTGCACGGGCATGGAATAACCGGCAAACGGCACCATGCGGGCGCCCAGTTCGATGTGCAGTGCGTTGAGCGGCGTGGTGAGCAGGGGGGCGGCGGCAGGTGCGGACATGAAAGCTCCAGGGCAAATGGGGGCCGCGGCACATGTGCCACGGAATTTGCCCTGCTGTCCGCTTTACCTGAGAGATTCACCACGGCGCCCTGGCTGGCCGCGCGGCTTGCTCCTTCGGTGGATGGCCTGTGCGTGTGCGCGGCCACCTCTCTCCAGCAAGGGAACGCCCGCATCACTGCGGGCGGTTGCCAGTCCTTTTGCCTGAGCGTTCGGCGGGTGCCTGCGCCTTCGGCGGTGCTGCTCGCGGATAAGCGGAGCACTCTCTCCTGACGAAGGCGCGATTCTACCTGCTTTGCCGGGGCCAATTGCCAAGCGCCCCGGTCTGGCGGTAACCAGCCGGGGCCTTGTCAGTTTGCTCGCTCCGGTAAGAGCGTCTGAGAGAAATTGTGCCGGACGGGTGGTGGTTGAATTTTCTGAATTTGCGTCATTTAATCGATTCAATGGAAAATTATTCTGAAATTTCTCAATAACTCAAATGATCAAAGCCATGGACCGTCTGGACAGAAAAATTCTCTCCGTGCTGCAAGCCAATGCGCGCGCCAGCCTGCAGGAAATCGGCCAAGCCGTGGGCTTGAGCCCGTCGCCGTGCTGGGGCCGCATCAAGAAGATGGAAGAGGCCGGGGTGATCGAAGGCTATACCGTGCGACTCAACCCGCAGGCGCTGGACCTGGCCGACACGGTGCTGGTGCAGGTCACGCTCGACAGCCATTCCGACAACACGCTGGAAAAATTTGGCGAAACGCTGGCGAGCATTCCCGAGGTGATCGAGGCGCACCTGGTCTCGGGCGACTACGACTACCTGCTGCGCGTGGTGGTGAAAGACACGCGCGATTACGAGCGCCTGCTGCGCGAGAAGCTCTACAAGATCAAGGGCATACGCCACAGCCGCTCCAGCTTCGTGCTGCGCACGCTGAAAAAGGCCGATTTGCCGTTGTTCGTGAATTGAATTTCCGGCAAAAATGGCCTCTGACGCTCACCAGTCAATCGCGGTAAGCTATTTAATCAGGAGCATCTTCCCATGGGTATCGAGATTCCCCGGCAGGAACGGGCGGACGCCGTGGCGTCCATCGAGCGCTATTTTCAGGAGCATCTGGATCAGAAGATTGGCAACATCGCAGCCGGTGCGTTGTTCGGTTTCTTCCTGGAAGAGATCGCTCCGCTGGTCTACAACCAGGCCGTGGCCGATGTGCAGGAGCGCCTGCGGCAGCGCGTTGAAGAACTCGACATCGAACTGCACGAGGACGCCTTCCAGTACTGGTCGCGGCGCGAGCGCGAGCAGCGGCGCGGCCGCCCCTGAGGCTCCGGCCTGGGCCGGCATGAAAAAAAGGCCTGCAAGTGCAGGCCCTTCATGGGGTCGCGGGCTCACATGCCCGAATAGTTGGGCCCGCCGCCCCCCTCGGGCGTCACCCACACGATGTTCTGCGTCGGGTCCTTGATGTCGCACGTCTTGCAGTGCACGCAGTTCTGCGCGTTGATCTGCAGGCGCTGGGCATTGCCTCCGGCGGCCTCGTCAGGCACGAACTCGTACACCCCGGCCGGGCAGTAGCGCGCCTCGGGGCCTGCGTATTGGGCCAGGTTGATGCGCACGGGCACGCTGGCGTCCTTGAGCGTCAGGTGCGCCGGTTGCTGCTCTTCGTGGTTGGTGTTGCTGATGAACACGCTCGAGAGCCGGTCGAAGGTCAGCTTGCCGTCGGGCTTGGGGTAATGGATGGGCTTGCACTCGGCTGCGGGCTTGAGGTACTGGTGGTCGGCCTTCTCGCGGTGCAGCGTCCACGGAATGTGTCCGCGCAGCACAAATTGCTCGAAGCCGTTCATCACGGTGCCCACGGTCAAGCCGTACTTGAACCAGTTCTTGAAGTTGCGGTCCTTGTTCAGTTCGGTGTGCAGCCAGCTTTCCTCGAACGCCTTGGGGTAGGCGGCAAGTTCGTCGTGCTGGCGCCCGGCGGTGACGGCCTCGAACGCAGCTTCGGCCGCCAGCATGCCGGTCTTGATGGCCGCGTGGCTGCCCTTGATGCGGCCCACGTTCAGGTAGCCGGCGTTGCAGCCCACCAGCGCGCCACCCGGGAACACGGTCTTGGGCAGGGAGTTGAGGCCGCTGGCGTTGATGGCGCGCGCGCCATACGACAGGCGCTTGGCCGTGACTTCGCCCCGGGCGTTTTCCAGGTAATAGCGGACGTTGGGGTGCGTCTTCCAGCGCTGGAATTCCTCGAACGGGCTCAGATACGGATTGGTGTAGCCCAGGCCAGTGACAAAGCCCAGAGCCACCTTGTTGCCTTCGAGGTGGTACAGGAAGGCGCCGCCGTAGGTGTCGTTTTCCATGGGCCAGCCGGCGGTGTGCATCACAAAGCCGGGCTGGTGGCGCTCGGGGTCGATCTCCCACAGCTCCTTGATGCCGATGCCAAAGCTCTGCGGGTCGCGGTTGGCGTCGAGTTGGTAGCGGGCAATCAGCTGCTTGCCCAGGTGGCCGCGTGCGCCTTCGGCGAACACGGTGTATTTGCCCAGCAGTTCCATGCCGAGCTGGAAGTTCTCGGTGGGCTCGCCATCCTTGCCCACCCCCAGGTTGCCGGTGGCCACGCCCCGTACCGCAGGTACGCCCCCATTTTCGGCACCCTGTTCGTTATAAAGCACTTCAGCGGCGGTGAAGCCGGGGAAGATCTCCACGCCCAGGCTTTCTGCCTGCTCGGCCAGCCACTTGGTGACCGCACCCAGGCTGACGATGTAGTTGCCGTGGTTGTGCGCAAACGGGGGCAGCACCATGTTGGGCACGCGGAACGACGACTTCTCGCCCAGGAAGATGTAGGCGTCATCGGTCACGGGCTGGTTCAGGGGGGCGCCGCGCTCCTTCCAGTCGGGGATGAGCTCGCTCAAAGCCTTGGGGTCCATGATGGCGCCCGAGAGGATGTGCGCGCCGGGCTCGGAGCCTTTCTCCAGCACCACGACCGAGACATCCTGGCCGCGCTCGGCAGCGAGCTGCTTGAGCCGGATGGCGGTGGCCAGGCCGCCGGGGCCGCCGCCGACCACCACCACGTCGTATTCCATGGACTCGCGGGGACCGAACTGGGCGAGGATTTCTTCGTTTGTCATGTGCTTCTCGTCGGGCGTTTGATAATGGGCTATTTTGGGCAGGGAGGGGGATGACCCCTGTCCGGCGGGTGACCGATTGTATGCACGGTTATGCCGATAATCGAACGGTCGTTCTATTTTCTAATCAGTGGAGATACTCTAAATGGCTTACAGCATCGATTTGTCCGGCCGCATCGCATTTGTGACAGGGGCTTCGAGCGGTTTGGGTGCGCAGTTTGCCAGAACGCTGGCGCGTGCCGGCGCGGGCGTGGTGCTGGCCAGCCGCCGCATTGAAAAGCTCAAGGAACTGCGTGCACGCATCGAAGGCGAGGGGGGCGACGCGCATGTGGTGGAACTCGACGTGACCGACCACGACTCCATCAAGGCCGCCGTGGCCCACGCCGAAACCGAGATGGGCTCCATCGACATTCTGGTCAACAACTCGGGCGTGAGCACCACGCAGCGCCTGCAGGACGTGACACCCGAAGACTACGACTTCATCTTCGACACCAACGTCAAAGGCGCCTTTTTCGTCGCGCAAGAGGTGGGCAAGCGCATGCTGGCCCGCTCGCGCGGTGCGGCGCCGGGCAGCTTCACCGGCGGGCGCATCATCAACATCGCCTCGATGGCGGGCCTGAAGGTGCTGCCGCAGATTGGCGCCTATGCCATGAGCAAGGCTGCCGTGGTGCAGATGACCAAGGCCATGGCGCTGGAATGGGGCCGCTATGGCATCAACGTCAACGCCCTGTGCCCCGGCTACATCGACACCGAAATCAACCACCACCACTGGAACACCGAGCACGGCCAGAAACTCGTCAGCATGCTGCCGCGCAAGCGCGTGGGCCAGCCTCAGGATCTCGACGCCCTCATCGTCATGCTGGCCAGCGACCAGAGCCATTTCGTCAATGGCGCGGTGATTGCGGCCGACGACGGATTCGGCGTCTGACCCCCTGCGGCCTGGATCATACGATGAAGATCGAGATTCCCGAAACCAAGAAGCTGGTGTTCGAACTGCTCCTGCCCATCCGCTGGGGCGACATGGATGCCATGGGGCATGTCAATAACACGGTGTACTTCCGCTATATGGAAACCGTGCGCATCGAATGGATGCGCTCGGTGGGCTGCAACCCCGACCCGCAGGGCCAGGGGCCGGTGATCGTCAACGCCTTCTGCAACTTCTATAAACAGCTCGAATACCCGGGCGAGGTGCTGGCCAAGATGTACGTCAGCGACCCGGGGCGCACCACGTTCGAAACCTGGTGCACCCTGGAGCGAGGCGACCAGCCCGGCGTGGTGTGCGCTGCGGGCGGCGCCACCACTATCTGGGTCGATTTCCCGCAGCAGAAGGCGCAGACGCTGCCGGATTGGATGCGGGTGCTGGTAACGCCTTGATTGGAAGCGTTTTAAGGCTCAAGCGCCCTATTAGTGGGCGCTGATAGCTATTGAAATAATAGCTTTCACTTCTGCCGTGGCACCCGCCCCATGAGGAAAAACTCGGGGTTGGGCTGCATGCCGGCGAAGCTGGCCATGCGGTTGGACAGGCCGAAGAACGCAGTGATGGCGGCGATGTCCCAGATGTCTTCGTCATCGAATCCGTGGGCGTGCAGGGCGGTGAAGTCGGCATCTTCGATTTCGTTCGAATGCTGGCAGACCTTCATGGCGAAGTCGAGCATGGCGCGCTGGCGCGGCGTGATGTCGGCCTTGCGGTGGTTCACCGCCACCTGGTCGGCCACGTAGGGTTTCTTTTCGTAGATGCGCAGGATGGCGCCATGCGCCACCACGCAGTACAGGCACTGGTTGGCGGCGCTGGTGGCCGTGACGATCATCTCGCGGTCGCCCTTGGTCAGGTGGCCTTCTTCCTTGAGCATGAGGGCGTCGTGGTAGGCAAAAAAGGCGCGCCATTCGGCCGGGCGGCGCGCGAAGGCCAGAAACACGTTCGGAATGAAGCCCGCCTTTTCCTGCACCTCCAGGATGCGGGTGCGGATATCTTCGGGCAGGTCGTCCAGTGCGGGGAAGGGGTAGCGTGGGCTCATGGCTGTCGTGCGCTCCAGGGTGGATGGGGGAAGAAACCATGATACGTTTGCCGCCGCAACATCCAACCCCAGCAACAGACAAGCACCACCATGAACGCACAGCAACAGCAGCAATACGACCAGGGCCTGGCCACGCGCAAGCAGGTCATGGGCGAGGACTTTGTGGCCCGCGCCCTGGCCGGGATCACCCCGTTCACCGCACCCATCCAGGAGCACATCACGTGCGCGGCCTGGGGCGACGTGTGGCAGCGCGACGGTCTGGACCGCAAGACACGCAGCCTGGTCACCGTGGCCATGCTCACCGCACTGGGGCGCCCGCACGAGCTCAAGGGCCATGTGCGCGGAGCGCTGAACAACGGCGCCTCGGTGCAGGAAATCCAGGAAGTGCTGCTGCACGCCGCCATCTACTGTGGCGTGCCGTCGGCGGTGGATGCGTTCCGCGCCGCCGCCGAGGTGGTGGAGCCCGCAGTGCCGCGCTGAAGTTCCACAGCACAGGGTCGCAGGCGCTGCGGCGCGGTTTACGCGCCCGCCAGCAGCTTGTGCACCAGGTCGGCTGCGGTGGAGGCGTCGTACTTGCGCATGAGCCGGGCGCGGTAGATCTCCACCGTGCGGTGGCTGATGCCCAGGGCCTTGCCGATCTCCTTGGACGTGAGCCCTTCGAGCACGCGCGCTGCCACCTCGCGCTCACGCCCCGTCAGTTCTGCCTTGACGGTGCGTTGCGAGCTCAGATCCTCGAAGCTCCAGATGCCCGAGGCGTGCGGTGCCTCGCGGTTGAGGGCGCGGCCCGACACATGGCACCAGAACAGCTCGCCGCTCGCGCGCTTCATGATGCGGTTGTCCGCATACCAGCCCTTGGCGTTGAGAATGGGCGCCATGCGTGCGCCCAGGCGCTCGTACTCCTCGGCGCTGGGGTAGAGCATCTGGAACGACTGGCCCAGCAGCAGCTCGCGCGAGCAGCCGAACATCTCGCACACATGGGCGTTGCAGTCCACCATGGTGCGGTTGCGCGACAGGATCAGCCCCACGGGCGCCAGTTCGAAGGCAAGGCGGTAGTCCACATCCATAGTGCAAATCTTTACGGAAAACTACTTAAGCAAATAAGTAGTATCGTAGTGCATCCCTACTGATGAGGAGACTCTCGTGAACAAGGTATTTCCTTCGGCGGCCGCGGCCCTTGAGGGCGTGGTGGCAGACGGCCAGTTGCTGGCCGTGGGCGGTTTCGGGCTGTGCGGCATTCCCGAGGCACTGATCGATGCGCTGCGCGATACGGGGGTGAAGAACCTCACCGTCATCTCCAACAACGCCGGTGTCGATGGCTTCGGCCTGGGCAAGCTACTGGAGACACGCCAGATCAAGAAAATGATCTCCAGCTACGTGGGCGAGAACAAGGAGTTCGAGCGCCAGTACCTGGCGGGCGAGCTGGAGCTGGAATTCACCCCCCAGGGCACGCTGGCCGAAAAGCTGCGTGCGGGCGGTGCAGGCATTCCGGCCTTCTTTACCAAGACCGGCGTGGGCACCCTGGTGGCCGACGGCAAGGAACTGCGCGAATTCGACGGCGAAACCTATGTGATGGAACGTGCCCTGGTGCCCGAGGTGGCGCTCATCAAGGCCGACGTGGCCGACATGTCGGGCAACCTGCGCTTTCACCTGACGGCGCGCAACTTCAACCCCGCAGCAGCCATGGCAGGCAAGATCTGCATCGTCGAGGTGGAACGCGTCGTTGCCACGGGCGACATTGCACCCGACGACGTGCACCTGCCCGGCATCTACGTGCACCGCATCGTGCACAACCCCACGCCCGAAAAGCGCATCGAAAAGCGCACCACCCGCGACCGCAAAGTGTGAGGAGAACACCATGCCCTGGACCCAAGACCAAATGGCGGCGCGCGCCGCACAGGAACTGCAGGACGGCTTCTATGTGAATCTGGGGATCGGCATCCCCACGCTGGTGGCCAACCATGTGCCCGACCACATCGAGGTGTGGCTGCAAAGCGAGAACGGCATGCTGGGCATCGGCCCCTTCCCCTATGAGGACGAGGTGGACGCCGACCTGATCAACGCCGGCAAGCAGACGGTGACCACCATCAAGGGCTCGTCGATCTTCGGCAGCCATGAGAGCTTTGCCATGATCCGTGGCGGCAAGATCAACCTGTCCATCCTGGGCGCCATGCAGGTCACCGACAAGGGCGACCTGGCCAACTGGATGATCCCCGGCAAGATGGTCAAGGGCATGGGCGGCGCCATGGACCTGGTGGCCGGCGTCAAGCGCGTGATCGTGCTCATGGAGCATGTGGCCAAGAAGAAGGACGGTACCGAAGACCTCAAGATCCTTCCGAAATGCACGCTGCCCCTCACGGGCCAGGGCGTGGTGGACCGCATCATCACCGACCTGGCCGTCATGGACGTGACCCCGCAAGGCCTCAAGGTGGTGGAGCTGGCACCGGAAGTGAGCCTGGAGTTTCTGCAGTCCAGGACGGGTGTGCCGCTGATCCAGTGATCCAGCCGCCTCTGCCCTGACGCACGATGATGGCCCGCGCAGCGGGCCATCGCTTTTTCAGTGCCGTAGAAGTGGCAGTCCCCACTAAAATCACCGCCGTCATGCACAACCCCCGCTGCCCCGATGTGTTGCCCATGCGCGCGGGCGTGAGCCCCAGTTGCGTGGTGCTGCCCTCCAGCGGCAGCGGCACCATGCTGGACTATCTGGCACGGCGCATACCGGCCGTCACGCGCGAAGCATGGGCGCAGCGCATGGAGCAGGGCGATGTGGTCGATGAGCGCGGCGTACCTGTGACCCCTGCACGAATCTTCGAGCGCGGCATTCGCCTGTACTACTACCGCTGGCTGGGTGAAGAGCCTTGCATCCCCTTCGAGGAAACGGTGCTGTACCAGGACGCGCACCTGCTGGTGGCTGACAAACCGCATTTCATGCCCGTCACCCCCACGGGCCGCTACCTGCACCACAGCCTGCTGGTGCGCCTGAAGCACCGGCTGCAACTGCCCGAACTCTCGCCCCTGCACCGCATCGACCGGGATACCGCAGGGCTGGTGTTGTTTTCGTTGCAACGGGCCACGCGGGGGGTGTACCAGGGCCTGTTCCGCGACCGCGTCATTACCAAGCACTACGAGGCCGTGGCGCCTTGGCGCGAAGGGCTGGCGTTTCCGCGTGAGCACCGTAGCCGCCTGGAAGAAAGCCCGCAGTTCTTCCGCATGCATGAGGTTCCTGGTGAAGCCAACAGCCTCACGCGCATGCGGGTTCTCGAAGTGGCCAACGGCTGGGCACGCTATGGGTTGGAGCCGGTGACCGGCAAGCGCCACCAGTTGCGCGTGCACATGGCCGCACTGGGCCTACCCCTGCGCAACGATGCGTTCTATCCCGAAGTCAACGACCCGCCAGAGGGCGACTACTCCCGCCCCTTGCAACTGCTGGCCCGGTCGCTGGAATTCATCGATCCGCTCACGGGGGAACTCAGGTGTTTTGAAAGCCAGCGGCGGTTGGAGGCGCTGTGCGCATAGTGGTGCGTGGGGGCAATAAGGTTGGGCAGCTCTTACAGTGGGTCAAGAGGCAATCAACAGTGCAGCCGCTTCGGCGGCCGCCACGCGGCCTTCGTCGGTGGGCACGACCCAGACTTCCACGGCGCTGTCCGGTGTGTGGATGGCCCAAGCGGCGTGACCTTGCACGGCGCGTGCATTCAGCGTGGCGTCCACGCGTACGCCCAGGTAGGCCAGGCGTTGGGCCACGTCGGCGCGCAGCAGGGCGTCGTTTTCGCCAATGCCGCCGCTGAAGGCCAGCACGTCGAGCCCGCCGATGCAGGCGCTCAGCTCGCCCGTGGCACGCACCACGCGCCGCGCGAACAGTTCGATGGCGAACTGCGCCGTGGGCTCGGTGCTGGCGCGCAGGGTGCGCATGTCGGCGGCAATGCCCGACACGCCCAGCAGGCCGCTCTGGCGGTACAGCAGGGCCTGGATGCGGTCGTGATCCCAGCCCTGTTCCAGCAGGTACAGCAAGACACCGGGGTCTATGGAGCCGCAGCGCGTGCCCATCACCAGCCCATCGAGCGCGGAAAACCCCATGGTGGTCGCCTGACTGCGGCCTTGCAGCGTGGCGCATAGGCTGGCACCGTTGCCCAGGTGGGCCATGAGCGTGCGCCCGCCGGCGCGCGCGCTGCACGATTGCAGGGTGCCCATGATGGATTGGTACGAGAGCCCATGAAAGCCATACCGCCGCACGCCCTCATCGCTTAGTGCCTGGGGCAGTGCAAAGCAGAACTCTTCACGCGGCAGTGTGGCGTGGAAGGCGGTATCGAAACACGCGACCTGGGGCAGTGTGGGAAACACGGCCGCAAACGCACGGATGCCCGCCAGGTTGTGCGGCTGGTGCAGCGGCGCCAGGGGGTTGAGTTGCTCCAGGATGAGCAGCACTTCGGGTGTGACCCGTGTGCTGTGCTGGAAGTGCTGGCCGCCGTGCACCACGCGGTGCGCGACCGCACGCAGGCCGGGCAGTGCGGGCAGGCTGAGCAGCAGGCTCTGCAGCGCGCGCAGTGCGCTTTCGAACGTGGAGCCGGGGGTAGAGGGCAGGGGCTGCTGGTGGTGTTGACCCTGCCAGAACCAATCCATCGCGGGTTGGCCCGCAGGTTCCAGGCCCTGGATGGTGCCGGTGAGCACGGGGTCCGAGACGCCGGTGCCCACCAGGGGATGGACCGAGAACTTGAGCGTGGAAGACCCTGCATTGACTGCGAGTATCGCCATGGAGCCTTCTTTCAGGTGAGCGCACGGTGTTGGTTGGCGGCGGCCTGGTGTGCGTGGTGTGCCACCAACCGCGCCAGCAGAGCAGACGCGACCCGTGCCTGAGGGCCGTCGGCACGGCTGGTCAAGGCGATGGGTACGCGCGCCCCCAGCACGATGCCCGAGCCGGACGCACCGGCCAGGTATTCGAGCTGTTTGGCCAGCATGTTGCCGCTTTCCAGGTCGGGGACGGCCAGGATGTCGGCCTGCCCGGCCACGGGGGAGCTGATGTCCTTGATCTGCGCGGCCTGCAGCGAGATGGCGTTGTCGAACGCCAGAGGGCCGTCGAGCACGCCACCCGTGATCTGGCGTCGGTCCGCCATCTTGCACAGGGCGGCGGCATCCAGCGTGGAGGGAATGCTGGGGTTGACCGTTTCCACGGCCGACAGGATGGCCACGAGCGGAACCTCCACGCCCAGGATGCGCGCAAAGTCGATGGCGTTGCGGATGATGTCGGCCTTTTCGGCCAGCGTGGGGCGGATGTTGAGTGCGGCGTCGGTGATGAGCAGCGGCTTGGGGTACAGCGGTACGTCAAACCGGAACACGTGGGACATGCGTCGCCCCGTGCGCAGTGCGGGCTGGGACACCACGGCCTGCATCAGCTCGTCGGTGTGCAGGCTGCCTTTCATGAGCATGCCGACCTGACCCAGCGCTGCCAGTTCGGCGGCCTTGGCTGCGGCGGCGTGGCTATGTTCCACGGCCAGGATCTCGGCCCCTTGCAGGCTGATTCCGGCCTTCTCGGCAAGCGCACGCAGCCGCGCCTCGGGGGCCACCAGCACGGGTGTGATCAGGCCGTGGGCGGCGGCGTCCATGGCGCCGCGCAGGGACTCGGGATCGCAGGGGTGCACCACGGCGCAGCGTTCGGGCGCGAGCCCCTGGCCCAGGGCCAGCAGTTCGCGCAGCCGCGCCTGTGGATCGAAAAGCTGGATTTGCGGGGCGTGCGACTGCGGCAGCCGCACCTTCTTTTGCGGGGCAAGTACCCGCGCCAATCCATGCAGAACGGTCTCGCCTTTTTGGTTGACGGCCTGGCAGTCCAGCTCCACCAGTTTGCGCTCGTCCAGTTTGTTCTGGACGGTGGCAATGATGGTCAGTGTGTCTCCCACGCGCACCGGGCGAGTGAAGTGCAGGTCTTGCGACACGTAAATGGTGCCCGGCCCTGGGAACTGTGTGCCCAGCAGCGCCGAAATCAAAGCGCCGCCCCACATGCCATGCGCAATCACGCCGTGGAACAGGGTGTCGTTGGCGTAATCGCTGTTGAGGTGGGCTGGGTTGGTGTCTCCCGAGACTGCGGCAAAGGCCTGGATGTCGGCCATGCTCAGCGTGCGCAGGAGCCGGGCGCTGTGGCCGACCTGCAGCTCGTCGTAGGTGATGTTCTCAAGCCATTCGGTGGTGGGTGTCATGGGCGGTCAATGGGTTGGCATGCGACAGCCCTCACAGTAGCACGGGATCGAGGCACTTTTGCTGCAATGCAGCAGTGGCTCTCAGGGTATTCCTTCGGACCGAGGCTGGGGTGCCGCCTCTAAAATCTGCTGCAGTGCAAAATGCCGCCGTCCAGCCAGATCCGAGGAGCCCCTTCCGTGCCAGAAACCCAAGCCGCATCCGCCACCAAACCGGCGCAGCGGGTGATCAAGAAGTACCCCAACCGGCGCCTGTACGACACCAACACATCCACCTACATCACGCTGGCCGAGGTCAAGCAGTTGGTGATGGCGCATGAGAACCTCGTGGTGCGGGACGCCAAGACGAGCGAAGACATCACGCGCAGCATCCTGCTGCAGATCATTCTGGAAGAAGAGGCTGGCGGCGCACCCATGTTCAGCGAAGCCGTGCTGGCCAACATCATCCGTTTCTACGGCCACGCCATGCAGGGTTTCATGGGCAGCACGCTGGAGAAGAACGTGCAGATGTTCACCGACCTGCAGGCGCGCATGGCCGAGCAGACCCAGGGCATGACGCCCGAGATGTGGAAGCAGTTCGTGGCCCCGCAGTCCCCCGTGATGGCAGGGCTGATGGGCAACTATGCAGAGCAGTCGCGCACCATGTTCACGCAAATGCAGGAACAGATGCAAAAGCAGACCGAGCAGATGCTGGGCGCGTTCGGCATCAAACGCTGAGGGCAGCGCCCTCCCGGGCCAGAACTGGGACAATACGGGGTTATGAGCGAAGCACTCTCCCCCACCAAGACCCCCAAGGTCGGATTCGTCAGCCTCGGCTGCCCGAAGAACCTGACCGATTCCGAACTCATCCTCACGCAGCTCAGCGCCGAGGGTTACCAGACCGCCAAGTCCTTCGAAGGCGCGGACCTGGTCATCGTCAACACCTGCGGTTTCATTGACGACGCCGTCAAGGAAAGCCTGGACACCATTGGCGACGCCCTGGCCGAGAACGGCAAGGTCATTGTCACCGGCTGCCTGGGCGCGCGCTCGGGCGATGGCGGCGGCAATTTCGTGCAGCAGATGCACCCCAGCGTGCTGGCCGTGACCGGCCCGCAGGCCACGCAGGATGTGATGGATGCCGTGCACCGCCACCTGCCCAAGCCGCACGATCCTTTCATCGACCTGGTGCCCGGCGCCTTCGGCGAGGCGGGCATCAAGCTCACGCCGCGCCACTATGCCTACCTCAAGATCAGCGAGGGCTGCAACCACCGCTGCACCTTCTGCATCATCCCCTCGATGCGCGGCGACCTGGTCTCGCGCCCGATTGGCGATGTGCTGAACGAGGCGCGCGCGCTGTTCGAGGGCGGCGTGAAAGAGCTGCTCATCATCAGCCAGGACACCTCGGCCTATGGTGTGGATGTGAAGTACCGCACCGGCTTCTGGGACGGCAAGCCGGTCAAGACGCGCATGCTCGAACTGGTGCAGACCCTGGGTACCATGGCCGCGCCCTATGGCGCCTGGGTGCGCCTGCACTATGTGTACCCGTACCCCAGCGTCGATGATGTCATTCCGCTGATGGCGCAGGGCCTGGTGCTGCCCTACCTGGACGTGCCCTTCCAGCACAGCCACCCCGACGTGCTCAAGCGCATGAAGCGCCCGGCCAGCGGCGAGAAGAACCTGGAGCGCATCCAGCGCTGGCGCGAGGTGTGCCCCGAGCTGGTGGTGCGCAGCACCTTCATCGCCGGTTTCCCAGGCGAAACCGAAGAAGAATTCCAGCACCTGCTGGACTTTTTGCGCGAAGCGCAGATCGACCGTGCCGGCTGCTTTGCCTACAGCGACGTGACGGGTGCCGAGGCCAACAACCTGCCTGGCATGTTGCCGCTGCAAGAGCGCGAAGCACGCCGAGCCCGTTTCATGGCCGTGGCCGAAGAGGTATCCATCGCGCGCCTGCAGCGCCGCGTGGGTGCCACCATGCAGGTGCTGGTGGATCATGCGCCCGCCATGGGGCGCAAGGGCGGCGTGGGCCGCAGCTACGCCGATGCGCCTGAGATCGACGGCACCGTGCAGTTGCTGCCGCCCGAGAAAATCAGCAAGACCATGAAAGTGGGTGACTTCACCAAGGCCCGCATCGTGGGCGTGCAGGGCCACGACCTGGTGGCGCAGCCGGTCTGATTGCTATAAAATTAATAGCTGCTTGCACCCAATGGAGGGGCGCTGGAGGTCAAAAAGGCCCCAAAACAAAAAGGCTTCCCGAGGGAAGCCTTTTTGCTGGGGCGAAGCTGCCTCAGACGCGCTTGCGGTATTCGCCGGTGCGGGTGTCGATTTCGATCTTGTCGCCCTGGTCCACGAACAGGGGCACGGGCACTTCGAAGCCGGTGGCGATCTTGGCGGGCTTGAGCACCTTGCCGGACGTGTCGCCCTTGACGGCAGGTTCGGTCCAGGTGATTTCGCGCTCGACGCTGGTGGGCAGTTCGACCGAGATGGCCTTGCCTTCGTAGAACACCACTTCGGCGGTCATGCCGTCTTCAAGGTAGTTCAGGGCGTCGCCCATGTTCTCGGCTTCGACTTCGTACTGGTTGTAGTCGGCGTCCATCCAGACATACAGCGGGTCAGCGAAGTAGGAATAGGTGCAGTCCTTCTTGTCCAGAATGATCTGGTCCATCTTGTCGTCGGCCTTGAACACCACTTCGGTGCCGAAGTTGGCGATCAGGCTCTTGAGTTTCATGCGCACAGTGGCGGCGTTGCGGCCGCCGCGTGCGTATTCGGTCTTGAGCACGACCATGGGGTCCTTGCCGTGCATGATGACGTTGCCGGCGCGGATTTCTTGAGCGATTTTCATAGCATGTTGCCTGGGGTTGGGGCCGCTCAATGCGTGGGCCTGTAGCCCTGGGGGCTGCCGTGCCGATGCATGTTCCGCGGCGGGAATGCGCTGTGGCGGCGGCTGCAAAAGCAGTCTGCCGATTTGCGCAAAGCCTTGGATTTTACCGTTTTTCGCGCACGAACCCCAGAATTTGTGTCGCAAGATCGTCCTGGGCCAGCAGCCGCGCACGCGCGGCCTGCACACAGGCCGCCCATTGTGCGAGTTGGGTTGCGTCGGGCAGCACCAGGGGAGCGTTGTCCAGGCCGTTCCAGGTGGCGTGGAAGCGCCGCAGCGACTCGGGCGCCTGCAGCCAGTCCAGAAAGGCGTGCAATTTGTCGTGGTGCGCGTTGTCGTGCTGCGGGTAGATCTGCCAGACCAGCGGCCGACCGGCCCACAGCGCGCGCACCAGCGAATCCTCGCCGCGCACCAGGTTCAGGTCGCAGGCCCAGAGCATGTCGTCAAAGGCGCGCTGGGGGCAGGTGTGTCGGTATGAAATTGATAGCTGCCTGCGCTTATCTGGTATGCCTTTCAGGCCATTTTCATCCATAAAATCCAGAGCGGCCTGTGTGGCTGCCGCAGCCCGGCCTGGCGTGACGAGCAGCCGCGTGGGGCGCTGCATGCACTGCTGCAACAGTGCGGGCAGGGCGGGGGGCTCGTAGCAAAAGAGCGAGATCCAGCAGGCGTCGGGTGCATCGTCGGGCGTGCCGGCGCCTTGGGCCGTGCGCCAGGCGGCGGTGTCAAAGCGTGCCTGGCGCTCCATGAGCCCGGCTTCGCGCAGCAAACCGCCGGTGGCCGGGTTGAAGCCGGGGTAGAAAAACCACTTCACGTCGCCCAGTGCTGCACCTTCGCGCACGGGCGAGGGCAGGCGATGGCAGCGCTCCACATAGGGCTCGGCCGAGAGGTATTCGAGGTTGATCCAAAGGTATTTTTGGCCTGTAGCGCTTGAAATACGTGCGCTGTTAGCTATGAATTCAGGAGCAATCTCGCAGCCGAAGGCTTCTACCAGCACCTGCGTGGGGGGCTCGTGCGCGGCGGGCAGGCTGCCCCAGGCGCGTACCTGCACGCCGGGATGGCCCTGCGGCGCCAGCCAGGCCAGGGCCGAGGCGTCGTCCACCCACAGGCGTACCTGCTGGCCGCGCGCTGCCAGGTCGGCGGACAGGCGCCAGCACACGCCGATGTCGCCAAAGTTGTCGATCACGCGGCAGAAGATGTCCCATTGCAGCGGGGCGGGAGGGGTTTGCGAACGCATGGCCCGCATTGTCTGCGCACAATAGCGCCATGCAAGATGGGTATTCCGAAGAACTGCTGGCGCAGGTGGTCGCGCTGCCACCCCTGCCGGGCGTCTACCGCTATTTCGACGCCGAGGGCGCGCTGCTTTACGTGGGCAAGGCGCGCAACCTCAAGAAGCGCGTTTCGAGCTATTTCACCAAGCAGCACGGCGGCACGCGCATCGGCCACATGGTGGGCAAGATCGCGCGCCTGGAGACCACGGTGGTGCGCTCCGAGGCCGAGGCGCTGCTGCTGGAAAACAACCTCATCAAGTCGCAGAACCCCAAATACAACATCCTGTTCCGCGACGACAAGAGCTACCCCTTCCTCAAGATCACCGGCGTGGCCGCCAAGGACGGGCAGGGCGAGGCGGCGTTGCAGCGCTTTCCGCGCATGGCCTACTACCGGGGCAGCATCGACAAGCGCCACCGCTACTTCGGGCCTTACCCGAACAGCTGGGCGGTGAAGGAGACCATTCAGCTGCTGCAAAAGGTGTTCCGCTTGCGCACCTGCGAGGACACGGTGTTTGCCAACCGCACGCGGCCTTGCCTGCTGTACCAGATCAAGCGCTGCACCGCTCCCTGTGTGGGCCTGATTGCGCCCGAGGTCTACGCGCAGGATGTGGCACATGCCGAGGCGCTGTTGCGCGGCGAGACGCAGGCGCTCTTGCAAGAGTTGGAGGCGCGCATGATGGCGCACGCCGATCGGCTGGAGTTCGAACAGGCGGCCGAGCTGCGCAACCAGATCACGGCGCTCGCGCGCGTGCTGCACCAGCAGGCGGTGGAAACCACCTCGGACAAGGACGTGGACATTCTTGCCGTGCGCGTGCAGGGTGGGCGCGCCTGCGTGAACCTGGCCATGGTGCGCGGCGGCCGCCACCTGGGCGACCGGGCCTACTTCCCGGTGCATGTGGAGGATGCCGCCGCTGTCTATGCCGCCGAAGATGCTGCGGCTGCGCCAGCGGCGGTGGAGCAGCAGGTGCAGGAGGCCTTCATCGCGCAGCACTACATCGGCGTGCCCGTGCCGCCTCTGCTGATCGCCAGCGAGCCGGTGGACAAGGCGCTGGCGCAGGCGCTCGCGGAGCAGGCCGGCCAGCGCGTGGGCGTGGTGCACCAGCCGCGCGGGCAGCACCGCACCTGGCTCGACATGGCGCGCCAGAACGCCGACCTGCAACTGGCCCGCCTGCTGGCCGAGGAGGGCTCGCAGCAGGCGCGCACGCGGGCGCTGGCCGAGGCGCTGGACTTGCCGCAGGAAGACCTGGACCAGCTCGCGATCGAGTGCTTCGATATCTCGCACACGGCGGGCGAGGCCACGCAGGCCTCGTGCGTGGTGTTCCACCACCACAAGATGCAGGGCAGCGAGTACCGTCGGTACAAGATCGAAGGCATCACCGGCGGGGACGACTACGCCGCCATGCGCCAGGTGCTGCAGCGCCGCTACGCCAAGGTGGCACAGGCCCTGCGCGAGGCTGGCGGCGCCGAGCCCGCCGCAGGCCAGGCGCGCCTGCCCGACCTGGTGCTGGTCGATGGTGGCAAGGGCCAGGTTGCCATGGCGCGTGAGGTTTTCACTGAACTGGGCCTGGACCTGGCGCGCATCGTCGGCGTAGAGAAGGGCGAAGGCCGCAAGGTGGGGCTGGAGGAGTTGGTGTTTGCCGATGGGCGCGAGAAGGTGTGCCTGGGACGGGACTCGGCAGCACTCATGCTGGTGGCGCAGATCCGCGACGAGGCGCACCGCTTTGCCATCACTGGCATGCGCGCGGCCCGTGCCAAGGTGCGCGTGGGCGGCAGTCGGCTGGAAGACATTCCCGGCATCGGGCCGAAGAAGCGTGCACGCCTGCTGCAGCGCTTTGGCGGCGTGCGTGGCGTGCAGGATGCCAGTGCGGAAGACCTGGCCAGTGTGGAAGGCATCTCGCGCGAGCTGGCCGAGGAGATCTACCGCGTCTTGCGCTGAACAGGCTTCAGGTGTCCGCAGTCCCTGGGGCGTGACACAATCGCGCCATGTTCTGGACCATTCCCACCCTCATGACCTGGACGCGCATTGTCGCGATCCCTTTGATCGTTGGAGTGTTCTACGCGCCGCTGGACGAGCCCACGCGCAACCTCATCGCCGCGTTGATGTTCATGGTGTTTGCCGCCACGGACTGGCTCGACGGCTTCCTGGCGCGCAAGCTCAACCAGACCTCGTCCTTCGGCGCGTTCCTCGATCCGGTGGCAGACAAATTTCTGGTGTGCGCATCGCTCTTGGTACTGGTGCATCTGCAACGCGCCGATGTGTTCGTGGCCCTCATCATCATCGGACGCGAGATCGCCATTTCGGCACTGCGCGAATGGATGGCGCAGATCGGTGCCAGCAAGAGCGTGGCCGTGCACATGCTGGGCAAGCTCAAGACCACGGTGCAGATGGTGGCCATCCCTTTTCTGTTGTACGACGGGCGCGTGCTGGGAGTGATCGACACCGGTGTGTGGGGCACCTGGCTGATCTGGATCGCGGCGGTGCTGACGGTGTGGTCCATGGTGTACTACCTGCAAAAGGCGTTGCCGGAGATTCGTGCGCGGGTCAAGGACTGACCCGCCGCCATGCTTGTCAATCGGTGAAGCTGCGAGGCAGCTGAGCTGCGGCAAAAAAGAGTCAACGCCTCCATGCAAGGCCACAAATGCGACTAGAATTGCCCGTCGCGCCGTTGCAATCCGGCGTGTTGTATTGACACCCGGAGAGTCGATGGCTTTAATCCAGAGTGGCAGTGCCCGCTGCCAGGGCCAACCAGCCACCCGCCCCCAGCGCACGCCGGGCTGGGTGAGTTGAACAAACACCAGAGACAACCCAACCACATTCCCGAGAGGCTTCTTGTGAACAAAACCGAACTGATTGAGCACATTGCAAACAATGCCGACATCTCCAAGGCTGCCGCTGCACGGGCGCTGGAGTCCACGATCGAAGCGGTCAAGAAGACGTTGAAAAAAGGCGGCACCGTGTCGCTCGTCGGTTTCGGTACCTTTGCCGTGGGCAAGCGCGCTGCACGCACGGGCCGCAACCCCCGTACCGGCGCTGCGATTAAAATCAAGGCTGCCAAGGTGCCAAAGTTCCGTCCAGGCAAGGCTCTCAAGGACGCCCTGAACTGACATCGGATTTCAGTGGGTGCTTAGCTCAGTTGGTAGAGCGGCGCCCTTACAAGGCGTAGGTCGGCGGTTCGACCCCGTCAGCACCCACCACTGATGCAAAGGCGAACGCAAGTTCGCCTTTTGTTTTATGTCTCAGAAAGATTGACCATGTTCGAAACCATCCGCAAGAACACCAAGATCGCAATGCTCTTGCTGCTCTTGCTGATCATTCCCTCGTTCGTGCTGGTGGGCATTGATTCCAGCTATTTCTCAGGCAGCAGCCCCGTCGTGGCACGGGTGGACGGTCAGGACATCACGCAGACCGAATGGGACAACGCCCACCGGGTCGAGTCTGACCGCCAGCGGCGCGAGCAGCCGCAAATGGACGCCAAGTTGCTAGACACCCCGCAAGCCCGCTACGCCACGTTGGAGCGCCTGGTGCGTGACCGTGTGCTGCAGGTGGCAGCTCAAAAGATGCACCTGGTAACTACAGACGCACGCCTGGCCCGCAGCCTGCAGGAGATTCCGCAGATTGCCGCCTTGCGCAAGCCCGATGGCACCCTGGATGCCGAGGCTTACCGTGCGCTGGTTGCCACGCAGGGCATGATGCCCGAAGGCTTCGAGGCCTCCATGCGGCGCGACCTTTCCTTGAACCAGGTACTGGGTGGTGTGGTCAACAGCAGCTTTGCCACTTCGTCCCAGGGGCTCTCTGCCATCGAACCTCTGTTTCAGCGGCGAGAGGTGCAGGTGGCCTTGTTCAAGGCCGCCGATCAGGAATCCAAGGTGGTTCCCACCGATTCGGAGCTGCAGGCCTACTACCAGGAGCACAGCCCCACTTTTCAGCTGCCCGAGCAGGCGAGCATCGAATACGTGGTTTTCGACATCGACAGCGTGCGAGCTGGCATCACGCTCAATGAAGATGATCTTCGCACCTACTACAAGGAAAACCTCTCGCGCCACATGGGCAAGGAGGAGCGCAGGGCCAGTCACATCCTGATTGCTGCCGCCAAGGATGCGCCTGCTGTCGAGCGTGAAAAGGCCAAGGCACTCGCGTCGCAGCTGCTGGAGCAACTGAGCAAGAATCCCAAGGACTTTCCCGCTCTGGCCAAAAAGCACTCCCAAGATCCGGGCTCTGCCGCTCAGGGTGGTGACCTGGGATTTTTTGCCCGCGGTGCCATGGTCAAGCCGTTTGAAGAGGCTGCGTTTGGGCTGACCAAGGGCGCCATCAGCGACGTGGTGGAAACCGACTTCGGCTATCACCTCATTCAACTGGTCGATGTCAAGGCCGCGCGTGAGCCCAGCTTTGAAGATCTGCGCCCCAAACTCGAAGCTGAACTGAAGCAGCAACAGGCCCAACGCAAGTATGCCGAGGCCGCGGAAACCTTTGCCAACACCGTCTATGAGCAGGCTGAGAGTCTCCAGCCCGTGGCCGACAAGCTCAAGCTGAAGATCCACACCGCCAAAGGCGTGACGCGTACGCCGCAGCCGGGTGCCAGCGGCGCGTTGGCCAGCCCCAAACTTTTGGATGCGCTTTTTGCCACCGATTCTTTGCAGAACAGGCGCAACACCGAGGCGGTGGAGTTGGGTGCCAATCAAATGGCTGCAGCAAGAGTTGTCGAGCACCAAAGTGCACGCACCCAGCCCTTCGATGAAGTCAAGGATCAGGTGCGCCAGCGCTATGTGGCCGCAAAGGCGGCCGAACTGGCCCGCAAAGAAGGCGAAGCCAAGCGAGACGCCTGGGCCGAAAAGCCGGAGTTGGCCAAGGGGCTTGCCGCTCCGATCGTGCTCGCGCGCGACCAGGCCCAAGGCCAATCCCGTGCTGTGGTGGATGCAGTGCTCTCTGCCAAACCTGATGCCCTGCCTGTGTGGACCGGCGTTGATCTTGGCCCTGCAGGCTATGCCGTGGTCAAGGTCATTCGCATCCTGCCTACCGAGAACAAAGACCCCCAACTCTTTGGGCAGATGCAACAGCAATACACCCAGTGGTGGGCCACGGCCGAGGGCATGGCTTACTACGAAACCCTCAAGTCCCGCTACCAGGCCCAAATCAAGGTGCCCCGTCCCGTGGCGCAAGCAAACGCAGAAAATTGATCTGTAGCCAGAATTTCAGGCTATAATTGCAGGCTCTACGGTGGCTGTAGCTCAGTTGGTAGAGTCCAGGATTGTGATTCCTGTTGTCGTGGGTTCGAGCCCCATCAGCCACCCCAAGTAAAAAAAGGAAACCCTGCTATCCAAAAAATAGCGGGGTTTTTCTTTTTCCGTCCGATGTAAGGGCGGATGTAAGTCAATTTCGGCAATGCAACCCTTGGGCAATCGGGGTAGGCTTCCAGCGCCAGCAAAAGAAAACCCGCTCGCGGCGGGTCTGGTGGTCGTTCTGCTGGGTTGAAGTACGCCATGGCTCACGCCTCCTTGTTGGTCAGGGCGTCATGGGCCAGAGCGCAGATGCCGCCAATGGTCCAGGTGTCGCCGTCAATGGTCATCTGTTCGTGTGCCTCGATGGCGCAATCGTCATCTATGGCCTTTTTCAGCGCGGCCAGTGCCAGGCGCAGGGCAGCGCGCAATGCGGCGGCTTCGCCCTGGGGGTGGGCGGTGTGGGTGGTGGTGCTCATGGCTCAGCCCTCCGCCAGTTGGTTGACGGACGCCAGGGCCAGCACCAGCTTGCGCCGGGCGGCGGCGAAGTTGCCGCGCTCGATGTAGCAGGACGTCAGGTTGCAGGCGTTGAAGGCCGCCAGAACGGCGGTCAGGTTGGCAGTGGGGATGGTGGCCGGGCTGGCCTGAGTGGGCGCGGATTTGCGCCCCGTGATTGAGGTCATGGTCTTGGCTCCTTCGGGAGTGGCAAGGAATCCACCGTTTGCGTTTGAACGCGCAGCAGGTGGGCGGGATGTTTCAAACACGTCCGAAGCCGTGCGGCCATCCTTGCGGGTAAGCCCATCCCGCCCGAAACCATGGGAGACAAGTGCAGGCGCACCAGCCCCAGAATTTGGGCATGACAAAACCCCGCTTATCGGTGGGGGCTGCTACCGCTTCGGATGTGGTGTTTGAACGCACCGGGCCTCTTGGCTTGGGGGCTCTGTAGCACAACCAGCCCGTATGAATCAGCATGAACCGCTCGCAGCGCCTGTACCCGATGCCTCAGAGCCTGAATGCCCCCACAAGGGAGCCCCACTCATGCCGCTAGATTTCCAGCTCACAAGACCAAGGCGTGTTAGCTGGAGTTGCTTGGCAGAGCAACCCGATGGGTCGCATGTTCATTTCACTGGTTTTAGTGATGCCACGCCCGAACAAGAGCTTTGGCATCGATTTCACGACCCGGAACGCGGCTTGTCGCAAGAAGACCGCAAAGCCTATCGAGAGTCAAAGCGCGGGCCGGTTGAAACGTTCTTTTCCAGAATGCTCAAACTTTGGTCGAAAAAGTGACGTGACCGTTCGGACGGTGGTAGTCCGTTTCGTACACTGCTCACTGTGCCGAACCGGCGAGCTGTGTCACCCGGTTCACATACTTGGCGGTGTCCGTCCTCGCGCCAGGGGCACACAAACATTGCTTTTGCCGGTCAGGCGAATCCCGGCCACATACCGAGTGGTGCCAGTCGTCGCACTCGGGGCAAAAACCTACGCCAGAAATGGCGAAGCCACTTTAACAAGGGTGGCTTCTTCGGGGGGG